>JBBPZZ010000067.1:0-8571 GCA_038198445.1 Rubrobacterales bacterium
CAGCGCCCTGGGCTACCGAACGCCTTGGGAATTCGCGGCCTCGTGCTGCGCAGCGGCGCAAGCAGGTACGGGGCTTACAAAGGAGCTACAATCGGCAACCACACTCTCATAGCACCTGGTACAGAGATCGGGGGCCGGTCAGGGGTGTTGTTGGATGAGGAAGCATTGAAATGAGTGTGTTTCGAGAGACGACCGCAAGGGGTCTCCGAACGCGCCACGTATGGCGATGTTGTCCTCGGCGTCCACCTCGATCTTGAGTTGGAGCCGTCGGTACATCTCGGCCCGATCCTCCCCGGTGGCGCGGTTGTTCAGTCACTCTTTGGAAGCACCCTCGATCAGCGCCCGCGTCTCGGCGAGGTATTCGCTTAGCTCCCGCCGACCGCGCCGTTGAAGGTCTTGATCCTGGTGGCTATGGCGCCTCCTCCAGCATCCTCAGCAAAGATAGGGGTGGCGTTGGGAAATGCGCCATTCGTGCGTACAATCAACGATACGGTCAGACACCACATACCTTCGGAGGATGGGACCCCGAGATGAACGAGCAGCCTCCCTACATGGACAAGTGCAGGCAGATGGACGTTGACGAGCTTGCAGGGTACATCAGGGAGAGTCTGCACCGGATGTACGACTACGATCCTGGTGTCGATCACCCTCACACGTACGAGGAATTCTTGGTCGTGTGGAGGCTGCTACGAGCAAAGGCCGATGCGGGGCCGCCCGCTCCTGCTCTCCCGCGTAATCGACTTGAAGCCGCGTACCTCAAGCGGCAGCGAACCAAGCATCTTCTGTATAACGAAGCGCCCGGCAACCCGAAGTTCAAGAAGCAGGACATACGCCAGATGGAGCGTACACTGAAGCGGCTGGACCGGGAGATCGAGCAGATGGAGGCCAGGGACGAATACGACCGCCTGGGAGCCCCGGCTCCCGAAAGGACGACGCAGGCGGCCGTTCGCCGCACCGCGTCTGAGATCTTCGAGGAGATCGAAAACGCCTTCAAGCACCTCACGACCGGCCGCCGTCTACAATGGCGCCCCGCAACACCAGGCTCTCTTTCTCTCGCCAACATCAGCCGGTACTACGAGGAGAAGCGCCGCTATAACCCGGAGGTCAGGTTCGACATGGAGCGCATCGAGAAGGCGCGCGAGCTCGGCCCCGACGATCCGCCTTGGCTCGGACCCGATGGTTTCGACGGTTACGTCATCTTCACGTTTCCCGGCACCACGAAAGCCCTAATGGAGTGCCCCGAGGTAGGCAACGCCGCCTACGTGATCCATAAGGGCTGGGAAAGCTGGTCGCAGATGGACAAGCAGGAACTCATAGCGGAAGCGGAGCGAGGGGGCGACGTCACGAGGATTCCCCATCAAGGGGATGACTGGCCCGACAAGATCAAGCGCGAAATAGAATGAGAGTAGCGTAAACGCTATATCAGCCCCACCCCTACCTCCGGGTCCTCGCCCAGCCTTGTGGAGATCACCGAGTTCAGCGGAACTTGCGCTCCGTCTCGTCTATCTTGTAGTCGTTGATGGAGGCGTCGCGGCGGCGCATGAGCCCGTTCTCGTCGAACTCCCACAATTCATTACCATGACTTCTCCACCATTGTCCCTCAGCGTCCCGACTCTCATACTCGAACCTGACCGCGATGCGATTCTCCGTGAAGCACCAGAGGTTCTTCTCCAGCCGGTAGTCCAACTCCCGCGCCCACTTTCGCTTCAAGAACTCGACTATAGCTTCGCGGCCCTCGAAGAACTCGTCACGGTTCCTCCACTTCGAGTCCGGCGTATACGCTAGCGACACCTTCTCGGGGTCGCGACTGTTCCAGCCATCTTGTGCCGCCTTCACCTTCTGCCTCGCGGTCTCCTCGGTGAATGGCGGTACGGGCGGTCTGACCTGCTCCATGCGTGTTCTCCTTCCGTCTTTAGGCAGCGAATTCCACCGCTACCTCCGGCTTCTCTCCGGGGCGTTGCATGGCGGTGATCTTCGTTGTGTTCGGGTGGTGGAGGTGAGACCGCCACCACTGGCCGCTTTCATCCCGCGATTCGTACTCGAAGCGGACCGAGATGCGGTTCCCCTGGTAACACCACAACTCCTTCATGAGCTTGTAGTCGAGTTCCCTGGCCCACTTGCGCTCAAGGAAGGCCAAGATCTCCTCCCGCCCCTTGAAGAACTCGTCGCGGTTGCGCCACTCGGAGTCCTCGGTGTAGGCGAGCGACACCTTCTCCGGGTCCCGGCTGTTCCAGGCGTCCTGGGCTTTCTTTACCTTCTCGCGCGCCGACGCCTCATCAAACGGCGGCAACGGCGGTCGTTCCTGTGACTGGGCCACTCTAAATCCTCCTTTTCCTATCTCGAATTACACGGGATTCCGTATCTAAATTCAAGAGACGAGCGAAATCTAACTCTCGGCCTCTTTCTCACTTTGGGACCTTCGATTGACGAGGTAGATGCCGGAGACTACGAGCGCCGCGCCGACGAGCAGGGAGAGTCCCAGAGTCTCGTTAAGAAAAATAGCGCCGATGACGACGGCCGCAAGCGGCACGACGAAGATGTAGGAGGCGACCCGGCTCGCCTCCCCGGCCCGCACGAGCCCCAGAAAGAGCAGCCAGGCGAAGCCCGTCCCGATAAGCGCCGAGTACAACAGGCTCGCGACGAACGGTCCCTTCCAGGAGATAGCGCCCCACGACTCCGTCGTCAGCCCGAGCGCCGTCAGCGCGACGCCCCCGATCAGGAACGGTACGGCCACGGCCCAGAGCGTCGAGACCCGCGCCTCGTACTTCTTGAAAAAGACTGTCCCCAGAGCCCAGAACAGCGCGGAGGACACTCCGAAGGCGACGCCTGCGAGTGTGATCTCTCCGCCCTCCAGGCCGCCGGAGCTGACGGCCACGATACCGGCGAACCCGAGCAGGAGTCCCACTACCTTCATCACCGTGAGCGACTCGCCCAGGATCATCCAGGCCAGAAAACCGACGAGGATGGGTTGCAGATAGATCAGGACAGCCGCCGTCCCCGAGGGCAGGCTCATTACCGCGAAAGTCTGCCCCCCGATAAACAGCGCCGCGTTGAACGCCGCCAGAAGCAGAAATACCCGCCAGTCGCGCCGGAAGTTCGGGTTCCCGCCCCAGACAAGGGCGACGGCCGTTATAAGGAGCCCGCCGAGCAGAGTCCTTATTCCAGCGAACAGCAACGGCGGCGAGTAGTCGAGCCCGATCTTGACCGCCGAGAAAGCCGAACTCCAGAAAATTACCAGTAGAACACACGCCAGCACCCCGAAGCGGCGCTTGCCAAACATCTGCAAAACTTCCTCCTCAAATAAAATTCTAAAAGATCAAACGCCATGAGCTTACTACGAAGAGCGTCCGGAGTCGCCGGAGTTGGCCGTCTTTTCAGTAGCCAACTCAGTAGCGCAGCTTGTAGCCGCGGCGGAAGATCTCCGTGGCGACCAGAAAACTCAACACCGCGAAGACCGCCAGGGCCACCAGCGCCGGATAGGCCGGTATGTCAGAGATCCCAAGCACGGAGAAACGGAAGGTGTCGACGGCGTAGAAGATAGGATTCAGGTACGTCGCCACCCGTAGCGGACCTGGCAACATCTCGACCGAATAGAAGACGCCGCCGAGGAAAGAGAGCGGCTGAATGACGATGCTGGTCATGAAAAAGATGTGGTCGATGCGCGTCGAGAGTACCCCCGCCACCACTCCCACGGACGCGAAGACGATGCTCGTCGCCAGTGCGGAGGCGGCCAACAGCAGCGGATGCTCCAGCGGCAGACCCGCGAGCGGCACCGCCAAAGCGAACGTACCGATACCTACGAGCATCCCGCGCGCCACCCCGCCCATCACGTAAGCCAGGGCCATCTGAAGCGGCGTGATCGGGCTTATAAGCACGTCGTCTATGTAGCGCTCGCGCTTGGCGTCGAAGAGGCTCGAAGACGTATTGCCATACGAAGCGGTAATGATGCTCATCAAGACCAGACCGGGGAGTATGTACTGCAGGTACGGTATGCCCGAGACCTCCCGGATACGGCTGCCAAGCCCGTATCCGAAGACCAGGATGTACAGCAGCGAAGTCAACAGCGGTGAAAGCAAAGTCTGGCTCCAGACCTTCATAAACCGCCTGATCTCTCGTGAAAGCAGCGTTCGGAACGGTAGCCCGAAGGTCCCAGTTAACCCCTTATGAATGACGCTCTTCTCCTTCTACGCGTAGTAGTTGCGAACCCAGCGATGGGCCTTTAGCTTCTGGACCTGGTCTTTGGGCAAGCCCTCTCCGTCGCCGACAGCCATGTTGCGCTCGACGTTGCGGAGCGAGCGCATACCGGGGATGACGGTCGAGACCGCCGGATGGCTAAGAATGTAGCGCAAAGCTATCTCCGCCATTTCGTCCTCGGAAGCTCCCAACTCATATAGGATGGCCTTCACCCGGTCCTGGACCTCCTGCTTGCGGTCGCCGCGGAAGTAGTGGCTCCGGAAGTCCTCCTCGTCGAAGGTTGTCTCCGGTGTGATCCTGCCGGTAAGGGCGCCCTCGTCGAACGGGACGCGCACGATCACGCCGACGTTGTGCTCCTGGCAAATGGGCAGTAGCTCGTCCTCGGGGCTCTGGTCGAAGACGTTGTAGATCACCTGCACCGTGTCCACCACGCCCGTCTCTATAAGCCGGATTGCGTTCGCCGGCTGATGGTCGTTTATAGAGACCCCGAAGTTCTGGATCTTCCCCTCGCTCTTCAGCTCCTCGACCGCTTCAAGCCAGCTTCCGTCACCGACCCATTCGTCCTGCCACACGTGGAACTGCTGAACGTCTATCGTATCCAGCCCCAGGTTCTTGAGACTTTGCTCGGTACACTTCCGCACGTAGGCTCCAGGGAATACGTCCTCCGGGTTCAGGCCGGACGGCGCGGGCCAGATGCCGTTCTTCGGCGGGATCTTGCTGGCGACGTAGACCCGCTCGCTCCTCTCTCGGACGACCTGGCCCACGAGCCGCTCGCTGTGTCCCTCACCGTAGGCGAGCGCAGTGTCTATAAAGTTCAGGCCGAGGTCTATGGCGCGGTTCAGGGCCTTCAGCGACTCGTTGTCTTCGGCCCCGATCCACTGCTTGCCGCTGATCCCCCACGCCCCGTAGCCAATCTCCGAGACTTCTATTCCCGTAGCGCCGAGCTTCCTGTAATTCATATAATTCTCCACTCTCGCTTACACGCAGAGACGTATGGTAGCAGCCATGAGGGTATACATAGCGCAGGCCGTCTATAATGCGCCGAGGAGGTGTGACGATTGCGTATCCTCGACAAACACCAGCAAGACCTGATCAACCGCGAGCGTACGCTTCTAGGCGATCTGGAGAGGTTCCTGGGCGGATTCGGCGCGCCGCGCGAAGACGTAGACCTCGTCCGGCAGGCGATCTCCGACGTCGAGGAACTGTTCCTGCTCGTCATCGTGGGCGAGTTCAACTCCGGCAAGTCCGCCTTTATCAACGCGCTGCTCGGGGCCGAAGTCTCCACCGAGGGCGTCACGCCGACGACCGACCGCATCACCGTACTGCGCCACGGTGACGAGCCAACCGAGCACGAGCGGCGCGAGGGTATCCTGGAGAAAGGCTACCCGAACGACTTCCTGCGCGAGGTAGCCATCGTGGACACGCCCGGTACAAACGCCATAATCCGCCAGCACGAGGAGCTTTCCAAAGGCTTCGTCCCGCGTTCGGACCTGGTTTTGTTCGTTACCTCCGCCGAGCGTCCGCTAACGGAGAGCGAGCGCGGTTACCTGGAGCTCATCCGGGACTGGGGCAAGAAGATACTGCTGGTCGTCAACAAGGTGGACCTCCTCCGTGAGGAGTCGAACGTCGAGAAGGTGCGTACCTTTATAGAGGACGGCATCCGCTCCATGCTCGGCCTGACGCCCCCCATCTTCTTCGTCTCCTCGCTCCTGGCCCGCAAGGCGAAGGCAGCTTCGAGCGGCATGGAGCGCGACGCCCTGCTCAAAGCGAGCGGCTTCGCCGAACTCGAAAGCTACGTCTCGGAGCTTCTGGACGAGGAGGGCCGGGTGCGTCTGAAGCTGGAGAGTCCTCTCGGGATCGTGGAGGAGCTTTCGCGCCGCTACCGGGGTACGGTTGAGGAGCGCGTGAGCCTTCTGGAGGAGGACTTCAAGACGGCCGAGAACGTTGAGGCGCAGCTCGGCGTCTACAAGGAAGACATGCAGCGCGACTTCGAGGCGCGGCTCGCGGAGATAGACAACGTGATCCTTAGGATGAGCGAGCGGGGCGACGAGTGGCTGGAAGAGAACATCCGGCTCATGAACATCCGGGAGCTATTCCGGCAGGAGAAGGTACAGGAACGCTTCCGGGACGAGGTCGTCGCCGACACGGAGGAGCTAATAGACGAGCGGGTGCAGGAGTTGATCGACTGGATGGTGGACCGCAACCTGAAGCAGTGGCGGGCCATCGTCGAATACGTCAACCGCCGCCGCGACGCGAAGTACGACGAGCACGTTATCGGGGACGTGGGCGACAACTTCGAGTACAACCGCGGTCAGATCCTGAACTCCGTCGGCAAGAACGCGACGAACGTGGTGCGCGGATACGATCGCGAACGCGAGTCAGAGAAGCTGGCCCTCTCGATACAGGGCGCCGTCGCCCAGACCGCCGCCTCGGGCGCTGGCGCTCTTGGCATCGGTGCGCTGGTCGTCACACTCTTCACGACCCGTTTCCTTGACGTTACCGGCGTCATCGCGGCGGCTATTCTGGCGGGCTATGGTCTGTTCGTCCTGCCGAACCGCCGCCGCAAGGCGCGGGCCGAGTTCCGGGAGAAGACCGCGGCCCTGCGCGAGAAGCTCTCGGAGGTCGTCAGCCGCCAGTTCGACTCGGAGTTAAACCGCTCTCTCGAACGGATGCGCGAGGCTATCGCCCCATACACGCGCTTCGTCCGCACGGAGCACGCCCGCATGACCGAGGCCAAATCCACCCTCGCCGAACTCAACTCCGCAGTAGACGCCCTGAAGGCCGAGATCTCCGCCCCCGGCGTGGGGCCGTCCGGCACTTCTTCCTAACGCTCCCGCTCCTCGGGCCGCGCTTCGTGGCTCATGTCCGGTGCGCCGGTGAATCCCCCTGGGCCGTCCTCCGAGATACGCTCCGGCTCCTCGACGTGCCGTAGGGCGCTCTCCAGCGTTTCTTCATCTACCGGCTGCGAAAGGTCCAGGCGCGATGCCAGCGTCTGGTCCAACTCTTCCTCCGAGAGTCCTCGTACCTCCTCGTTCATCCGCACCATCTCGGGCTCGTCGAGATCCGACATCCCCATGTCGTTCAACATCAATCCTATCAGTTTGCGTTCCTTCGTCGTGCGATCCAAAGTTCACTTCCGCCTTTCACGTTCTTTGCTCAACTCAAGTTCCAACTCCGCAACCCGCGCCTCCAAAGTGGCGATACGCTCATTCTTGGCACGGCACTTCTCCCGCCAGCGGTTCCGGATACCCTTCTCGAACGCCACTGAGGTCTTTAGAACCTTCCGGTACTCGCCTTCTACCCGCGCCCGCTCCTCGGCTATCCGGCGCTCTAGATCATCCATGCTACATCAGTTTATCTCAACCGAACCCTGTCAAACGACCGCACCTTCGCCGTAAGCCACCCTGCAAGAATAGGGCTTGCGTGCATCGAATAGGGGCTCATAACGCTTCATAATATTAAGGAACATTAAAATACGGGCATCCGTACGTATACGGATTTCAGGCTTAGGTAAGGGATTTCTCTGGTCCGGTAGGGCTTTGCGCGAGTTTCGCCAGGGTTGCAGTCGTGTTGCGGGCACGTTACCCTCTCGCGCGATGAGGAGGGGGGGCTCCTCTCGGAAGAAGTCCCTGTATGTGTTGAAAGCTGTTTGATAGAGAGGAAGTGTTTGTCAGTTTGTCCGTATTATCAGTTAAGGTAAGGTTAGGTTTGGTTGCGGCTTTGCTCGCAGCGGTAATTGCAGTTTCGATGTTCTTCGTGCAGCCGGCACAAAGCCACAGTCTGGCTTCTGGTGACGCGGTTGTCGCGGATGCTCAGACCTGGATCGGTGTGCCCTACGTCTACGGTGGCGCCTCGCGTTCCGGCGTTGACTGCTCGGGTCTGACTACGGCCGTTTTCGCTGAACTTGGGGTTTATCTACCGCACAACGCGGCGGCCCAGTACGGTTACGGTACGCCGGTCGCCAGTCCTGGACCGGGAGACCTCGTGTTCAGCGACTACACCGGCGCCGGCATCGGGCACGTGGGAATAGCGACCGGAGACGGGTCGATGATCGACGCGCCCTACCCCGGCACCACCGTGCGCTACGACCCCATCTCCCCCGCCAACGTCGTTGGATATAAGAGCGTGCTGTAGAGCACAGTAACAACAAACTGGAAGACCGCCCGCTCCTCAGGCGGTCTAAAGAAAGAGAGGGCCGGGAATCATCCCGGCCCTCTCTTTGCGCGGATACGGAGCGCTTAGACGACTGATGTGTAATTCAGATTCACAGAGAAGGAGCCAGGATCGTATGCTGATGTACCAAACTCTCTCCAAAGGATGGTGCCATCATGGATCTCGACTCCTTCTTGATCTCATTGTACGTTCTTGTAGACGATC
>JBBPZZ010000068.1:0-11514 GCA_038198445.1 Rubrobacterales bacterium
AGAGATCGTCGAAGCGAGCGGCGTACTCCTCAAGCGGACCGGGGGACGGGGCCACGGGCAGTCGTCTGGTCATGACGGCACCTCCTTGCGCGCCGCCATTTGAGCATGGTTCTTTACCTACTTCAACAAACTACCGCTAAACAAGCTCAAGGACATGGGCGTAAAGCTCGCCATTGACGACTTCGGGACCGGGTACTCTTCCCTCTCCTACCTCAACCGTTTCCCAATGGACTATTTAAAAATAGACCGGTCGTTCGTGGATAAACTCGGAACTGGCGCCGAGAACGAGTCCATTGTCCTGGGTACGATCCAGCTGACTCACGCCCTCAACATGCGGGCGATCGCCGAGGGTGTGGAAACCGCCGAACAAGCCCGGATCCTGCGAGAGATGGGTTGCGACATGGCCCAGGGCTTCTACTTCTCCAAAGCTGTGCCCGCCCAGGACGCCTCTTCCCTGCTTTCGCGCGCCTTCGCGGCGCCGGACACCATCCCGGACGACAGGACGTAGCCCGAAGAAGGAACGCAAGACGGTTTACAGCCAGAGTGTGGGCCGCAAGGAGACTTACGGGCGCTCCGATACGTGCGCCCCGATGCGACGGTAGCGCTCATACCGGGTTTTTACAAGGGTCCCAGAGTTCATATCCGCGAACTCCGCGAGGACTCGTCCGAGAGCGTCGCCGACGCACTCTATGGCCGCTTCTGGCTCGTTGTGGGCGCCGCCCAGTGGTTCCGGTAGGATCTCATCTATGACCTTGTGCTCTTTGAGGTCCCGCGCCGTCAGCTTCATCGCCTCGGCGGCCTCGGGGGCGCGTGCGGGATCCCGGAAGATTATGGAGGCGCACGCCTCGGGCGCTATGACGGAGAGGTAGGAGTTCTCCAGCATCCCGACGTAATCCGCGACGCACATGGCTAAAGCGCCACCGGAACCTCCCTCGCCAATAATTACGGAGAGTACAGGGACGGGGGCACGGGCCAGCGCCATGAGGTCCTCGGAGATGGCCCACGCCTGGCCGCGTTCCTCTCCGCCGCGTCCGGCGAAAGCGCCCGGCG
This sequence comes from Rubrobacterales bacterium, assembly GCA_038198445.1. Taxonomy (GTDB): domain Bacteria; phylum Actinomycetota; class Rubrobacteria; order Rubrobacterales; family Rubrobacteraceae; genus JACDDK01. The sequence goes on from JBBPZZ010000068.1 coordinate 1,051, forward strand.
TGTCCACCAGCGCCACTATCGGGAGGCCGAAACGTCCGGCTAGTTCGTAGAGCCGCTTTACCTTGCGGTAACCCTCGGGGTGGGCCATGCCGAAGTTGCCCTTCACCCGGCTATTTACGTCGCCGCCCTTGTCGTGTCCGATGAGCACCACGTTCTGGCCTCCATGCCGGAGCCTGGCGAATCCGCCGCGCACGGCGGGGTCGTCGCCGTAGGCGCGGTCGCCGGACAGCTCGTAGAAGTCGTCGGCCAGGGCGTCGCGGTACGACCGGAAGTTCGGGCGACCCGCGTGCCGGGCGACCTGGACCCGCTGATAAGGCGAGAGGTTCGAGTAGATACGCTTCTTGGCCGCCGCCAGGGCCTCTTCGAGACGTGAGATCTCCGTCTGAAGCTCCACGCTCGGTCCCGCGAGCCGGTGCAGCCCGGCGATTCGCTCTTCAAGCTCCTTTATCGGGCGCTCGAATTCCAGGATCACTTCATGACCCTCACGCGACGAACCCCAACAACCGTTCGAGGTCGCCCTTTAGCGCCAGCCGATGCACGATGCGGTCCGCCATCCCGTGCTCGCGCTGGAACTCGGCGGTCTGGAACCCCTCCGGCAGCCGCTCCTTCGTCGTATCTTCTATCACCCGCGCCCCGGCGAAGCCGATCCTTGCCCCCGGCTCGGCTATCACCACGTCCGCCGCCGTCGCGAACGAGGCCGTAACCCCGCCAAACGTCGGGTCCGTTAGCACCGAAACATACGGCCACGACCCATCCATGTAACGTGAGAGCGCGACGCTGGTCTTCGCCATCTGCATCAGGGAGTAGACGCCCTCGAACATCCGCGCCCCGCCCGAGGCTGACACGATGATGAGTGGCAGCTCGTCCGAATACGCCACCTCGATAGTGCGTGCGATCTTCTCGCCCACCACGCTCCCCATCGAGCCCCCGATAAACCGGAAGTCCATCGCGGCGAAGGCGACCCTGCGCCCACCGATCTCACCGATCCCATTCAACACGGCGTCGTCGAGCCCGGTCTTTGCGCGGGCGCTCTCCAGCCTCTTCGCATAGCCCTCGAAACCCAGAGGGTCTCCGGCGTCCAGTCCTTTGTCGCGCTCCTCGAAGGTCCCGGCGTCGATCAGGAGCCGCACCCGTTCCTGGGCCGCCAGAGAATAGTGGAACTCGCAGTTTGGACACACGTTGAAGCGGGCCTTGAGGTCCTTCTCGTAGACCGGCTGCCCGCACTTCTCGCACTTGGTGAAGACGGCGTCCATCGGACCAAGACCGCTCTCGGTCTCGGGGACGGTCCGGGAGTACTCCCGCCGCCTGTGCAGCCAGCTCCTAATGCCGCCCTCCGACCTTCTCCACCCCGGAGATAGCCTCACGCACCTCGCGCAGCCACTCTCCGACCCTAACCACGCCCTCTTCGTCGACGAGCTTCATCAGCTTGCTGCCGATGATGACCCCGTCAGCCTCCGCCGCCGCCTCCGCCGCCGCCTCCGCGGAGCCGATCCCGAAGCCCAGAGCCACGGGAGCGTCCGTCTTCGAGCGTACCCGGCGCAGGATCTCGACCGCCCCCGGCGGCAGCGCGTCGCGCACGCCCGTCACTCCCGCGACCGACACACAATAAACGAAACCGGTGGCGAGCTTGCCGATCTGCTCCAGGCGCTCGTCGGACGAGGTCGGCGCCGCCATCGGGCAAAGGGCCACGCCGCGCTCCCCCGCGAGCCCCGCGAAGCCCTCCACCTCGTCCACCGGCAGGTCCGGTATGACCAGTCCCGATACCCCGGCCTTCGCAACCGCGTCCAGAAATTCCTCCGCCCCGTGGGCGAAGATGACGTTGTAGTAGATCAAGAAGACCACCGGCACCTTGTCAGCGAGTCCAGCCGCGAAGTCCAGGCAATATGCCAGGTCCGCCCCGTTTTCGAGTGCTTTGGTCGTCGTGTTCTGGATCGTCGGCCCGTCCGCCAGCGGGTCGGAGAACGGGACCCCGATCTCCACGATATCCGCCCCCGCTTCGACGTATGCCTCCCCCACATCCCGCGCGCCGTCGAGCGTCGGGAAACCAGCCGTCAGGTACGGCATGAACGCCACCCGACCGCCCGAGAAAGCCGCCCGCAATCGCTCGCTACCGCGCTCGCTACCCGTCACCGGAGACCTCGTCCGCCTCGTGCGCGTCCACTCCCAGGACGTCCGCCACCACGTCCACGTCCTTGTCGCCGCGCCCGGAGAGGTTGATCACCATGTTCTTTCCGGGTCCCAACTCTCTCGCGAGTTTCTCCGCGTAGTGGATGGCGTGGGAGGTCTCAAGGGCCGGGATGATCCCCTCAAGGCGACAGGTCATGGTGAAGGCTTCGAGAGCCTCGTCGTCGGTGACGCTCACGTACTCGGCCAGTCCCTCGTCCTTGAGGTAGGCGTGTTCGGGGCCGACGGAAGGATAGTCCAGCCCGGCGGAGATCGAGTGGGCCTCCCGGATCTGGCCGTCCTCCGTCTGCAACACGTAACTCAAGTTGCCGTGCAATACGCCCGGACTCCCCCCGGTAAGGGACGCTCCGTGCTCACCGGTCTCGATGCCCCGTCCGGCCGCCTCCACCCCGACCAGCCGCACGTTCTCGCGTCCGATGAACGGATGGAACGCTCCGATGGCGTTGGATCCTCCGCCGACGCAGGCGATTATGGCGTCCGGGTCGCCACCGAACCGCTCGCGGGCCTGGGCCTCAATCTCAAGGCCGATCACCGTCTGTAGGTCGCGCACGATGCGCGGGTAGGGCGCGGGTCCCGCCACGGTCCCGATGATGTAGTGCGTGTCCTCCACGTTCGTTACCCAGTCCCGGATCGCCTCGTTCAGCGCGGCTTTGAGCGTCTTAGATCCGGTCGTCACCGGCCGGACCTCCGCGCCGAGGAGCTTCATCCGAACCACGTTGGGCTTCTGGCGGCGGGTGTCCTCCTCGCCCATGTAGACGACGCACTCCTTGCCGTAGAGCGCGGCGACGGTGGCGGTGGCGACGCCGTGCTGGCCCGCGCCGGTCTCCGCGATGATGCGCGTCTTGCCCATGCGTTCGGCCAAAAGGATCTGTCCGAGGGCGTTGTTGATTTTGTGCGCCCCCGTGTGCGCCAAATCCTCCCGCTTGAACCACACGTTCGCCCCGCCCCACTTCTTCGTAAGACGCTCGGCGAACATGAGCGGTGTCGGCCGGCCGACGAAGTCCCTCGCCAGGCCGTTCAGTTCCTCCACGAACTCGGGATCGTCGCGGTACCGCTCGTAGGCCTCTTCTAGCTCTTCGAGGGCGTGTATGAGCGTCTCTGGGACGTAGCGGCCCCCGAAGGGACCGAAGTACCCGGAATCAACCTTTTGCTGCACTGATGAACCTCCGAACCCGCTCGCCGTTCTTTTTTCCTGGCGCCTCTTCGAGAGAGCTAGAGGCGTCTACTCCGTAAGGCTCGAAGAACTCGATAGCCTCGCGCACGTTCTCCGGCGTAAGCCCGCCGGAGACGACGATGTTACCATGCCCCCGCAACGATTTCGTCACCGTCCAGTCGAACCTCTCACCCGTCCCGCCACGCGCCTTCTCGCTGTACGCATCGAGCAGGTACAGGTCCGCCCCATACTCCTCCATCTTCTCCAGAGAACCCTCGTCCCGTACCCGCACGGCTTTTATTACCTTTAGACCGCTGTTCTGGAGATCCGTTACGTCCTCCGGCCCCTCATCTCCGTGAAGCTGCGCGTAGTCCAGTCCAACCTCCCGCACCACCCGAAACACCTCCTCGGGCTCTGAGTTCACGAACACCCCGACCTTGAGGACCCCGTCCGGGAGCGCGGCGGCTATACGGCTAGCCTCGTCCACGCCCACGCGCCGGGGGCTCTCGGCGAAGATCAGGCCAATGGCGTCCGCGCCGGCATCGGCGGCCAGACGGGCGTCATCGGGATTCGTTATGCCGCAAACTTTGATCATGCTCATGGACCAGAGTGTACTCTTTATACGGGACGTCCGGGCTGTAACTGGTGCGCCAAAAGTGTCCCCATGAACCGGATAGTTAAGCGATTCGTAAGGAATTCACAAGAGCCGTGTAAGAACCGCCGTGTAGATTGCGCCTGGCGGACGGAATACAAAGGAGCCACAGCCCATGCCCCATAAATACGACCTCGTCGTGATAGGCGGTGGCACGGCGGGCCTCGTCTCGTCAGCCGGGGCGGCCTCGCTTGGGGCGAAGGTCGCCCTGATCGAACGGGACAAGCTCGGCGGCGACTGTCTCTACCACGGCTGCGTCCCCACCAAGACCCTGGTCAAGAGCGCCCGCGTCGCCCACCTCCTGGACCACTCCGAAGAGTACGGTATCAAGAGCGCGCGCCACGAGGTGGATTTCCCAGCCGTGATGAGCAGAATGCGTCGGGTTATAGACGTGGCCGGGGAGCAAGACAGCCCCGACCGTTTCCGTGAGCTCGGCGTGGACGTATTTCTTGGGGATGAAGCCCGCTTCATCTCATCCGAAGAGGTGGCCGTGGACGGCCGGAGGCTCGCGACGCGAAACGTCATCGTCGCCACCGGCTCCCACTCTACCGCGCCACCCATAAAAGACCTAGAAGAGGTCGGCTACCTCACCCACGTCGAGGCGCTGCAACTCGACGAACTGCCGCGTTCGATGGTCATTGTTGGCTCTGGCCCGATAGGATGCGAGTTCGCCCAGATCTACGCGCGATTCGGCTCGAAAGTAACGCTCGTTTCGTCTTCTCCCCTGCCTCTCGCAAAGGAAGACCCGGAGATCGGCGAGGTGGCGAAACAGGTGCTCATCGCCGACGGTGTCACCTTCCACGGCGGCTACAGGGCCGATGAAGCCCGCATCGAAGGCGGAGAGAAAGTGCTTACGGCGACGAACAAACAGGGCGAGAAGATAGAAGCGCGGGGGGAGGAGATCCTGGTAGCCGCCGGCCGCGCCCCGACCGCCGGAAGCCTGGCCCTGGAGAACGCCGGCATCGAACTTGAGAAAAAGGGTCTCACGGTGGACGAGCACCTCCGCACCACGGCCGAGAACGTGTACGCCGCCGGGGACATCACCGGCAAGTACCTCTTTACCCACGTCGCCGAGTACCAGGGCCGCACCGCCCTCCGAAACGCCCTGTTTCCCGTGAAGACGAAGGCCGACCACCGCGTCGTCCCCTGGACCACCTTCACCGACCCCGAGGTGGCGCGGGTTGGTCTCACGGAAGAGCAGGCCCGCGGGCAGCACGAAGGAGTAAAGGTCTTCCGCCAGCCGTTCAGCGGGGTGGACCGGGCCATCGCCGACGGAGAGACGGTCGGCTTCGTCAAGATAGTAACGGACAAGAAAGGCAAGATCCTCGGCGGCCACATCATCGGGCCTGACGCGGGAAATTTGATCCACGAGATCGTGCTCGCGATGCAGAAGAACATCCCAGTACAGACGCTCTCCACGACTATCCACGTCTATCCGACGCTGGCCCAGGCCAACCAGCGCGCGGCGGACAACTACTACCGCGAGAAGCTCTTCACCGACCGCAACCAGAAGGTGTTCTCGCTCTTCTTCAGCGCGCGGCGCGGGGTGGGCGCCTTGCGAAGTAAGGTACGAGGATGAACGAGGAGAAGGGAACGCGCCAGGACAAGAAGCGCAACCTGGTCAGGCTCGCGGGCATCGGCCTGGCCCTGGTGATCGTCATCGTGGTTGCGCGTCTCACCGGGATAACGGAATACATCAGCCTGGACGGACTCAACAGACTTCGGGACTGGATCCTCGGCTTTGGTCTCATCGCTCCCATAGTCTTTATCGTCCTCTACGCGGCCGCCGCCCTCGCCTTCCTGCCCGGCACGCCGCTCTCTCTGCTGGCCGGGCTGGTGTTCGGCCCGGTCTTCGGCACGCTCTGGGTGGTGATCGGCGCGACGATAGGCGCGACGCTGGCGTTCCTGGTCGGACGCTACGCGGCGCGGGGGCTCGTGGAGGGTTGGACGGCGAGCAACGCGCGGGTACGGAAGCTGGACGAAGGAGTAGAGAAGCAGGGCTGGCGGATGCTGCTCATCACCCGGCTCGTGCCGCTCTTCCCATTCAACCTCCAGAACTTCGCCTACGGCCTGACCAAGATCGGTCTCGGCGTCTACGTGCTGCTCACCGCCATCTGCATAATCCCCGGAGCCGCCGTATACACCTTCGCGGGCGGCTCCCTGGCAAATGCCAAAGAGGATTTGACCAGGACCTTCGTCTACCTGGGAATAGCGGCGGTGCTCTTCGTCATCATCTCCCTGATACCCGGCTGGCTCCGCAAGAGGAACCAGGTGTAAAAGTGACGTCCGCGACCCCGAATCCCGAATCCGACCGAGAGAACGCCGCGTAGAGGAGCCTGACACCAAATGAAGACCATACCTCCCTCGGAAGATACCCAACTGGGTCCCGAACAGCTAGCCACGCAAGCAGAGAAGGTTATACGCGGCAACGACATGGGAGGCTGGACCAAGGCCGCGCCGGACCTCTACCCGCACCAGTGGAGTTGGGACTCAGCTTTCATAGCCGTCGGCATCGCCCACTACGACACCCGCCGCGCCGCGCAAGAGATCCGGACCCTCCTCGACCACCAGTGGAGGAACGGGAAGGTCCCCCACATCGTCTTCAACACCGACGCTCCGCCGGAGAGTTATTTTCCCGGCCCCGAGCACTGGGCCAGCGCCGCCGCTGACGCCCCCGACGCTCCGCCGAAACCGGCGACCACCAGCGGCCTGTGTCAGCCGCCGGTCCACGCCATCGCCGTCCGCCGTATCCTGGAAGTCGCGGAAAGACAAGGCGCGGATACCACCGAAGTGCAAGAGTTCCTGCGTGAGGTCTATCCAAAGCTCTTCGCCTGGCACCGCTACCTGGCTACTTACAGAGACCCCGAAGAGTGCGGGCTCGTAACCATCTACCATCCCTGGGAGAGCGGCACGGACAACTCCCCGCGCTGGCACGCCGCCCTGCAGCGGGTCGAGGTCGGGGAAATGCCTGAATACGAGCGACGCGACCTTCAGCACGTCCCGGACCCCTCGGAGAGGCCCACCCAAGAAATCTACGACCGCTTTATCTGGCTCGTGGAGCTCATAAAGCGGTCTGGCTGCGACGAGGCTACTGTCTACGACACCAATCCCTTTTTAGTCAAGGACGTGCTGATGAGCGCCATCCTGGTCCGCGCCAACGAGGCTCTGCTGGAGATAGGAGATCTCATCGGAGCGCCGGATGAGGACCGCGCTACTCTTCGGCACTGGATAGAGCGCGGCCGCCGGGGAGTGGAGGAACGCTGGGACGCCGACCTCGGCCTCTGCCTCGACTACGACCTGCGCGATAAGTCGCCGCTCAAGATTCGCACCATCGCCGGCCTATCCCCCCTCATAGTCGGTACCACGGATCCAAACCTGCGTCAGCCCCTGCTGCATACCCTCGATTCGGCGTTGTTCGCGGGCCATCAGGACTTGCGCTGGCCGCTGCCCCCGAGCACCAGCCCGGAGGAGCCCAGGTTCCACCCTCGTAGCTACTGGCGCGGTCCTGTCTGGTCGGTCATGAACTGGCTGCTGTGGTGGTCGCTGGAACGTTCCGGCGAGCGCGAAAGAGCTGCCCGGCTCAGAAGATGCGGCCTCGCCCAACTCGCGGGCGGGAGCTTCGGAGAATACTACGAACCTTTCACCGGCGAGCCTCTAGGTTCCGACCAGCAGTCATGGACCGCCGCCGTCGCCCTGGACTGGCTGGCGAACGAGGAGGTGTCCGAAGTCTCATGACTTACCAACCCATAGAGAACTACGGGATCGTCGGTGACATGCACAGTGTGGCCCTGGTGGGCATGGACGGGTCGATAGACTGGCTGTGCTTCCCGCACTTCAACTCCCCGAGCGTCTTCGCGGCTATCCTCGATGATGAGATAGGCGGGCGTTTCAAGATCTCTCCCGTAGAAGATGGAGAAAACCGCAAGCAGCTCTACTGGCCGGATACCAACGTCCTCATTACGCGTTTCTTCACGCCGGACGGGGTTGGCGAGATCACGGACTACATGCCGGTCGGTGTCCCGGCGAACGGTCACGGCTACCATCAGTTGATCCGGCGCGTCAGGGTGGTTCGCGGGGAGATGACCTTCCGGATGGAATGTACGCCGGCCTTCGATTACGCTCGCGCCGAACACGAGACCGAGATCACCGCCGAAGGCGCATGCTTCCACGCTCCACAACTCAACCTGGGACTATCGACGCAGATCCCCCTGGAACCCAACGGCGCCGGCGTTCTCGCCGAGTTCACCCTGCAAGAAGAGGAAACAACGGTGTTCGTGCTCCAGGAAGTCGAAGGCAAGGCCGGCTGCGGAGTCTCGTTCTCCGAGTCCGAGGAAGAGGAACTTTTCAAAGAGACCGTGGATTACTGGCGTCACTGGCTCTCAAATTGCACCTACACGGGGCGCTGGCGCGAGATGGTCCGCCGGTCGGCGCTGGCGCTGAAGCTGCTCACCTTCGAGCCCACGGGCGCGATAGTCGCGGCCCCCACGTGCAGCCTGCCGGAGAGCCTGGGCGGCGAGCGCAACTGGGACTACCGCTACACCTGGCTACGCGACGCGGCCTTCACCCTGTACGGCCTGCTCCGCATCGGGTTCACCGAGGAGGCGGCCCGGTTCATGGACTGGATCGACAACCGTTGCAAGGACTCCGGGTCCGACGGCTCGCTGCAACTCATGTACGGGATAGACGGGAGCAGCGACCTGACCGAGGAGACGTTGGACCATCTCGACGGCTACCGCGGTTCGAAGCCGGTCCGGATCGGGAACGGCGCCTACGACCAGTTGCAGCTAGACATCTACGGTGAGCTGATGGACGCCGTCTACCTGTACAACAAGTACGGAGACCCAATCTCCTACGACTTGTGGACCCGTCTCCGGGTCCTCATCAACTGGGTCTGCGACAACTGGCAGCGCAAGGACGAAGGCATATGGGAGATTCGGGGCGGACAGCGCCACTTCGTGTACTCGAAGCTCATGTGCTGGGTCGCCGTGGACCGGGGTCTCAGGCTGGCCTCCAAACGTTCGTTCCCCGCCGACCGCGAGCGGTGGCTAACGGTGCGGGATGAGATCTACGAGGAGATCATGGACAAGGGGTGGAACGCCGAACAAAAGGCGTTCGTGCAATCTTACGACGACGACACCCTGGACGCCTCGAACCTGATCATGCCGCTGGTGTTCTTCCTTTCCCCGAACGATCCCCGGATGCTAGGCACGCTCGACTCTATCAACCGATCTCCCAGAGAGGGCGGGCTTGTCACGGGCGGCCTCGTGTACCGCTACGACGTGGATAAGTCGGCGGACGGCCTCACGGGAGAAGAAGGTACGTTCAGTCTGTGTACGTTCTGGCTCGTCGAGGCGCTGACGCGGGCCGGCAGGGTCGATGATGCCCGGCTCATCTTCGAGCAGATGCTCGGCTACTCCAATCACCTGGGTCTGTACGCCGAGGAGATCGGCCCCGGCGGCGAGGCGCTGGGCAACTTCCCGCAGGCTTTTACGCACCTGACCCTCATCAGCGCCGCATTCAACCTCGACCGCGCCCTGGGCGCCGGTAACTAGAGATAAGGAGATAACCATGACAGAAGCAAGGAACGAGTACGGTGTGGTAGGCCTGGGCAAGATGGGTGGGAACCTCGCCCTGCAAGCCCTGGAGAAAGGCATTCGCGTGGTCGGCTCCACACGCTACGGCGCTCCGAAGGACATGCTCGATGCCGGTCTGGTCGAGGTCGGTTCCTTCGAGGAGCTAAAGGCGCAACTCTCACCTCCGCGAGCGGTCTTTCTATACATCCCGGCGGGACCGGCGGTGGATGAGGTCCTCGACGGTCTCGCCGAGCAGCTCGACGAGGGCGACATCCTCGTGGACGGCGGCAACTCGTACTGGGGCAACTCGATCCGACGCCACCACCGCCTCAAGGAACAAGGCATCCAATTCGTAGATCTCGGGACGAGCGGCGGCACCGACGGCGCGCGCAACGGTGCCTGTTTCATGGCGGGCGGCGAGCAGGAGGCGATCTTGCGGATCGAACCCATACTCAAGGAACTCGCGGTGGAGGGCGGCTACGTCCACGCCGGACCGCCAGGCGCGGGCCACTTCACGAAGCTCGTCCATAACGGGATAGAGTTCGGAATGCTCCAGGCCATCGGGGAGGGCGTGGACCTCCTGGAGCGCTACCGGGACGACCTCGACATCGCGGAAGTCCTGCGCTGTTATCGTCACGGGTCGGTGATCCGGTCCTGGCTCATGGACCTGATGGAGGAGGCCTACCGCTCCGAAGGCGGAACGGACGGCATACCCGCCTACGTCGAAGACACGGGCGAAGTGAACTGGCTGGTGGACGACGCTCTGCACATGGAGGTTCCAGTACCGGTCATCTCGCAGTCGGTAATGCAACTCGTCGCCTCACGCGACGACCAGAAGAACGGGTCCCGCGCCATCGCCATGATGCGTCACGGGTTCGGCGGTCACCCCTACGGCTCCGACG
>JBBPZZ010000069.1:0-13312 GCA_038198445.1 Rubrobacterales bacterium
GGCGGCGGGCACGCGCGGGCCGCTGGTGGGCGCGGCGTTCGCGGTCGGGGCGTTTAGCGTCGTCGGTGTGCCGCCGGCGGCGGGGTTTATCGGGAAGCTGGCGCTTTTCAAGGCGAGCATCGCGGTGGATCCGCTTTTTACGAGCGTGGCCCTCGTTGCGCTGGTGTTCGCGGGCGGGGCGCTCTCGTTCCTGTACGCCTTCCAGGTCTACCAGCGGGTCTTCCTGACGCCGACGCCGAAGGTCAAGAGCAGCCCGCGCCCGCTGCGGATACTAGTAGCCGCGCTGGGCGTACTGGTGCTGGCGGTTGGGATCTGGCCCGAGCCACTCCTGGCGCTGGCCGAGGGAGCCGCCAGGGTCCTCGCTAGTTCCGGGGGTACGCGATGAAGCGGGCGCTGCTCTCGGTGGCGCTGCTCACGCTCGTCTACGCGCTCGTTCTGGCGAGCTTCCATCTCCCGGACCTCCTCATGGGACTCGCCATCTCGGGCGCGCTCGTGTTCTTCGCGCGCGGGTACCTCTTCGGCGATGAGGCGGACTTGAGAGGCAGCTTGCCCGGTCGCGTGGCGGCGTTCGTGCCGTTCGCGGTCGCGGTCGCCTGGGAGGTGACGGTAGGGACTTGGGAGGTGGCGCTGATAACGCTTCACCTGCGGCCTCTCGAAAGTCCTGGCATCGTGGCCGTGCCTATCGGAGACCGGACGCCCGTTGGGGTAGCGGTCTCGGCGCTCGTGATGACGCTCTCGCCGGGGGAGTTCCTGGTGGACGTGGACCGGGAGCGGAAGGTCATGCTGATGCACGTCATAGACGCCACGGACCCCGAGTCGGTGCGGCGGCATCACGAGGAGTTCTACCGGCGCTACCAGAGAAGGGTGTTCCCATGAGCGTGCGAGGAGGTCTCTGTTGCACGAGGTAGTCTTCTATATGGCGATGGCCTGGATGACGGGCCTGCTCGCCGTTAGCGTGGCGGCGGTGATCCGGGTGCGTTCGACCGCCGGGCGTATCCTGGCCCTGGATATGTTGACGCTCATACTGGTCGCCCTGCTCGTGCTCTACGCTGACGCGAACCGCTCTCCGTACTACCTGGATGCGGCGCTCATCCTCGCGTTGCTGGCGTTCATAGGGACCGTGGCAGCGGCCCGGTATCACGGGGAGAGGAAGATCTTCTGATGACGTCCGGCTCGATAACCTCTCTGCTGGCTGATGCGCTGGTGGTCTTCGGGGTCTTCATCATGACCATCGGGGTGTACGGCATGATCCGGCTCCCCGACACCTACACCCGGCTGCACGCCGCGAGCAAGGCGGTGGTGCTCGGCGTTATCTCGCTGCTCGCGGCCTCGGTGGTTACCGCGGACCCGAGGATCATCTACCGCGTAGCCCTGATCGGGGCGTTCCTGATCCTCACGACGCCCGTATCGGCCCACGTCATAGCGCGCGCGGCCTACTCGAAGCGCGAGAAGCTGGAGTCGCCGGACGCCGTTGACGAGTCGAGCAAAGACCTCATCCGCTAGTACGGTGGCGGCGTGTTCATTTGTGGGGCGGGGATCTTGTCATAAGATAGATGTATGGGCATCGCCGGTGACATAGCGATAATTCTGATAGCGGCGTTCGTGAGCGGCGCTATCGCGCAGCGTCTCGGGCTGCCTCTCATACTGGGTTACATCTTCGCCGGAATTCTAGTCGGCCCGAACACCGGCGGCCCGACGGTCGGGGAGATCCACGACGTCGAGCTTCTCGCGGAGATAGGCGTCGCGCTCCTGCTCTTCGCCATCGGGTTGCACTTCCCGCTGCGCGAGCTGGCCCCGGTAAAGCGCGTGGCGCTCATCGGGACCCCGATCCAGATGGCCCTTACTATCGCCTTCGGTTACGGTCTCGGCAGTTTGCTCGGGCTGGGCTGGCAGGAGTCGGTGTGGTTCGGGGCGCTGATCTCGCTCTCTAGCACCGCGGTCGTCCTGAAGACGCTCGGGGAGCAGGGGGTCCTCGGCACGCTCTCCAGCCGGGTAATAGTGGGGATGCTGATCGTCCAGGACATCGCCGTTGTGCCGCTCCTGATCCTGCTGCCCCAGCTTGGGAACCTGGGCGCGGGCCTCGGTAAACTCGGCGTGGCTATGCTGGAGGCGGCGGGTTTCGTCGCGGTGATGGCCGTGCTCGGCGTGCGGGTTCTGCCGTGGCTGATGGCTAAGATAGTCGGCTGGGGGTCGCGGGAGCTGTTCCTGATCTCCGTGGTCGCCGTCGGGCTCGGCGTCGGTTACGGCACTTACCTCTTCGGACTCTCGTTCGCCTTCGGGGCGTTCGTCGCCGGGATGGTCCTCTCCCAGTCGGAGTACAGCCACCAGGCTCTCGCGGACATAGAACCCCTGCGGGACGTATTCGCCATGATCTTCTTCGTCTCCGTCGGGATGCTCATAGACCCGGTATTCCTGTGGAACCAGGCGTGGACGATACTCCTGGTCGTACTGCTCGTCTTCCTGTTCAAGGGTGGGATCTTCGTGGGCATCTCCCGGATCTTCGGGTACGGGAACATCGTTCCTTTCGCGGTCGGGCTCGGGCTGTTCCAGGTGGGAGAGTTCTCGTTCGTGCTGGCGCGGGTCGGCATAGGGGCGGACGCCATCTCCGAGCAACTCTACTCCATCGTCCTCACCACCGCCGTCGTTACGATGGCCGTAACGCCCTTCGCGGCGCGCCTTGCTCCGGTCCTGTACCGCCGGTGGCGCGAGCGGTTCCCGAGGGAGTTGCTCACGACCTATAACCTGCCGGAGAAGGGGCTGAAAGACCACGTAGTGGTGGCGGGACACGGCCGGGTCGGGAAGTTCGTCGCGCAGATGCTGCACGGTCTCGGGCAGCCGCTCGTGGTCGTGGACCTCAACCCGGACAGGGTTGAGGAGGCCGGAAAGTTGGGGATGCCGGTAGTTTACGGGGATGCGTCCGCGGAGCCGGTCCTGGAGGCGGCCGGGATAAAGCGGGCGCGGGTCGTAATCTGTACGGTCCCCGACCCGGTCGGGGCGCGCCTCGTCATAGAGCGCATCCGGCGGATAAGCCCGGAGATCCACATCGTCGCCCGCTCTACCGCGCCGGAACAGCTAGAGGACCTGGGAGCTCTCGGAGTCTATGAGGTGGTGCAACCGGAGTTCGAGGCGGGGCTGGAGATCGGGCGCCAGGCGCTCGTCCATCTGGGTTTCGGGGCGGGGGAGGTGCATCGCTTCTCCGACCGGGTGCGCCGCGAGCTGTACGCTCCCATCTCCGACCCGGCGCGCGGCGGACACCTGACGCAACTACGCCGCGCCTCGGAGATGATCGAGAGCGACTGGATAGATCTCCCAGAAGACTCCCGCTTGAGCGGGCGCACTATCGGGGACCTGCAGATCCGGGCGAAGACCGGAGCCTCCATCGTGGCGGTCTTGCGCGGCGAGGAAGTCGTGACCAATCCGGGACCCGAATTAATGCTCGCGCCCGGCGACACCCTGAGCGTCCTCGGCACCGCCGAACAGCGATCGGACTTTCTCATGCTGCTGGACGGACCGGATGGACGGAGGGAGCCGTCCCCGGAAGCCGGATCGGCTACTTGAACATATAATCAATCTTCGTGAGCGAGCGTACGGATACGAGTAGGGAGTCCGGGAGCCAGAGTCATCGCGGAACTCGCGAGGAGGAGCGACGTGCCCGGCAGGTAGCATGGCGGGTGGTAAAGGTGGCCCTGCTGCTCGTCGGCATCGTGGTCGTGGGTACGGTGGGATACATGATCATCGAGGGCTGGAAGTTGATGGACGCCCTGTACATGACGGCCATAACCATAAGCACCGTCGGATTTACCGAGGTCGAGAAGACAGATACTCCGGGGCGTCTGTGGACTATATTCATTATACTCGGCGGCATCACCACCTTCGGCTACGCCACCAGTTCGCTGATCGAGCTGGCCGTCGAAGGGACGGTGAGGGGATATTTTAGGAAGAGGCGGATGAGAGGCGAGATCGAAAGGCTCCAGAACCACTACATACTCTGCGGATACGGCCGGGTGGGCCGTCAGGTGTCGCGCGAGTTTGCCAGGGACGGCGTGCCGTTCGTGATCATAGACCAGTCCTCAGAAACCATCGACGTGTGCCTCGAAGAAGGATACCTGGGCATACTGGGCGAGGCTTCCGACGACGCCACGCTGGAAGAGGCTGGTATCCGGCAGGCGAAGGGGCTGGTCGCCGCCGTGGACTCCGACGCGGACAACGTATTCGTCGTGCTCTCCGCCCGGAAGCTCAACCCGAAGATGCACATCGTCGCCCGGACCTCCTCCGATGAGTCGGCGGCGAAGCTTGAGATGGCGGGGGCGGATCGCACGCTCTCTCCCTACGCCGTCGGAGGGAGGAGGCTCGCTTCGCTTGCCACCCAGCCGCTTATAGTGGACTTCCTGGACGTCGTGACGCGGGGGCAACAGGACATCGAGTTCCGCCTGGAAGAGTTCGAGGTGCCCGAGAACTCGAACATCGCGGAACATACAATCGGGGAGCTCAGGATCGGCGAGCAGACCGGCGCCATAGTGCTCGCGTTCCGCACCACGGACGGCAAGTTCGACACCACACCGACGGCCAACGACCGGCTGCACGCGGGCGATACCCTAATCGTGCTGGGTAGCCGGGAGCAGATCACACGCCTGGAGCATCTGATGCGCGGCGAGGAGATCACGGCCCCGTAGCCTCACGCCAACCAAAAAGGGTGATGATAGCCGTCACGAGGGCCGTTAAAATCCCCCGGTGAGAGATGAACCGTACAAAAGCATCGTCGGACGCGGGACCGCCATAAACCCGAAGAACCGCTTCGAGAAGATCGAAGTAGAGCCCGAACCTCACGACCCCGACGAGGAATCCCGCCCCGAGACCGTTTACCTGCGGGACCACTCCCGCTCCATCATTGCCACGAACGACAGCCCGGACATTGGTTTCGACGCCAGCGTAAATCCCTATAGAGGATGTTCTCATGGCTGTATTTACTGCTACGCCCGTCCCACCCACGAATACCTCGGCCTCTCGGCGGGCCTGGACTTCGAGAGCAAGGTGCTCGTAAAGGAAGACGCTCCGGAGCTTTTACGCAGGCAACTCTCGTCCCCGCGCTGGAGACCGAAAGTCCTCTCCATGAGCGGCGTCACGGACCCGTATCAGCCGGTCGAGAAGAGGCTGGGGATCACCCGCGGTTGCCTCGAAGTCCTCGCGGAGTTCCGAAACCCGGTCGCCATCGTCACCAAGAACTACCTCGTTACCCGCGACATCGACCTGCTATCAGAGCTTGCCCGCTACAACGCCGCGGTAGTCGCCGTCTCCCTGACGACCCTGGACGATAGCCTGCGCCGGATCATGGAGCCGCGCACCTCCCGGCCCGTGCGGCGGCTCGCCGCCATCGAGAAGCTCGCCGGGGCGGGGATACCTGTCGGGGTGATGACGGCGCCGGTGATCCCCGGCCTCACCGACCACGAGTTGCCGAAGCTCGTCTCCGCCGCCGCCGGAGCGGGTGCGAGCTTCGCCGCGTTCGTGCCGGTGCGTCTGCCGGGGGCGGTGCAGCCTCTCTTCGAGGACTGGCTGGGCCGGTACTTCCCCGACCGCAAAGAGAAAGTCCTGAACCGTATCCGCTCCATGCGCGGCGGCAGGCTCAACGACCCGGATTTCGGGTCCCGGATGAAGGGTGAAGGGATATTCGCCGAGCACATCGCCCGGCTCTTCGAGATAAGCTGCCGCCGAGCCGGGATCCAAGACGGAAAGTTCCCGAAGCTCTCGACCGCGGCATTCCGGCGGGCGGAGGAAGGACAACCGAGCCTCTTCGACTGAGGCGAAGCGGACGCTGGTCCGGGTTGTGCCGTGGGCTGCGGTGTGTAGTATGGAGGCGAGGTAGTAGATCTAAAACACAGGAGGGTTCTCTGGTGGCGAGGCTTGGGGAGAGGGTGCGGGATCTCGCGGAGGGTATCGGCGGGGCTGAGGGGACCGAGCAGTTCAGTATAGACTCCCGTGATTTCCTCTCGGCTCGGGAGCGTGGCGGTACGACCGGGACCCGGATAGAGCAGCAGGAGGCGGCGCTCTCGGACGCTTCGGAGATCGTCAACCGCAGCTTCCCGACGCTGGACCCCTCGGGCCAGTTCATCAACGCCATCTCGCCGGTCGTCATACCGAACCGCCAGTCGCTCTTCTGGCGCCTGATGCCCATAGGGATGATGGTCGTGTTCTTCGTCCTGGGCGTGCTGGTTACGCTCGCTATAGCCGGTGTCGCGGGTGGCGGGATCGGGCTGGCCCTCTTCGGGCCGCACCTCTGGCTGCTCCTGGTGCTGCTCGCGGTCTTCTCCTGGTGGCGTCAGAGCGTCGTCATGGTCCCCGACGGCTGCAAGGCGGTCGTTACCCGCTTCGGGAAGCTGGAGGAGGTCGCCGGGGCGGGACGTAAGCTCCTCTTCAACCCGTGGAAGCAGGTCAGCTACATCGTCAACACCACGCGGGAGTACCCGTACAACGCGCCCATAAGAGAGGCCCCCACGTCGAGCCGGGTCAACGCGAGCGTGGACCTGTTCCTGCAGTTTAGGATCGAGGAGCCCGCGGAGTTCATCTTCACGGTGGGCGGGGTCAAGGGTTTCTCGGACAAGCTGGAGAACGCCATCAGCGAGGTTACTAGGGCCCTGATCTACGAGCAGCGCGCCGAGGATATTTACGACCTCGTAGGAGAGAGCACCCAGAAGTTCCTCGACTCCCTGAACGAGCAGTTCCTCCCGGCGGTGCGCTTCACGAACGCGAACATCACGCACGCCGAACCTTCCAGCCAGGAGTACCGGATGGACCTCGCCGCTCCCGAGATGGTGCGGGTGGCGAAAGAGGCGTACACGTACCAGTACGAACTGCGGCTTCGCAAAGAGCAGGACGAGGGCGCTCTGAAGGGTGAGCTCGCGTCCTTGCGGGAGACACTATCGGCGATCAGCGCGGAGATAGCCACGTACCAGGCCCAGATCGACACGGCGCGCGAGCGCGAGACGAACCGCGCCAACGCCCGCGCCCGGCAGAGGATGGTCGAGGCGGAGAGCGAGGCGAACGCGAACGCGGCGCTGCTGGAGGCGCAGGCGCTCGACATCCGGGCGGTCAGCAGCGCGGCGGCGCCGGAGATACTCGAATACCGTTTTCAGCAAGACGTGTTGGAGAAGCTCTCGGGCGTCGCCGAGAGGCTGCCGCAGGTGATCCAACTAGGCTCGATAGACGGTGAGGAGGCGGTCGACTTCCTCCAGATAGCGCGGCGTATGATCGGTACGGGCGAGGACTCACTGTTTACCCCCGAGGATATGCAGGCGATTCGCAGCCGGATGCAGGAGATTCAGGCCCGCATCCGCGAGCGCGAGCGGGAGATAGAAGGTCTCTCCGCCGGACGCCGGGCTGGTGAGATCCCCGAAGACGAGCCCGGCCCTCAGCCGGCCGCCGAGGATGAGACCGCGGACCGGGTGGAGGAGATCCGTCAGTCCGTCACCGACGAGGCCGTGCGCGAGCGGGTCGAGCGCATCGGACAGGACGGGGACAGCGAGCCGGATAGCATGGACGATGGGTCCAGCAACGGAGCCAACGGGGAGGAGGGACGATGACCGAGGCGATGCAGGCGCAGGTTCAGTCGCGGGCGGGCGCCGGGGCGCACGAGTTCTCCAGGATAAAAGAGGTCGTCTCGGGGTGGTCCGGGGTCCGGCAGTACCTGCGGGGTGGGGATGGGGGTCAGATCGTCCCGGTAGTCATCCCGAAGGACCGCCGGCGCTACGGCTGGCTGTTCCTGCTCGGCGTGGCGATCTACCTCGTCGGCTTCGCGGTCTTCGCCGGGAACGCGGCGCTCGCCGTCCTCGCGGTCCTGGGGGCGCTGTTCTTCCTGGCCCTCGCAGCGCTCTGGCTCTGGCGCGGCGCGATCGTTGAGATAGAGCAGGGGACGACCGGGGTTCTGTCGCGCTACGGAAAGATCGAAGGTACGCTCTCTCCGGGACGGCACTACCTCTGGCGGCCGTGGGACCGGGTCGAGTTCGTCGTGGACACGGCTACGGAGATCCCCTACCTCGCCCCCGTTGCCGTCTGCCCGACGCAAGAGAACGTACCGCTGAAGGCCATCGAGTTCTTCCTCAAGTTCCGCATTATCGAGCCCGTCGCCTTCGTGCGGACCATCGGGGCTTCGAACTTCGACCTCGTCCTATCGAGCGCCGTGCAGGATGCGATCCGTCAGCGCAGCCGCCAGGTGAGCACCGAGAAGGCCTACGACTTGCGCGGCTCCGACGTGGGCGACATGCAACAGTACCTGAACCGCCAGCTCGCCAGCTACGGCGTCCGCATCCTCGGGGCGAACATCCCCGACGTGCAGCTCCCGGACCAGTACCAGACCCACCTCGCCACCCGCGAGCGCGTCGCGAAAGAGTTGGCGGCCTACGAGCGCGAGTGGGAGCTAACCCGCAAGCAGCGCATCGACACGCTACTCATGGAGATAGAACGCGCGAAGAAAGACCGTGGAGCGCGGCTGATCGAAGTAAACGAAGCACGCAACCGCGCCCGCCAGGACGTGGCCCGGATGTTAGAGGAGAAAGAGACCGAAGCCCAGCGCGTGCGCCTCGAAATAGAGACCCGCGGCCGAGCCGCCCTCACCGAAGCCGAGAACGAGGCAACCGCCCTCCGGCACCTCGGCCAGACCCACCGCGACAACCGCGCCGTCGTCCAGTACGAACTTGCCCGCCGCCGGGTCGAAGTCGGCGAGCGCCTCATGCAGCGCGCCCCTCGCCCGTTCCTGATCCGTGGTGAAGGCGGCGAGCAGTCCGCGCTCTCCACCCTCATAATGGCCCAACTGCTGCCCCAGCTAACCCGGAACGGCTCCAACTCGGCCATAAACGGTGCCGGCGAGACCCTCCGCGAGAAAGCTCGCGGCCTCGGCGATGGAGAGGGGTAGCGAGAACGGCGTTGTGTCGTCGGAAGGGTGGCGTTTGACCGAGTTGACCCATGGTGAGAGCCTACCTTCGCTCCCACCACGGATCATCAAACTACTTACCGGCTCGACCGATTGAGGGAAGCACACTCCGAGCAGAGCGGCTTGCCGCCCGTACCCAAGCGCACGTTCTCGCGCTCGATGTTGTTGCCGGTGTTGCAGTTAGTGTTGTTGTGGTAGACACTCGACTTGATCGAGTGCCATGCGCTGGTGCGGGGCATGTTCTGTCCTTTCGTTCAGCCCTCAAGAAACAACACGCGCTTATCAATTCTTGATGTCGGTGATCTGATCCTATAAAATGGCACGTGAAAAGCTCCTTAAAACGTTTAGGCGCGTTCGGGGGTTTTCGCATCGAGGCTGGCGTTGGCGCGTCAGCCTCATCTTTTTGCTCTCATTCTCTCAATTCGCTCGATTCTTCCTGATCCTCATTGACGCTAGTTTGCTCTGTCAAACGATAGCGGTTCGGCTCAGACCCGGATCCTTTTGAGACAAGCACAAGATCGCCCGCATTAGCTAGCCTACGAAGAATGCTAGACACTGTAGCGGCCTTAAGAAGATCTTCATATTGGGGAAAACGTTTTTCCAATTCGAGTCTGATCTCGCCCTGTATTACATCTCGATCAGCCGGAAATTCTGAGAGAAGCTTTTCGATCTCACGACGCACAGAAAATCTTTCCGTACCTATGCCGTTTTGATTGCTAGACGAATCGGAGGCTGATATTACCCCGTTTGGGCGTTCTGTAGCGCTTGATTTTACGCCGGACAATTCCGACTCTCCATCTTCACGAATCGGCTTTGGAATAGTTTTAGGTTCCTCACCATTCTCTAAAGCAATTGCTACGCTATTGACAGCCTGTTGAAGGGCTTCTCTGCGGGTTTTGTATCTGAGGTTCAAAACCTCTATCTCTCTCTCATGCTCCACGCTTACGTCTTTTAGCGCAGTCTCTAGTTCAGAGAGGGTGTTCTTTAACTTTGTCTGCCATCCGCTATCCATATCCAATGAAAAGTATAAGGATGAGCTAGGTAATTGTCAAGAGCGTCTAGCGGCCTGTTGATAGACGGGGTAAACGCAAGCAAATTTGTCGTGATGAGCTTGCGTTTTTCGAGTGTTGGGTTGCTTTGTCTAAAGCCTCGGTTTCTTAAAGAGCCGCTAGGATTTTCAGTGTAAAATGGATTATAGGTGCAAGGCCAAATGTAGGTATGAAGAGTCTGCGGTTAATCTTTCTCCGCCCCGTTCACCCCATACTCTAGCCCATCCACGAGCGCCTGCCAGCTCGCTTCGATAATGTTCTCGCCGATGCCAACGGCGCCCCAGACGCGCTTGCCGTCGGTGGAGTCTATGAGGACGCGGGTGGTGGCGGCGGTGGCGCGGTGCTCGTCCAGGATGCGGACCTTGTAGTTGCTCAGGTGGATCTCCTGTAGCTCCGGGTAGTGCGGCCCGATTGCCTCGCGCAGAGCTTTGTCCAAAGCATTTACGGGACCGTTCCCCTCGGCGGTGGAGATGACACGTTCGCCCTTTACCAGCAGCTTTATGGTTGCCTCGACGGTAGTCTCTCCGTCGGCGCGCTTTTCGGAGATGATCCTGAAGCTCTCCAACTCGAAGAGCGGCCTGTCCTCCCCGGTCGTCCGGCCGATGAGCAGCGCGAGCGACGCGTCCGCCGCTTCGTAGTGATAGCCTTCGTACTCCCGCTGCTTTATGGCCGAGAGGATCTCCGTGGCGTCCCCGGCCTCAAGCCCAAGCTCCTCGGCCTTCGCCCGGATGGAATTCTTCCCGGATAGCTCCCCGACCGGCGTGCGCCGCACGTTTCCCACGGACTCCGGCGCGATGTGCTCGTAGGTCGCCGGGTCCTTGGAGATGCCGTCTACGTGCAGCCCGCCCTTGTGCGCGAAGGCGCTCCGGCCCACGTAGGGTCGGTGCGAATCCGGCGTCAGGTTCATTAACTCGGAGACGTAGTTGGATGCCTCGGTGAGCCTCTTTAGCTTCTCGTCCTCCATTACGTTCAGGCCCATCTTTAGCTGCATATTGGCGATGGTGGTTACGAGGTCGCAGTTGCCGGTGCGCTCGCCGACGCCGTTGATCGTCCCCTGCACGTGCGTCGCCCCGGCCTCGATGGCCGCCAGCGCGTTAGCGACCCCGCACCCGGCGTCGTTGTGCGTGTGGATGCCGACCTCCACATCGTCCTTCTCCGCGAACTCCCGCACCGTACGCGCCACGATAGCTTTTAGCTCCGTAGGTAGCGTCCCGCCGTTGGTGTCGCACAGAACGAGCGTCGTCGCGCCAGATTCGGCGGCGGCGCGCAGTACCGCGAGAGAATACTCCGGGTCGTCGCGGAAGCCGTCGAAGTAGTGCTCGGCGTCGAAGATGACCTCTTTACCGGCGTTCGACAGGTACGCGACCGTATCTTTAACGGACGCGACGTTCTCTTCCGGGGTGGTTCGCAGGACCTTCTCGACGTGCAGTTTCCAGGTCTTGGCTACGATGCACGCTACGGACGCGGAGAGAGCCGGTAGCAGCGTAACCGCCGGGTCGTCCTCGGCCCAGCCATTCGGACGGCGGGCGCGGGTGAAGGCGACCAGTTTCGCGCTCTCCAGCTCCGAGGCGTCGAAGTCCTCGAAGAAGTCCAGGTCCTTGGGGTTGGAGGCTGGGAAGCCCGCCTCTATGTAGTGGAGTCCAAGCGCGTCCAGCTCTCGGGCTATGCGGACCTTGTCCTCGGTGGTCAGGCTCACGCCCTCGCGCTGGGTGCCGTCCCTTAGAGTTGTATCGAATAGTTTTATGCTCATCTCTATGCCACACCTTCTCCCGCCGCGACCCACCGGCTCACGGCCTTCGTTACTTCTTCGGTCTTCTTCTTCCCGCCCAGGTCGGGGGTGAGGAAATGGGCTTCCAGAGCCACCGATACACCCTGCTCTATCGCCTTGGCCACGTCCGGGCGGCCTAGAGTGTGGCGGAACATCATCGCCGCCGAGAGGATGGTCGCGTAGGGGTTTGCCTTGCCGGTCCCTGCGATGTCCGGGGCGGAGCCGTGGACGGGCTCGAAGATACCGGGTGAGCCGGGCTCTCCCAGGCTCGCGCTCGGCAGCATCCCCATCGAGCCGGGGAGCATGGCGGCCTCGTCGGAGAGGATGTCGCCGAAGAGGTTCTCGGTCAACATGACGTCGAACCTGCGGGGGTCACGGATCAGGAACATCGCGGCGGCGTCGACCAGGACGTGATCCAACTCGACCTCCGGATACTCCTCCGCGACCTCCGTCACGACACTCCTCCAAAGCCTTCCCGTCGCCATCACGTTGGCCTTGTCCACGCTCGTCACCCGCCGCTTGCGCCGCTTCGCCGCGTCGAACGCGACCCGCGCCACGCGGACTACTTCCTCCCGCGTGTAGACGCTAAGGTCACTCGCCCGCTCTTCGCCCTCCTCTTTCTCCCCGAAGTACGCCCCCCCGGTAAGCTCCCGGATGATGAGGATGTCCACGCCTTCCACGACCTCTTTCTTGAGCGTCGAGGCCGAGAGGAGCGCCGGTAGCGCCTCGACGGGCCGCAGGTTGGCGAACGCGCCGAGGTGTTTGCGGAGTTTGAGCAGTCCCGCCTCGGGCCGGACGGAACCCTTGTCGAAGTCCGGATGGCCGACCGCTCCGAGCAGCACGGAGTCCGAAGCGCGGGCGGCTTCGAGTGTCTCGTCGGAGATGGGAGCGCCCTCGTCCCGGATCGCGACGCCCCCGATCTTCCGCTCCTCGTAGGAGAGCTTTACGCCGTAGTGCTCCGCCGCCACGTCCATCACCTCGCGCGCGGCCCCAACCACCTCCGGTCCGATGCCGTCGCCGGGTAGTAGCAGGATGTTAAAGGAGTCGCGGCCGCTCATGATGTTTCCGCTCCTTGTCCGTTTTTCGAGATTATGTTCCGCATATTCTCCCCCTGAAATTCTGGTCGGGCTTCGAGCCATTTCCGTCCGCCGGAGCCTAAAGCTCCGGCGAGCAACTCCTCGGCCCGCTGGTCATTCACTATATTCCTCTCCTCCCACAACGTATGGAAGAGCCTCTTCAGGAAACCTTCTCCGAACTCATCGAGAGCCGCCGCGCCGAGCCGGAGCAGCATGTTCAGGAAGGCCATCTGGACTCCAGCGCTGGCGCGGCCCTTGAAGCCCCGGAACGTAAAACCGGGGTCTTCGACCAGAGACAGATGTTTCTCTAGCGGCAGGCCGACCCTGCGCGCAATGGCCGCCGCCGCTGCTTGCGGCGCGAACTCCTGGAGCCAGGCCGGAGTCCGCACAACCTCCCGCTGGAGAAGGAAAGCGTGGGCCAGCTCGTGCCAGATAGTTAGCGGAAGTGTCGCTTGTGTGCGTGGTGTTATATCCGGTGAGAGATTTTCCGGCAACACTA
>JBBPZZ010000070.1:0-10158 GCA_038198445.1 Rubrobacterales bacterium
AACACTTTAAGGCAGCGGCTTTCTCGCTTCGTCAGGAAGAGTCTCTCATTTTCCAAATCGGATCGGATGCACGAGATTTGCTTGCGGCTCTTTCTGCACCGCTACAACCTCTCTCATCTACCATGATTGAGCCACTACCTAAACTTCAAAGGTTTTACAAACATTTTACTTGCATTTGTCCGATCCAGTTTATGAACGTATAAAATCAGCATGTGCGAGAAACGTGGTGTTTCACGTGACCATGTGTCAGGAAACACTGAACGCAGCGCGCGGGCATTATACAAGAGTCTTCCTAGGATACTGGTGGGGAACATCGGGGTCGGTGAGGATCAAGGCAGCAGATGGATAGCAAGCCTTTTTGGATAGAATGCTTTAACAGCACGGAGCGCCGAAGCTCGGTGGTTTCCAACGCGATAACCGCGTCCGGTATCAGCCCTCCGGATAGTAGGCCGAAAGATGGCAAATCCGGTGCCTCCGAAGCGACGGTGCTGACGGTGCTGCTCTCGGACCACCCTTCCGACGCCGTGGGGCGTATCCTTTCGTTGGCACGAGAGCACCTTGGCATGGATGTGGCTTTTCTCTCGGAGTTTGTCCGGGACGAACAGGTCTTTCGGGCTATCGAAGGGGACCCGGAGCTCTTCGGAGTCCGGCAGGGCGATAAGGTTCCGCTTGAGGGTACGCTTTGCCGGCGGCTTATGAACGGCGTCATACCCAACGTCGTCAACGACGCGAATAGCCAGGCGAACGTCAGGGATCTCGACATAACCCGTAACGCGGGCATCGGTTCATACATCGGCGTGCCTCTGCGGCACACGGACGGTAGGCTCTACGGCACGCTGTGCTGTGTGAGCCGCCTGCCGGACCCGACGCTTCGCAGCCGTGACGCGGAGTTCATGAAGCTGCTCGCCCGCCTGATGGTCGAGCAACTCGAACGCGAGGAGTTGCAATCGAAGGACTGGCGGCTCCGGATCAAGACGACCGGCGTCGAGGCATTGCTGGCGGCGCTCGAAGCCCGCGACGGTTATACGGGGGAGCATTCGGTGGCCGTGATCGAACTATCGCTGGCCGTCGTGCGGCGGATGGCGTTATCAGATGAGGAACTGACCGACATAAAGCAGGCCGCCTTGCTGCATGACGTCGGCAAGCTCGGCATTTTGGATGCAATTCTCGACAAACCGGCGCCCCTCGACGCGGAAGAATGGGAGATAATGGCGGAGCATCCGAAGATAGGCGAACGCATCGTCTCCTCACTGGAGAGCCTCGCCCATCTCGCGCCCATTATCCGGTCCGAGCACGAACGTTGGGATGGTAAAGGCTACCCCGATGGTCTGTCTGGAGACCGCATCCCACTGGCAAGCCGCATCATCTTCGTCTGCGACTCATTCCACGCCATGATCTCCGACCGTCCCTACCGCAAGGCGCTCGATGTCCGGGAGGCGGCTGAAAGGTTGAGGAGAAACTCCGGTACCCAGTTCTGTCCGCTCAGCGTTCGAACACTCTTGAGCGTAATTAACGAGGGACGTCCAGCCGAGAGGCGGGACCGGGCCAGCTAGGGCCATCCAGCCGCTACAATAGAGCTTCGCGCCAGTTCACGGAGAGGATCAGATGAGCGCACCGGCGGGGCTTTACGAGTTGGTCGAGAGGTTCGAGGGGAACATCCGGGCGTACAAGTCCGGCGACTACAATGAGACGCAGGCGCGCGGCGACTTCATAGACCCGCTGATGGGTCTTCTCGGCTGGGACGTCCACAACCAGCGGGGGATGGCCCCGGCTTACCGGGACGTGGTCGAGGAGGACCGGGTGAAGGTCGGGGGCGGCACGAAGGCCCCGGACTACGGTTTCTACGCGGGCGGCGCGCGGCGGTTCTTCCTCGAAGCCAAGAAACCCTCGGTGGATATAGCGGGCGACGTGAACCCCGCCGTGCAGCTCCGGCGCTACGCCTGGTCGGCGAGGCTCCCGCTCTCCATCCTCACGGACTTCGAGGAGTTCGCGGTCTACGACTGCCGCTTCGAGCCGAACCAGGACGACCGTCCCGCGACCGGGCGGCTACAGCTCCTCACCTACGACCAGTACCCGGCGAAGTGGGACGACATCTCCGGTCTCTTCTCCCGCGAGGCGGTCCTCGGCGGGTCGCTCGAAAAATACGCCGAGGAGAACCGCAAGCGGCGCGGTACGGAGACGGTGGACGCGGCGTTCCTGCGCGAGATCGAGGGCTGGAGGAGCGCCCTCGCCCGCGACCTCGCCGCCCGCAACAATCTCAACACCCGCGGGCTAAATTTCGCGGTGCAGATGACGATTGACCGTGTGATCTTCCTCCGCATGGCCGAGGATCGGGGGATCGAGGACTACGGCCGGCTGCTCGCACTGGTGAACGGCGGCGACGTGTACGGGCGATTGCTGCAAGTCTTCCGGGACGCGGACGACCGCTACAACTCTGGCCTCTTCCACTTCCGAACCGAGCGCGGGCGCGAGGAGGAGCCGGACACCCTGACGCCGCACCTCAAGGTGGGCGACGAGACCCTCAAGGGCATCATCCGCGGCCTCTACTACCCGGAGAGCCCCTACGAGTTCTCGGTGCTGCCGGTGGACGTGCTCGGGCAGGTCTACGAGCAGTTCCTGGGGAAGGTCATTCGCCTGGCCGGCCACGAGGCCGTCGTGGAGGAGAAACCGGAGGTCCGAAAGGCCGGGGGCGTCTACTACACCCCGACGTATATCGTGGATTACATCGTCGAGCACACCGTCGGCAAGCTGCTGGAGGGGAAGAGGCCCGGCCCGCGCGGCGGGGCGAGCCGGCTGAAGATAGTTGACCCCGCGTGCGGGAGCGGGTCGTTCCTGATCGGGGCGTACCGATACCTCCTCGACTGGCACCGCGACCGCTACCTGGAGGACGGCCCAGAGAAATGGAAGGACCGGATCCACGAAGGCTCCGGCGGACAGTGGCACCTGACGATAGACGAGAAGCGGCGCATCCTGCTCAACAACATCTTCGGCGTGGACATAGACCCGCAGGCCGTGGAGGTGACGAAGCTCTCCCTGCTCCTCAAGGTGCTCGAAGGCGAGTCCGAAAGCTCGCTCGCCACCCAGCTAAGGATGTTCCAGGAGCGCGCCCTGCCCGACCTCGACAACAACATCAAGTGCGGCAACTCCCTCATCGGCCCCGACTTCTACGAAAACGAGCAGATGATGCTCCTCGACGAAGAGGAGCACTACCGCATAAACGTCTTCGACTGGCAGAGCGCCTTCCCGCAAGCCTTCGGCGGCGACGACCCCGGCTTCGACGCCGTGATCGGCAACCCGCCCTACATCCGCATCCAGGCGCTGAAGGAGTTCGCGCCAGTCGAAGTCGAGCACTACAAGCGTGCGTATCGCTCGGCGGGCAAGGGCAACTACGACATCTACGTCGTCTTTGTCGAGCGCGGCCTTTCGATGCTAAATACGAACGGGCGGCTCGGCTACATCCTGCCGCACAAGTTCTTCAACGCCAAGTACGGAGCGCCGGTACGCGAGTTGATCTCCTCGGGCAAGCATCTCGCCGAGGTCGTCCACTTTGGCGATGAGCAGGTCTTCGCGGGGGCGATGACATATACCGCACTGATGTTTCTCGACAAAGCAGGCAACGAGAAGCTTAACTTCGTGAAGGTCTCCAATTTAACTGCTTGGCGCATAAATAGAGAAGTGGAAGAGGGCGAAGTCCCAGCGCAGAACGTTACCGCCGAGGATTGGAACTTCGTTATAGGCAGCGGCGCGGATCTGTTCAAATGTCTCAGGCAAATGCCCGTAAAGCTCGGAGAAGTTGCGAGGATTTTTCAAGGGCTTGTCACTGGCGCGGACAAAGCGTTCGTACTACAGCAGACACAGCCACCTGAGAATGGTTTAGTTGCGGTCAGAGACCGTAGCAACACAGAGTGGCAGCTAGAGAACGAAATTCTCAAGCCATTCATCAACGATGTCTCGGTATCGTCGTACGATCATCCTTCGCCGGAACATCAGATTGTTTTTCCTTATCGTGTGGTCGACGGCAGGGCTGAACTGCTGAACGCCGCCGAGTTGAGGGATCGTTTCCCGCGAACCTGGGACTACTTTAACCACAACCGAACCGTTCTTGAGGATCGGGAGGGCGGCAAGTGGAGGCACGAGCGTTGGTACGCTTTCGGGCGAACGCAGAACCTAACGCAAATGGAAGATGCCAAGCTGATAGTCCAGGTCGTCTCCCGGACGGGTCGCTACGCCTACGATAGTACGGGAATCTACTTTACGGGCGGCGGCAATGGCCCTTACTACGGAGTGCGTTGGTCGAATCCCAAAGACCAGCACTCGCTGCACTACTTGCAGGGAGTGCTTAACTCGACACTCTCAGATTTTTACTTGCATCGAATCAGCACGACGTTCCGCGGCGGTTATTGGTCATACGGCAAGCGGTTTATCGAGCAGCTTCCCATTCGCACCATAGACTTCTCCGACCCAGAGGACGTGGCGCGGTATGATCGGATGGTGGGGCGGATGCTGGAGTTGCATGAGCGGCTGGCGGGGGCGAGGATCGAGCGGGAGCGGACGGTTATAGGACACCAGATCTCCGCCACCGACCGCCAGATCGACCGTCTCGTCTACGAGCTATACGGCCTTACCGATGAGGAGATCGGCATTGTCGAAGGTGCTAAGTAAACCGCTTGCGGAGCAAAACTGGATCAAATAAATTGCTTTTAACCCTCAGCCATTTCGTCCAGGTTATTGCTGGCCCTCGTATCCGGGTTGGTGCGTAGATACTCTTTGCCGTCTCGCCGAGACACCGCATGAGCATTTGCCAACTCGCCTCGCTTTGCCATGTTAATAGCGGTTTCTACGGGAGTGTAGTTCTTGTTTCCTTCGAGCTGGACATGGCTGATGTTGCCTTTTTTGTCTTGCCTAGCATCGACAACTTTTCTCTTGCCGCTCAAACCGTAAACCTCCGAAGTTAAGGTGTCGCCTGCCATTGTGGTTAATAGTACAATGCACGAGTCCAAAAGCCCAGTAGCATTTCAGGTACACCCGCAAGAAGGGCAGGCCGGAGTGAAGTTCGACTACCATCCAGACACGGACTCACTGTACATCGATTTGAACCCCGGAAGAGAGCGCAAACCCGGCGGTACACAGGAGGTCGTAGGTTTGGGAGAGTACGATATCGTCATAGACGTGGACGGTGACGGCGTGCCGGTGGGCATAGACATAGGCAGCTTCGCTTCCCAAATCGTGGACATCACCAAACTAGAGGCCGAAGGCCCGATCTTCGGCCTTGTCCGCGCCCGCGACTCCGAAAGACGAGTGAGTTAGACAGAACCGATCCGGGAGATGCCAAGCGAGCGGACGGTTATAGGACACCAGATCTCCGCCACCGATCGCCAGATAGACCGCCTCGTCTACGAACTGTACAGCCTCACCGACGAGGAGATACAGGTAGTCGAGGAGGCCACGGCTCGGTGATAGACTCCCATCATGCAGGGCAATTGTCGCAGGCCCTGACAAAAGCGGACAGGAGAGTTTGTGGACGGCACGCTGAGAGCTATTGAGGTAGAGGGTACGGTGGATGAACAGCGCCGGCTCCATGTGGACGAACCCCTGCCGGTCGGTGGTCCGGGGCGTGTGCGGGTGCTGGTATTGATCCCTGATGGTCCAGGCCCGGAGGAGCAGGAATGGTTGCGGGCCGCAGCCTCTAATCCGGCCTTCGACTTTCTCCAGCATGAGGAAGAAGACCTCTACGGTCTGGCCGATGGGCGTCCTTTTATCGGCCATTGACCAGGGGTAAAGTCGTACTGGTACCCTTTCCTTTCGATGATCTCTCGACCACGAAAGTGCGCCCGGCGATCTGTCTCACGGATCCAGTAGGGATTCATCGTCATGTAGTTCTTGCGTTCATTACCAGCCGTGCGCCTGACCGATTGCTGGAAACCGACATCGTTCTCGATCCAGCACGGGCCGAACATGCGACGACGGGCCTGCGGGTCCGATCCGTGCTCCGCTTGCACCGACTAATGACGGTTTCAACGTCTCTACTCCAACGCGAGCTGGGTGAACTTTCCTCTGACGCGCAGGCGGAGGTCGATAGCAAGCTACGCAAGCTGTTCGCACTTGGAGATCCCGTGAGCGAGCCGAACCCGTAGGCTGGCGGGGCGAGGGTCGAGCGGGAGCGGACGGTTATAGGACACCAGATCTCCGCCACCGACCGCCAGATCGACCGTCTCGTCTACGAGCTATACGGCCTTACCGATGAGGAGATCCAGGTGGTCGAGGAGGTGACGGCCCGGTGATGAAGTTCGGGTGGATGTGAAGCAGGTCCAGGACCCCGGACCCCTGGGATTAGCCGGGAAGTCCTGGACGTGGCACGCTTCTCCTCCCAAGGGTTACATGGGGGGAAGCATGGGAAGCATCTCACCTCGCCGGGAGTCCGTTCAGAGATATGTCGAGGGCTTCCGGGGCCTCCGCCCTGGTGCCGCTCAGCCCGAGCCCGCCACCTGTCTGACAGTGACGGTGAGGCGGTTCCAGAAGTTGATCAGGGCGATCTCGATGATCAGGGCCGCGAGCGTCGGCTCGTCGTAATGCCGGACGGCCTCCTCCCAGACCTCGTCCGGCACCGGGTCCGGCCGGTCGCTGAGGCGCGTGGCCGCCTCGGTGAGCGCCAGCGCGGCGCGTTCGGCGTCGGTGAAGTAGGGCGCTTCCCGCCAGGCCGCCACCGCGAAGAGCCGCTCGTCCGTCTCGCCCGCCTTCTTGGCGTCGCGGGCGTGCATGTCGACGCAGTAGCTGCAGCCGTTGATCTGGGCCGCGCGCAGGTGGACGAGGTCGGCCGTCCGTGACGCCACTCCGACTTCTTCCGCTGACTTCGCCAGGTCCAGCAGGGGTTGCAGGGCGCCCTCGATGACCATTGCCGGGTTGTTCATCCGTGCCTGCACGATTGGTGCTTGCATGATTCCCTCCTTCGGGGTCTTGGTGTCTTTGCTTTACCGCTTGCGTTGCGCGGGAAGCCGATCTTCTCCTCACCTCCCTGTCACATCGGCCGGGTTTCGTTGGTCACTACTACAATGACCCAGCGCGACGGAGGAATGTGACGGATGGACGATGACGAACGGCTGGCACGGCGCTTCGAGGAGAACCGTCCCCGCCTGAAGGCGGTGGCCTACCGGATGCTAGGCTCGATGAGCGAGGCGGACGACGCCGTCCAGGAAGCCTGGGTCCGGCTTAGCCGCTCTGGCTCTCGCGGCATCGAGAACCTGGGCGGATGGCTGACGACGGTCGTGGCAAGGGTGTGCCTGAATATGCTGCGCTCGCGCACCTCAAGGCGCGAGGGACCTCTGGAAGAGCCCCTGGGCGTGCATGTGCCCGACCCGGTCGTCGGCCGCGAGGACGGGATCGATCCCGAGCACGAAGCGCTACTGGCCGACTCTGTCGGCCTCGCTCTGCTCGTGGTGCTCGAAACGCTCACGCCCACCGAGCGGCTCTCATTCGTTTTGCACGACATGTTCGGGATACCTTTCGAGGAGATCTCTCCCATCGTCGGGCGCTCCCCGACCGCCGCGAGACAGCTGGCGAGCCGGGCGCGCCGCCGGGTGCGGGCGGTGTCCCCGGTCCCCGACGCTGACCTCGCCCGCCAGAAGGAGGTCGTCGACGCCTTCCTCGCCGCCTCGCGCGGCGGAGACTTCGACGCCCTGCTCGCGGTGCTAGACCCTGAAGTCGTGCTCCGGGCAGACTACGGCGTCGCGCCCGCGGGGGTTTCTAGGGAGGTCCGGGGCGCCCGCGACGTGGCCGGGCAGGCGCTCACCTTCTCGCGATTTGCCCGGTTCGCACGACCGGCCCTCGTGAATGGAGCAGCGGGACTCGTTACGGCTCTGGAAGGACGACCGCTCTCGGTGATGGGCTTCGCGGTCAGGCGCGGGAGGATTGTCGAGATCGACATACTCGCCGACCCGGCGCGCCTGAGCCGGCTCGACCTGACGAGCCTCGACGACTGACGCCCGGCGTCTCGAACACGTTGCCCGTCGACGCACCGGTCCCTGCGGCGGCTGACGCTCGTACGTGACGGATGTTTTCGCGGCAATTTTGGCCGGGTCTTGTGGACGCTAGTTCTAGTTCCGAACCAACGTCACCTGGCAGGGGTGTAACCGTTCCGGCTTTTTTGTGTCTAAACATATAAAGGCAACCAACGGCACAAAGGAGGAGCCATGAGCGAGAAAGCGAAGGGCAAGATGAAGGAGGCCGCGGGCGCCATGACCGGCGACGAGGGAAAGAAGAGCGAGGGCCAGGCCCAACAGAGGAAAGCGGCGGCAAGAGAAGAAAGAGAGCAGCAGAAGCGGACCAAGAGCGAGCAGAGCAAGGCAGATCGGGCCGAGAAGTCGCGGGACAAGCAGGAACGGAAGGACAAGGGCGGTTTGCTGGGCCTGTAGCAAAACTATTC
Organism: Rubrobacterales bacterium; assembly: GCA_038198445.1. Taxonomy (GTDB): domain Bacteria; phylum Actinomycetota; class Rubrobacteria; order Rubrobacterales; family Rubrobacteraceae; genus JACDDK01. The sequence continues at coordinate 8,420 of JBBPZZ010000070.1, forward strand.
GATTACGAGCCGGGCCGGGGCATCTTTATAGACAAGCCCCGGCCTTTTCAAGTTCGGCCCCCTCATTTGGGGTATAACCTATGTATCAAGCGGAGCTACAGGAAAGGAAAGGTATGTCCGGAAAAGACAAAAAGGCCGAAGAGGCGGCGAAGAAGGTTGCCAAGGGCGATGGATCCAGGGGCAAGCAGGAGGAGACCCCCAAGTCCGGACCCATGGGAGGGGGCGGCTCCGAGGTAAATGAGTCAGCCGGGTCGAAGGTCAAAACCTAAAACTGAGAGAAGAGCAATCTGGGCCGGGGTCCTAATCGGGGCTCCGGCTTTTTCTCTATCTGGCAATCCGCCCGGGCGACGGCTGCGTATGTATCGTCATGTGTACCGAAACCTCGGAAGAGGTGGAAAGGAGACTAGCTGCATGACCATACTAAGCGAAGCACGGAGGGGGACTTGGGCGATGTTGTTCGCGGCGTTGTTCGTGACGGCGACGCTGTTGGTGAGCGTCGCCGTCCCGGCGGACGCGGCTTCGAGGGCGAAGTGCCGCAACCACCCGGAGAATTTCAGTTTCTTCCATGGCAAGTGCCTATCTGACAAGAGGATCGAGCGAATCAAGGAGCGGCACCGTCACCCCGGTGAGGACCACCATCACCACGGCGGGCATCACGGATAGAATCCGCCGGGGCAATCGGACGTCCGTTTCTACCTAGCGTTCGTATTAACGATCAGAGCCCGGCGGTGTTGCGAAACCATGGATTCGGCCGCCGGGCCTATTTACTAGAAGGGCCGGAGCTTATTGCCCCGGCCCTTCTTCTATGTACTTCGAAGACGTTTTTAACTCCTAAACTCAATCCGGACCGAAATCCGGAAGGAGCGGAAGATTCCCTGACACCAGTGGGACCGCCTCACCAACGATCCATCGTTCAACCAGCCCGCGCTTGACCGGGATATTCTTACAGTGTAACCTGCGCCTATTACGTACATCGCCCAGGGATAGGGGGAACAATGCGCTCGAAGGCGTCCTATTTGCTGTTAGGTATCACCGTTCTCGTTGCAGGGCTGATCGCCATGCCTGCCTTCGCCGCGGCGGGGGACTCGGAGGTAACGGTCGGAAGCAACGACACCATCTTTTCGCAGAACAAGCAGAACGAGCCGGGGCTGGCGGTAAACCCGGTCGATACGCGGGTTCTGGTCGCCGGTGCGAACGACAACATAGACCTCGAAGCGTGTAACGCGGGCGACCCGAAGACATGCCCGTTTACGCCGGGCGTCGGGGTCTCGGGCGTGCAGTTCTCATTCGACAGCGGCGCCAGCTGGAGCCAGCCGAACTACACCGGCTACTCGGCGCGGGGCTGTCTCGGACCCGAGGAGTGCCAGCCGAACCCGAAGGGCCCGATCGGCACGTTGCCGAAGTACTACGAGAACGATCTCGTCTCCAACGGCGATCCGGAGCTGGCCTTCGGTCCCAAGCCGGATGGCAAGGGCGGGTTCACCTACGCCAACGGCGCGCGGCTCTACTACGCCAACATCGCGACGAACTTCCCCGGCCGACAGGCTTTCAGGGGTGACGGGGCCATCGCGGTCTCCCGGACAGACGACGTTAGGTCCGCGGCGGCCGGCAACAACTCGGCCTGGATGGACCCGGTCATCGTGACCAAGCAGAACTCCGCGCTGTTCTCGGATAAAGAGCAGATCTGGGCTGACAACGCCAAGTCGAGCCCGTACTTCGGCAACGCCTACGTCTGCAAC
>JBBPZZ010000071.1:0-14752 GCA_038198445.1 Rubrobacterales bacterium
ACGAAGACCCCGTCGAGTGTGAGTCGCTCCACGTCATCTTGGCTCAACGGGTCTCCCGACTGGATAGTGCGGGAAGCGTTTATGGCGCGGCTTTTCGCTGTGTCTTCAATCCCAGAGAGCAAAGCATCTCGCACGAGGAAGAAGATCACGCCGCAGAGCAGCAGGAGTATCGCCCCGATGGCTAATGCGTTGAATATCGTCAGGCGCCACCGGATCGGCAAGGTTTATCCTTCTCTCAGCGCGTAGCCTGTTCCCCGGATGGTCCGGATCATCTTCGGCTCTCCCGGAGCGTCCACCTTCTTCCTGAGGTAGCCTACGTACACGTCCACCACATTCGTGGCGATCCCATTCTCCTGGTCCCACACCCTGCTGAGGAGGAAGTCCCTGCTGAGCACCCGGCGGGGATTCTTCGCCATAAACTCCAGCAGGTCGTACTCGCGGGCGGTGAGGTCTACGCAACGGTCTCTCCGCCATACCTCATGTGTCGCGGTGTTTACTTCGAGGTCTCCGATGCGCAGTACCTCTTCGCCGTCGGTGCGCCTTATGAGAGCCCGGATGCGGGCCAAAAGCTCCTCGATGTCGAATGGTTTGGTCAGATAGTCGTCGGCGCCATGGTCCAGGCTGTGGACCTTGTCCAGCGTGGTATCGCGGGCGGTGAGCATAATCACCGGCACCCGGTTGCCGGAGTGACGGATACGACTCAATACCCCTACACCGTCGAGCTTCGGCAGCATGATGTCCAGGATGACGAGCTCGGGGCGGAACTTCTCGACCTCCTCCAGGCCCGATAGGCCGTCGTAGGCGCACCGAACCGTCAGGTTTAGCCGCTCGAGCTCCGGCTGAACGAAGCTCGCTATGGAGCGATCATCCTCGATGAGGAGCACTCTTGTTCCAGGTTTCATCGTCGATCACCTCTCAAACACGGATTCTACTTCCCGAGCGTTCTCCGGGATAGCCTGGGACGCGCATCTCTCCCGGCTACCCGCCTTCCCCTGCTTCGTAGGGAGATCCAGGCACCGCGACCCGACCACTCGCGAGACCGAGTATTGCCTAACAGCGGAAGTGGCGGCCTATCGAACAGGGAATCCTACGAACGCCTCACTTCAATCATGTCCTTGAGTTTCTTCCAGTCGATGGTCTGAACGCCGCTCCTGAAACGCATCTCCAGACCACCGCGCGTCAGACGTAGGTCCCCACGCCCCCGGTTCATCCATTCCTTGCTGAGGGCGCCTTGCGCGAGCACCTTCCTCCGGGCCTGTCGCCAGCCAGAGTAACGGAGGTTCTGCTCCAGATTGCGGTACTGGTAGATCCAGCACGCATCCGAGACGGCATCGTACCGGGCGCGGCGATCATCCTCGTTCCAGTAGATGGTGTCGTCATTACGCCCGAGAATTTCCTCGATGCCACCGCTCTTGCGATTTCTGATCGTCAGTCCCATATCTTTCTACTCCTCTAGCTCGTATGCATTTGTCCTCGATAGATTGTCGCCGTTAGAGATAAGAGGAGGATGAGAATCGGATAAAGGCTCAGAAGGTATGTAAATCCATTTCTTCTCCTGGTAATGTAAATTCTCTTGTCTGTGTCTCGCAACCGAAGAGTAAGCACAATCTTCGTCACTGGCGGTGCCATTTTCGGCCTCTTGACTAGCCTGTGAGCAGGTGTGTCTACCTCGAGACGGAGGTCCACTCGACTTCCCTCCTCCGCCTCGACATCAACCCCAACCACACTGCTGTTAAGGCGGTTGGCGTGCTGATCGCTAGCGGCAGAATACCGCCTGGATTAAGCCTGGTGAACGGCTTGACCGTCAAGTGAATCGCCGAACTAGATACTGGTTGAGTCGTCGACGTCGAGCCGCCGGGTTTGTTGGTCACCACCAGATAGATAAGGTAGTTGCCTTTCAGGATCGATTCTATGGTCCAGGTCAGCTCGGATGTTTGCCCAGGCTTGAGTGAGTTTATGGACTGTGTACGTTTCGGGGACCAGTCCTCCGGATCAACCGGTTGGCCGCTACCAAGGTTGATTATGTTCATGGCAACCACCAGGGGACCAGACTGTTGGCGAGTGTCAGTGTTCTTAACCGGCGTCTTGAAGTCGAACTCGTCTCCGGTCTTTGTTTTCTCGTAACGCCTGTCGATCGAGATCCGCACCGGCCCTGATAGGTTGCTTTGTTTCGCCGCGTTGTCGAGAGCCAGAGCTTGTGGGGTGAGAGAGGAGCCGGTCAGCATGAACATAGAGGCAACGAATAGGACGAATATGATCATCAGGGTTAGTGAACGACCTCTGCGAAGAGACCGGAGCCTCTTCAACCTAGCGCCCAGGTCAAACTGTGCATGCAGACCGAGATGTGAATGCTTCACGGCAAAGAGCAGCCCCAGTACCACTACCATCAGCACCAGTGGCGACAAGAGCCAGAAACCCTCCGGCCCTGAAGGATTGTTCATCTCAGCAATTGTTCTGTTGTTAATGAGCACTTTCTCTGTAACCTGCAATATCGACTCGATCGGGTTGACGCGCTTGAATAGTCGTCCGACGTTCCCTGATTGCCCGCCCTGGGGTAGCTGGGTCTCGACGAGAGACAGAAGAAGGACCACGAGGCTAACGGACAAGCTCGACCTGTTGGAGTTGGAGTAGATGCTGACGATGAGACCAAACCCGGCGGAGATAATCACCAGGACGGTACCCAGCACTCCGACCAGGAGCAGAGCAAGCCAGAAAATCTGAGCATTAGGAGCCAGCAACCCTATGTACACGGCAGAGATAGCCAGGATAAAAGGCCAGGGCGACAGAGCCGCCAGGAACTTGCCCAGGATGATCTGGCGACGCCCTACCGGCGCCACCAGCAAGCTCTCGAACGTTCCGCTCTCTCGCTCTCCGCTGATCGCATTGGCGCCGATGATCAGGCTGACAAGCAGTCCAACCGCGATAGTGATCTGTAGGATGAGGTAAACCATCTCTTTGGGAGGCGTCAAACTCAACTCCTGGTTCGTCGCCAGAAGATAGGACATAAAACTCAGGACGATGCTGAACGGGATGCATAGAGCAGGTATCTTCCCTCCACGCCACAAAGCAGAGAGTTCTTGCGAGGCGACCACGATCCACCCCGGCGTTGCTCGCCTTACGGATTTGTTCTCGGCAGCCGCCATTTCCTATCCCTCCTCACTAGTCAGCTTGAGGAAGACGTCCTGAAGACTGACGCCCTCGGCGCTGTAGTTCAGTACCGGTATCTCATCCTCGACCAGAGCCGCCAACAAACTGTTTCTCAAACTCTCTTTCGCCTGACGGTTCTCGACGGGCATCTCTTCGAGTTCGACATCCAGCCAGCAGAGAGCCTCGCTCGTTCGTTTCTGGAACACTCGCAGAACACCCGGTATGCTCCCGAGCACTTCCTTAGCTTGCGTAACGAACTGTCCGGGAATACGGATCTGCACGTTGTTATTCCGGGTCTTCTGCATCACTTCGGCTACCGAATCCGAGGCAACGACCTCTCCCGATCTCAGTATGACCACGTCGTCACATATTTCCTCTATCTCGGGGAGAAGGTGGCTGCACAAGATTATGCCCACGCCGTGATCACGAGAGATACTCTTCAACAGCACGAGCAAATCTTGCTGGCCTTTCGGGTCCAATCCCAGGGTAGGCTCGTCCAGGAACAAGAGTGGCGGCTCGTTGATGAGCGTCCTTGCGATTCCCAGTCTCTGCCTCATTCCGCGGCTATAGGTCGATACCAGGGTCCTCGCCTTATCCGTTAGACCAACCTCTCTCAAGAGGCTTGCAGCCCGCTTCTTGGCTTCAGACTTTCTCTGGCCATAGAGCCTACCGAAGTGCGTCAGGTATTCGACACCCGTTACGTTCTCGGGGAAACCATGACTCTCTGGCAGAACGCCTATGACTTCGCGGATCCTGTCCGGCTCGTTGTGGCTGATGCCGCCAATAGAAAAACTACCCGCGGTCGGCTGCAGAATGGTTGTCAGAATCCGGATAGCGGTAGTCTTCCCAGCGCCGTTGGGACCGAGGAATCCCATGATCCTGCCGGGTCTTAGCGCGAAGGATAGACTTTTAAGAGCCACCTTGTTGTCATAGGTCTTCTGTAGATTCTCCGCTACTAACAGATAAGGCGGCCCGTTTGAAGTCTCAAGGTGTTCGCTTCTAACCATCACAACCCTCTCCGTTCGCTTGGGTTCAGCTTCCTGCAGGGCCAACCCTTTGAGATATGCTCGATCATTGCTTCGGGGCACATCAAGTAGAGTATGAGGGGCGATCCTTAGAGCGGGCTTAGAATGGGATAAGAATCTTCTGGTACTTTGAGAACCTGCGGGGCATCCGGAGCTCTAATACTCCTCTCAGGAAAGACCTCTACAATCTTTTGGCGCCAGCCGCGACAGGTACCCCGGAGGCCGAAAAAGTACAATGCTTTTGGAGGAGTAGAGAGATGAAGCCCGGAACGCGCATACTCCTGGTAGAAGACGACCGATTGATCGCGGATTTCATCGTCCCTCAACTCGAACGTCTCGGCCTCCACGTGCGTTGCGCTTATGACGGCTCCTCCGGTCTCGAAGAGATACAGAGGTTCGAGCCCGATCTCGTCATCCTGGATATCATGCTGCCAAAGTTAGACGGGGTCGGTGTGTTGAAAAGGCTTAGACGGGAGAGAAGCCAGATGCCGGTTATAATGCTCACAGCCCGAGACGCCACTATAGATAAGGTTCACAGCCTCGACCACGGCGCCGACGACTATCTGACAAAGCCGTTCGAGATGGATGAGCTTTTGGCCCGTATCCGGGCCCTCCTGAGGCGCGCGGAAGGCGAAGAGATACTGAGGGTCGCGGACCTGAAGGTGAATACCGCCACCCACGAGGTCCGACGCGGGAAGCGAGAGATAGACCTTACAGCTCGGGAATACGATCTCCTGGAGTTCATGGCACGCCACCCCCGCCGAGTTCTCTCGCGGGAGTTCCTCCTTAGCAGGGTATGGGACCAGGAGTTCCGCGTCACCACCAACGTCGTGGAGGTGTACATCGCCTACCTCAGGAAGAAGGTAGACGCCCCCGGAGAGCAGACCCTAATACGCACGGTCAGGGGCGCGGGATACACCTTGAAGGGAGCGTAGAATGTCTTTGCCGATTCGATGGCGCCTGACGCTCTACATTGCCCTGGTGATCGGCGCGATACTGCTCTTGTTGGGTTTTGTACTCTACTTCCTCAACAGGAGCGCGCTGTACGGCGGGGTCGAGAACACCGCGAAAAGCCGCGCTGGTTCGGCCGCCCAGACCATCGAGTCCGGAGAAGGCTTGAGCGACGCCTATGTCGAGCAGCTCACCCTCGACGGGGTCGTGGTGATCGTCCGGGACAAGGGGGGCGGGATCTTACGGAGAGTGAATCTCCGAGCGAGGAGTAAGGTCAATGACGACGTGTGGCGGCAAGCGATTAGCTCCGGAGAGTCCGCCTCCGGGACAGCGGTGCTCTCGGATGACGATCCCTACTATGTCTATGCCGTACCGGTAACCTCACCGGGAAGTAGTTCTGCGCGGGTGGTCGAAGCGGCCAAGCCTTACGAGCCGGTCCAGAATACCGTCGAAGTATTCGGAACCGTGCTGATAATCGGCATCGGCGCGGCCTTTCTCCTGTCCATCGGTGGAGCTTACTTCTTGGCGGGAGCGGCTCTAAGGCCTGTTGGCGCCGTGACGGACGCCGCCAGGGAGATGGGCGAAGACGACCTCTCAGAGCGTCTGCCGGTGGCGAACCCCAAGGACGAGATCGGCCGCCTAGCCACCACGATAAACGGTCTTCTCTCGCGTCTGGAAGCCGCCTTCATCCGCAGGGAGGAGGCTCTCGAACGCCAACGGCGCTTCGCCGCCGATGCTAGCCACGAGCTACGCACACCGCTCACCACTATAAGCGGCCACGCCGAGATGCTAGACGAGTGGGCGCTCGAAGAGGACCCGGAGCGGGCACGTAGGAGTGTTGGCGCCATCCGGCGGGAAGCCCGGAGGATGAGGACTCTCGCCGAGTCACTCCTGTCCCTCACCCGTGGAGACGAAGGAGCAAATCTGGAGATTAGTCAACATGACTTGAACCTCGTAGTCGAAGAAGCGGCGCAGGCTGCCCGCATTGCCGCCGACGGGAAGGTATCAGTCGAGTATGTTGGTTCAAAGCGCGAATTCAAGGCCACCTTCGCTAGAAGCCGGGTACAGCAGATCGTCTCCGTACTTCTGGACAATGCCGTGAAGTACACGCCCGAGGGCGGGAACGTCACCATCAGGTTCCGGGAGGAGGACGGTTGGGCCGCGCTAGAGGTCTCGGACACCGGCATCGGTATCCCGGAAGGCGAACTGCCCCTGATCTTCGAGCGCTTCTACCGCGCTAAGGACTCCCACACGGTGAATGGCGTAGGCCTGGGACTCTCAATAGCCCGCCAGATCGCCGAATCTCACGGCGGCGAGATAAGGGCTGTGAGTCAGGTCGGCGAGGGCTCGACGTTCACGCTTCTACTCCCGCTGAGGCCGCAACTCCGCCTCTGAAAGTTTCATCAGGCCAATCTCCAGAGCGGCCTTCCGACCTTCTTGTCCGGCACAAGAATTGTCGGAGCCGCCATTCTCAGTAGGTCCCGCGATCTAATCCAGTTCTCAGCTGGTTCTCAGATAAGCCTGCGATACTTCGAGTAAGCAACCGAGTAAAGGAGGTGAAGAAGTGAACGGCAAGAAGATAGCCATTGGCGCGACGGCCATCGCGGTTCTGGCACTCGGAGGAGGCGGGGTGGCCGCCGCCGAAAAGGGCCACGTCCCGGATACTAGCGGTAAACCCTCGGGACAGCAGGAAACCGCCAGCCTCGAGAAGGCCAAGAGCCTCGCGCTCGACCGCATAAAGGGAGGACGCGTCACCGGCACTGAGGTCGGCGACGAAGAAGGAGCCTACGAGGTCGAGGTTACCCGCAAAGACGGCAGCCAGGTCGATGTCCATTTCGACAACAACCTCAAGATCCTTGGCACGCCAGCGGACCAACACGACAGCGGAGGCTAATCCTCCAGGCGTATCCCGAACTATTGTAGAAAGAAGGGCCGGAGCTGTTACGCCTCGGCCCTTCTTCTTTCGCCTACAACGACGGCTCTGTCGTTGTGGAGGGCTTCCGGAGATTGTCCGAGTTGCGCCTAGAGGTCGCGCAGATCCTCTACCTTCGAACGTCCGGAGGCCATTTGGGCGCCGAGCACGGCGATGCCCGTCGAGAGGGCGGCGGCCAGCGCCAGTAGCGTCAGATACACCCACGGCACGGAGATCGACTCCGGCGGCGGGTCGAAGACGCCCTTGAGCACCTTGACCAGCATCTCTGCCACCCCGAGGCCCAGCGCCACACCTATGAGAGACCCGCTCGCGAGGATCAAGAGCCCCTCGCTCCACAGGAAGGCGCCGAGTTGTCCAGGCCTGGCTCCCAGGGCCGAGAGGATCGTAAACGTCCGCCGACGCTCCGCCAGGCCGAGCGCCATCACAAGCCCCGTCGCGGCGGCGACGAACACTATGGCGAAAGCGAGCTCCAGATGGGTCAGGCCGTGCAGATCTACCGCAGTGAGGCTGGAGGATATGGTCGCCTGGGCCGAACCTATCGGCGTCACCCTGGCCCCGGCGAGTGAGCCTACGATCTTGCGCGCGGAGGAGGCGAGCCGGGCCGGGTCGCCGCTGGCGCGCATCAGAACGGTCTCCTGCGCGCCGATGCCCGTCTGCTTGGCGATGTAGCTGGAGTTGGCTACGAGGAACGAGTCCTTCGGGGCCGTGGGGAACTCGCGGACGACGCCGGCGAAGTGGAACGGAACCTTATGGTACTTGTGGTCCTTCCCCTGAAGCCGGAGGTTTAGCTGGTCTCCAGGGTGTAGCTGGAAGTCTTTTACCGTCTCTTCGGAGACCAGCACGCCGTCGGGCCGTTTGGCGAGCGTGTTCAGGGTGGACCTGACGTCGCCGTTGGCGAAGTAGGCGTTGGACATCGTGGTCGCGTTGCCGATCTGCTTCGGGTTAATACCGTAGATGTCCTGCAAGTCGTTGCCGACGTAAGCGAGCCGGTGCTGCATCGGCTGTGCGGCGGCGGCTCCGGGCAGGCTCTTTAGCGCCGCCAGCTTGCCGGCGGGCGGCGAGGAAGTCGGGCCGGTTACCGTCACATCGGAGCCGTTGGTCAACTGGGCGTCGACGTACGACTGGGCGGTGTAGGTGGTGTTGAAGACCGCCGTGGAGACGGCGAAAGAGACCGCTAGCGCGACGAGCACGACCCCGCGGGTAACCAGCACCCTCTGGCGGGCCAGGGATGCGGCGACGGCACCCGAGAGACCGCCGGCTATCGGGTTCAGCGCGGTGGATACCTGCTTGCGGCCCCGGTCGAGGCCGAAGGAGCACAGGCGGAGGGTCAGGAGCGCCACGCCGACCCAGAGCAGGAACGGGGCGACGAACGCGTCGTAGGAGACCGAGGTCTGGGCAACTCCCTCGGGCGCCAGGACCACTTGGTAGCCGGTGCTGGCCGTCCGCCAGAACATGAAGGCTGCGACGCCTAGAAGGAGAAAGTCCAGGTAGGTGCGCTGCCAGAGCGGCTTGCGTACCCGGCCGACCACGGAACGGGCGGCCGCGACGGTGGAGTTACGCGCCTCTCGCGCCGCCGGATAGAGCACGGCGGCCACCGCGAGGACCAGGCCGGCGGCAGCGGCGGCGAGGGTCCACGCCAGGACGGTCGCTCTGGCCAAGACGCCGGAAGGTGCTATAGTGCTCGCGGCAAGGTAGGCCAACCCTACGCCGAGGCCCACGCCGAGCACCCCAACTATAACGGCCTCCAGGCTCTCAAGACGCAGGATCTGGGAGGTGTACGCGCCGCGGGTGCGCAGCAGAGCCTGTTCCCGCCGCCTGCGGATAGCACCCGAGGACGTAACCGCGAGCGTGAGCAAGATCGCGAGGACGGCCCCCGGCAGCCCCAGGAACAGGAAGAGCACCTGAGAGTAGAGCGCGTCCTCCCGGACGCCGTCGAGCCGGGAAGAGAGATTGTCGCCCACGGTGCCGCTGCCGGCGATCTGGGCCTCGACGTTCTTTGCGAGTCCTTGCACGTGGGTGTAGGCCTCGGTGGGCTGGGCGGGCAGGTTCTTGTGCGCGATATCCACGTGAAGCTGAGTGTGGACCGAGTCGGAACGGACTCTGGCCTGCTGATCGAACAGCTTGTGCCACTGGTCCGAGGGCAGAACCACCACATTGTCCGGCGGGGCCTGCGGCGCGGAGCCGGGCGGTACCCCGACGGCCTGGAAGAGGGAGTCGGCGTTTGGCAGGTTGACGACACCGTCAACCTTGACCTTTACGGGCTTCAGGCCGGGCCGCTCTATGGTTATCTGGTCACCCGGCGCTGCGTGCAGATTGGCTGCCGTCTGCTGGGCGAGCAGGACGCCGCTCGTCGAACCCTGTAGCTTGCTGATCTCTTTTGGAAAGGTCTTCTGATAATTCGAGCTTATCCCGAGGATTTTGCCCGGTCCCGTGGTCTGAGTGGTGCCGCTGGTCGTGAACTTAAGTCCCGCGGTATCGGCGTAACCTACGCGCTGCAGGGCGGTATACGGGGTTGCTTTGCCAACGGCCCTGGCGGCTGCGCCCGGGTCCGAGCCGGGGGAGAGCTGCACCTGCCAGTCTACCGGAACGTCCGTGATCGCTCGCCGGGTCATCGAGGCGCCGCTGGAGGCGATGAACGCGCCGATGGTCGCCAGCAAGGCTACCGTGAGCGCGACCCCAGCAACAGCGCCCAGGAGCCGGCCACGCCGGCGCGAGAGGAGTCCTTTAAACCAGATCAAAGCCATCATCAGCCGCTAACCTCCAGAACTCCGTGTTGCATCTGCCAGCGATCGTGCATGCGACCGGCGACGCCCATGTCGTGCGTGGCGACCACCAGCGCGGTATCGGTGCCTTCAAGAGAGGCGAGCAGCACGTCGAACAGGTGGCTGGCAGTCGGGTGGTCGAGCTGTCCCGTGGGTTCGTCGGCGAGGATCAACCGTGGCCTATAAGCGAGGGCGCGGGCCACGGCTACCCGCTGCGTCTGTCCTCCGGAGAGCTCCTCGGGCAGCTTGTCCGCGATGTCGGCGAGCTCTATGCGATCCAGGGCGTCGAGCGCGGCGCGGCGGGCGTCTTTCGCGCTCCTGCGGCCGAGCAGCAGCGGCATCTCCACGTTCTCGACGACGGTGAGCGGGTCAAGGAGGCTCTGTGTCTGGAAGACGAAGGCGATCTTCTCGGGTCTAAGAGCCTCCCGCTTCCCGAGACCGGGCCAGGAGATAGTACCGGCGGTAGGCGTATCGAGACCTCCCATAAGATGCAATAGTGTTGACTTGCCACTGCCCGAGGGCCCGACGAGCGCTATGTGACTGCCGGAGATGATTTTGCAAGTCGCTGAGTCGAGTGCCACCAGGGGGGTTTCTCCGACTCGATAGGTGCGTCCGGCCTCCCGAGTCTCCACGAGGATTTCAGACATTGGCGATCCTTCCGTCGAAGATGCGTAAGATCCGGTCCGCCCTCGCCGCCAGCGCCTCGCTGTGTGTCGCGATGAGTGTGCCGGCTCCCTCTTCGCGCCGGGCTTCGAAGATGCGTAAGATCTCGGCCTCGGTATCTACGTCTACCTCACCCGTCGGTTCATCCGCCAGTAGCACTCTCGGGTTCGAGGCCAGGACAGTTACGAGACCGGCGCGCGCGGCCTCGCCCCCCGATAGCTGCGAGGGCCGGGAACGGCGGCGCGTTTCTAGACCGGTCAGTTCCATCAACTCCCGGAGGCGGCGCTCGTCGGGCTTGCGCGCCAGGCTCATCTGGAGGCGGGCGTTGTCTTCCACGGTGAGGTACTCGAACAGGTTGCCGGACTGCAACAGGATGCCGATGTTCGCCGCGCGCATCGCGGCGCGGGTAGCCTCGGAGCGGCGTGTCAGGCGCTCTCCTATTAGCTCTACGTGCCCGCCGTCGGGCTCGTCGAGGCCGGCGAGACAGGCCAGGAGTGTGGACTTCCCGCTCCCCGACGGCCCCATGACGGCCACGATCTCACCTTCGCCGAGGTGCATGCTGACGCCGCGCAGTGCAAGGGTTTCCTCTTCCCCGGCGTGGTAGAAGCGGTAGATATCGAACGCTTCGAGGAGACGCATACTACATCCACCTGAAGCTCTGGGAGATCCGGTTCCACTGGTCCACGTTATCGGCTCCGAGCGGGGCGTAGAGTCGGAGCGTCGCCAGCTTCCCGTTCTTGAAGTAGAGATAGCTGTTGTTCTCCAGCCGCACTTGCTTGCCGGTCACGGGGTCGGGGTTGGAGTTCGACGTGTACTTTATGAGAATCGCCTGTCCGGCCGGCGTCTTCACGCTCTGTACGTGAGTGATCTGTACTGCTCGTTGTGCCTTCTTCAACGCGGGTACCTGGTTCTTGTGGACGCTACCGACGCTCGGAGCGCGAGAGGAGTTCTTGAGGTTGACACTCATGCCGTCCAGCTTATTCACGAAGCTGGCATCTCCTGCCCTGGTCGTACGGGCCCAGCCTTCCGGGACCTCGACTTTGTAATTTCCCTGCCGCGAGGTGTACGTCACGAACGCCTGGGTGTCGGGGATGTCTCCTGGAGGACTCTTCTCCGGAGCTACAGGCTTCTCATTCGAGCCGGACGCTTGCGAGGTCTTCTGCGGGGAGCCGGAGCTCTGGTGAGTCGAGGTTGCGCCGGATGAAGCCCCTGAAGAAGCGTTGCCGGCTCCGCAACCAGCCAGTAGAATTATACCCATAAGGGCCGTTATCATCAGGTTCGCTTTTCTTGTTCTGTTCATGTCGTCTCCTTACGAAGGACTTTAGATCGAGGTTCAATTTCGCACGCAAAAATAAGAGAGTTCTGAGAGAGCACGAAGAACTCTTTAAGAATTTCGAGAAACGTTCGGTGTTAGGCATCGTCTCCGCGAAGATGGATGCCGTTCGCCAATGTACCTGGAGCGGGCGCACCGTCTTGTATCCTGGTTGGGCGCCGGAATCCTCGATCTCTTAGCCGGCTCTTAAAAAGAGCGCATACCTTGTGACCGAGAGGAGCGGCGTGGCTCCATCGAGAGTAGGAGGTACTTATTGAAAGGCTTTGGCGTGACGAACGGTCTGATGCTGGCGGGCATCGCCCTGATCTTGTTGGTCGGCGCGATCCATGTCGTGGATGCCCCAGACAGCTTTTCGGAAGCCCTCTACAAGGGGCTGTTGTTCACGGCCAACGGCGTAGGTTCTCTAGTGGCAGCCACCGGCATCTTCCTGGATAGGCGAAACTTGGGATGGAACCTCGGTGCTCTCGTGGCGGCTGGGGCGTTTGCCGGGTACGTGATCAGCCGCGCGATAGGACTCCCCGGCCTGGGCTTGGACGTGTGGTTCGAACCGCTCGGTGTTCTGTCCCTTGCCGCGGAGGCTGTGTACATGGTCGTTTACCTGAAAGTCACCTGGGAGAAGTCTTTGGTTCCGGCGGGAGACAGCGCGGAATAGAAGTTCAGAAAAACATTCTCTGGAGGGATACTCTTCGGAGTGGCCCTCTTTTTTTGGGAGCCATCCGTAGGCGGGTAGAATATGCGAAACGTCCCCGAGAGGAGCCAGGTGAAGAAAGGAACGCGCGTTCTGGTGGTCGAGGATGACTATTCCATAGCCCGGCTCATCGAACTGGAGCTTTCGCATCGCGGTCTGGTAGTCCGGTGCGCCGGAGATGGATTATCGGGCTTGGAGGCGGCGAGGAGCTTCGACCCGGCCCTCGTCATCCTGGATGTCATGTTGCCAAGGCTTGACGGGGTCGGGGTGTTGAAAGGGCTGCGGGCGCGGGGAAGTAAGGTCCCGGTCATAATGCTGACCGCGCGGGATACCCTGCGTGACAAGGTACACAGCCTGGACCTCGGGGCCGACGACTACCTGACCAAGCCGTTCGAGGTGGAAGAGCTTCTGGCAAGGTTGCGGGCGCTCGTGCGGCGGTCTGAAGGGGAAGAGGTGATCCGGTACGCCGACCTTGAAGTAGACACCGCCTCCCGCGAGGTGCGGAGGGGTGACCGCCGCGTGGACCTGACGGCCCGCGAGTACGAACTTCTGGAGTTCATGGCCCGCAATCCGAAGCGGGTGCTTTCGAGAGACCTCCTAATATCGCGTGTCTGGAGAGAAGACCTCGGGGCGGAGACCAACGTGATAGACGTATACGTCGGATACCTGCGCAAGAAGCTCGACGGACCCGGAGAGGAGTCTTTGATACGGACTGTCCGTGGGGTGGGCTACGCTCTCAGGGAGAGCTAGGGAGGTTCCGTGCCGATCCGCTGGAGACTAACCCTCTTCAACGCCCTGGCGATAGGCGCAATCCTGATATTCCTGGGCGTACTGCTCTACGCGCTGCTGCGGAATGCCCTGCCGTCAAGCGTCGAGGATACCGTGCAGGCGCGGGCGCTTGAGGCCGCCCGGATCACGCAATCCGGGGAGACATTGAGCAAGGAAAAGATCGAACGCCTCACCCTGAACGGCGTCTACGTGATAGCGCGCGACAAGAAAGGCCATACCCTGACCGAAACAGTGGCCCTCGTCTCCCAGAAAGATAATAAAGACCGGCTCTGGCGCCGGGCGCTTGACTCGGACAAGCCCGCCGGAGGCACCGCGAACCTCTCGCCGGAGCCGCCGGACTACGTCTACGCCGTACCTGTAAAGACCCCCGATGGGACCGTCCGCGTAGTCGAGGCGGGTAAGTCTTACGAGAACGCCCAGGAGGCGCTGGACCTGTTCGTCACCTTCATGGCGGCGGGGGTGCTGGCGGCGCTGCTGCTCGCGGTGGGAGGAGCGTATCTCCTGGCACGCGCGGCGCTCTCTCCCATCGAGGCCATCGTCGGCTCCGCCCGTCAGATCACTGAAGGCGACCTCTCTCGCCGTTTGCCCGTAGCCCACTCGAAAGACGAGATAGGCCGTCTCACGACCACCATTAACGACCTCCTGGCACGCCTGGAAGCGGCCTTCGCCCGCCAGGAGGAGACTCTGGCGCGCCAGCGGCGCTTCGTCGCGGACGCCGGCCATGAGCTGCGTACTCCCCTCACCTCCATAAGAGGCTACGCCCGGATGCTGAAGGAGTGGGGCATAGACGACTCCGAGACCGCCCGCGAGAGCGCCGCCGCGATAGGCCGGGAGTCAGAGCGGATGCGGGAGCTGGTCGAGGAGCTGCTCGCCCTGGCCCGTGGCGACGAGGGCGCGCCCCTGGAACTCTCGCCTCACGACCTCGGTGACGTGGCCTCCGAAGCGACCGAAATGGCGCGGGCCGCCGCTGGAAAACTCTCCATAACCTACGTCCCTCCGGAGGACGAAGTAGAAGCCGGATACGACCGCGGTCGTATCCGGCAGGCGGCCTCCATCCTGCTCGACAACGCCGTGAAGTACACCCCGGAGGACGGCGCCGTAATCGTGACCGCGCGCCGGAGAGACGGACGGGCCGAACTCGAAGTCGCGGACACGGGCATCGGCATCTCCGAGGAGCAACTTCCGTACGTCTTCGAGCGTTTCCACCGGGCGGACCCGTCCCGGACCAGGAGCGGCGCTGGATTGGGGCTGTCCATAGCCCGGCAGATCGCCGAGGCTCATGGCGGCGGCGTCCGCGCCGTTAGCGAACCTAACAAAGGGTCCACTTTCATCCTCGAAATCCCTCGAAGCGGCCCCGCGCCTCATCCGCATTAACCTACTTGTAAAGGCGCGTTCGACCTCTTGTTACACGCTCTTACCGTTTTCTTAGTATTAAGTGGGATGCTCGTTGCCGCGGTCAGC
>JBBPZZ010000072.1:0-11247 GCA_038198445.1 Rubrobacterales bacterium
ATGAGTAGTTATCCAGGGAGGGCATGTTGGTTGCGACACTCTCGTAGGTGTAGGCGAAGCTCGCGAACATCCCGGCCACCGCCACGCACCCAAGCGCGCACGCAATCACGAGTGCCGTCCTTATCCTTCCCCAGAAATTGCTTCCATTCCGCATTCGCCGTCGGCGGCGGCTCATCCTCACTAGGCTATCATTGTGCATAAGGGCGCTATTATACAAAATAGGCAAACGGATCCAGACAGGAGGCATCAAATCGAGCGCGTAAAGCTTGATCGAACATCGTTCCCGGCCTTGGCGGATAACGACTTCGTCTACCTGAACTCCGGCGGCAGCGGCCCGCCGCCCTTCTCCGTAATAGAAGCGATGCGCGCGGCGGACGACTTTTGCTCGGGACCGGCCTATCTCGAAGGTCTCGGCCTCTTCGCCCGGCAAGCCGAAGTCAACGTCCGCGCCCGCGATGCCGCGGCCCGACTCATCGGCGCCGCGCCGGACGACGTTGCCCTCACCCAGAACACCACCCACGGCATGAACCTCGGCATCAACTCCATGGATTGGCGGGAAGGCGACGAGGTGATCTCCGCCACGACGGAGCATCCCGGCTGCCTGGCGCCTCTTCACAACCTCCGGAAACGCTTCGGGGTGAAGGTGAACTTGCTCTCTCCCCCTGTAACGCCGAAAAAGGTGGAAGAGCAGCTATCCGGCCGTACCCGTCTCATCGCGCTCTCCCACGTGGACTGGACCACCGGCGAGGTGTTGCCGCTGCGAGAGATCTCTACCGCCGCCAGCGACCGCGGGATCGCCACCCTGATAGACGGCGCCCAGTCCGTCGGCAACATCTCCGTGGATGTTCCCGAGACCGGCGCGGATATGTACGCTTTCACCGGACACAAGTGGATACTCGGCCCCGAAGGCATGGGGGGACTCTACGTCAGCCCCGACTACCGGGCCTTCAGCGCGAACGTCGGATACGCTTCCGTCTCCGGGGAAACCCCCTTCGACATAAACGGAGACTACGAGCTAAGAGCCGGCGCCCGGCGCTTCGAGGCTTCGACCATGAGCCCAGCTCTTGCCGGAGGTTTCGCCGCGGCAGCCGAAGCAGCATACGAGAGAGGCGAGGAAGGCCGTAAAGAGATTCAACGGCGCGCCGGGTTGCTAATGGACCTGCTCTCCGGGCTTCCTCGCGTCAAGATCCACTCGCTCCACCCCGCGCGGTCCGGCCTCGTGAGCTTCGAGGTAGAGGGTGTCGCGTCTAAGGACGCCGTCGGGCGGCTCCTGGAACAGAGGTTCGTCACCCGCTTTCTACCCGCGCCGGCTTCTTACGTCCGGGTGAGTGTCCACCTGTTCAATACGGAGGAAGATCTGGAGAATCTGGCGAGAGCCGTGGGTGAAATGTAAGAAGTTCTTTAGAGGCCAGCGGTCAGCTTGCCGACCGCATATCCAGGAGCACGTCCACCACGGCATCGAGGTCCGGGACGAGGTGATCCGGTTCGGCTGCCCGCAGGGTGTCTTCGGAAAAAGCGCCCCAGCTTACGGCGATGTTTCTCATGCCGGCTGCTTTGGCGGCGGCTATGTCGTAGGGCGAGTCGCCGACGTAGACGGCCTCTTCCTCCGGCACGCCTCCAAGATATTCCAGGCCCTTGAGCAGCGGAGCCGGCCGTGGTTTGTGCTCGGTTGTGTCCTCCATCGCGACGAACTGGTCGATGGATCCTCTGAGGGCGGGGAACCTGTGCAGGGCCATCTCGACGGAGGCGCGGAGCTTGGAGGTGACGACGCCTATCTTTACCCCGGCGGAGCTGAGCCTCGCGAGCGCTTCGGAGACGCCGGGGAACTCTTTTATCAAGGCGTCGTGGTTCTCGTTGTGGAAGACGCGGTAGGACTCCAGTAGCGTCTCAGCGTGTTCAGGGTCGAGGGCTTCCATCTGGCTCGCCAGGGGCTGTCCGACGTTCGCCATGAGGGTGTCGCGTGGTATCTCTCGTCCCAGCACCTCTTCGGTAGCGTGGTGCATGCCCTGGTAGATCATGTCGGTCGTGTCCACGAGCGTTCCATCAAAGTCGAACAGGACGGCGGTGAGCATTAGAAGTGCCCATTCTCTAAGAGGAGGCTGTCCATGTCCCAGGAGGCAAGCTCCTTGATACCGGGTTCGTCGGTAAGCTCCAGGTGTACGGGGGTGATGCTGATCTCTCCATTGCTTATTGCGGCGAAGTCGGTGCCTTCTTCGTCGTGGTGGCCGGGCGGGTTGTTGTAGATGTCGTAGCTGACACGCCCCTCCTCGTCACGCACCTCCACCAGTTCATCCTTGTAGAAGCGGCGTCCGAGCTTCGTGACGCGGGCTCCCTTGAGACTCTCCAGAGGCAGGTTCGGCGCGTTGACGCTCAGGATACGGCCCGGCGGCAGACTCTTCAGGGCGATCTTCGCCAGACGGGCGGTAAACTCGGCGACCGGCTCGAAATGAACCTCGCGTCCCTCGCTCACGTCCTTCTCGACGCCACCGTGCCACGGCCGGTCGCTGCTAAGAGAGACGGCTATACCGGGGACCCCGATCACAATCCCCTCCAAGGCTCCCGCTACCGTACCCGAGTAAGTTATGTCGTCGCCGAGGTTCTCACCGTGGTTGATACCAGAGACCACGATGTCCGGCTCGAAATCCATGAGACCGAGGGCCACGAGCCGCACGCAATCGACGGGCGTGCCGGTGCAGGCGTAACCCATTACGCCGTCCGCCATCTCACGCTCTTCTATACTGATGGAACGGCCGAAAGAGATGCTGCGCCCCACCCCAGAGCGGTTCCGGTCGGGAGCGACGGTTACGACCTCTCCGATCTTCTCCAGAGCCTGCCGGGCCGCCAGAAGTCCGGGAGCGTCTATTCCATCGTCGTTAGTAAGAACTATCCGCATCTCTAAAGCATCTCTATTCCGTATCGCCGCCATTACCGCATCCAGCAAAGAGAGAGATTTTACCACCGGGAGCGCCGCGTCCCGGTTGCGAGGAAACGCTTTATCCCGCGGCGTCGGAGATAAAGAGGTTTTCGTTCTCTTTCAGGAGAGCGGCGAACTCCTCGGCGGGCAGCGGGTAGCTCAAGTAGTAACCCTGGACGTGATCGCAGTTCTTCCGCCGCAGGAAGTCTAGCTGGGCCTCCGTCTCCACGCCCTCGGCGACGACCTCCAGGCGCAGGTTGTGGGCGAGCCCGATAATCGCGGCCACGATGGCCGCGTCGTCGCTGTCCTCATACATCTCCCGAACGAACGAGCGGTCTATCTTCAAGACATCTATCGGGAAGCGTTTGAGGTAGGCGAGCGACGAGTAGCCGGTCCCGAAATCGTCTATGGAGACCCTGAGTCCACGATCGAACTTGAGCTTCTCAAGCCTCGTGTTGCTCTCTTCGGAATCCTCCATGAGGATGCTCTCCGTTATTTCCAGCGCCAGGTTCTCCGGCTCCAGCATCGCGTCACGCAGCGACCTGGAGACTATTTCGGAGAGGTCTTGTTGCCTGAACTGCTGGGCCGACAGGTTCACGGCCACCCGCGTGGTTGGTAAACCGGCGTCTTGCCAGGCCCGCATTTGTCCGCAAGCTGTCTTTATGACCCATTCTCCGACCGGGAGGATCAAACCAGTCTCTTCCAGAACGGGGATGAACTTTGCGGGAGAGACCAGGCCATATTCAGGGTTGCGCCAGCGCAACAGCGCCTCCGCCCCCACTACAATTCCAGTCGAAACCTCGACCTGCGGCTGATAGTGCAGCTCGAACTCACCCCGGTCCACGGCATGTCGCAGCCTGCTCTCCATAGCCAGCCGCTCGAAGGCTTGAATGTTCATCTCCGGCGCGAAGAACTGGTAGTTGTTGCGTCCCGTCTCCTTCGCCCGCTGCAGAGCCGCGTTGGCGTCTTTCATGAGGTCTTGCGACTCGGACGAGTACCTCACGGCGATGCCTATGCTGACGGTGAGGATCATCTCCTGCCCGTGGATAGTGAAAGGCTCGGAGAGCAACTCGGACGCCCGGCGCGCCACCTGGGCGGCCACCCGCGCGTCTTCGATGCCATCGAGCACGATGCCGAACTCATCGCTGCCCAGGCGCGCTGCCGTATCTCCCTCGCGCACGCACTCCTTGAGCCGGGCCGCGACGGTCTTCAGCAGCATGTCCCCGAAGCCGTGGCCCAACGCGTCGTTGAAGTCCTTGAACCGGTCGAGGTCCAGAGACATCAAAGCCACCAGCGTGCCGTCGCGGTCCGCCCTCGCGAGAGCCTGCTGGAACCGGTCCTCGAACAGGACGCGGTTCGCTAGCCCAGTGAGGGAATCGTACTGCGAGAGATAGGCGAGGCGCTCCTCGGCTCTCTTGCGCTCGATGGCGTAGCGAACCGCGCGAGAGACGAGGTCCCCATCGCCCTGGCCCTTGACGAGATAATCTTCCGCGCCGCCCTGTATGGCATTCAGTGCCAGGTCTTCGTCGTTCATGCCGCTCAAGACCACCACGGGCAGGTACGCCGCGGCGCTCCGCATGGCGTTTACGCCGTCGAGGCCGCTGGCGTCCGGCAGCGAGAGGTCGAGCAGGACGACATCGAACTCCTGTCCATCGAGGGCATCAAGCGCTTCTCCGAGCTTTCTGGCACGGGTGATCTCGAACACGGTAGTGTCCACCTCGGAGAGCATCAACTCCACGAGCCGAGCGTCGCCAGGATTGTCCTCTACCAGGAGGACGGCAACGACGGCGGGCCGCGCTCCGGTTGTCTGGTATCCCTCCGTCTTACTCCCTCTCTTCCTGCGGCAACTGCGCCGTGGCGAACCAGAAGCTCTTGATGGAGTCGACCACGCTCGCGAACTCATCCAGGTCTATGGGCTTGCTGACGTAGCCGTTGGCATGGAGGTCGTAGGACTGCAAGATATCGCGTTCCGCCGCGGAGGTAGTCAGGACGAGCACCGGTATGAGCTTCAGGTCCGGGTCTTCTTTTATCTCGGACAGCACCTCCCGGCCGTCCTTGCGCGGCATGTTCAAGTCGAGCAAGATGATGTCCGGTCTGACGGCGTTCGCATAATCCCCTCGCCGGTGCAGGAAATCCAGGGCCTCGATACCATCTCTTGCGTGGTGCAGGTTGCTCGCAAACCTCACCGAGCCGTCCTTGAAAGCTTCGCTGGCGAGCCGCGCGTCGCCGAGGTTGTCTTCCACCAGCAGGATCTCTATCGGTTGCTCGTTCGGGATCTCCCTCACCTCCGGTAACTTTCGTCGGCCGGCATGGTAAAGAAGAACGTGCTCCCCTCGCCGGGTTTCGACTCTACCCAGACTCTACCGCCGTGACGCTCGACTATCTTTTTGCATACGGCCAATCCGATACCAGTGCCGGAATATTCTTCCTTGGTATGCAGCCGTTGGAAGACGACAAAGATCCTTTCTTTGTACTCGGCATCCAGGCCGATGCCGTTGTCGCGCACGGAGATAAGCCACTCCTTGCCCCGGCGCTCGGCTCCAAGGTGGACCTCTGGCGGACGCTCGCCCCGAAACTTTATAGCGTTGCCGATCAGGTTCTGAAAGAGCTGGATGAGCTGTGTCCGGTCGCCCACCACGGTCGGCAATGAGTCCGAAGTCACGATAGCGCCGTTCTCCTCGATGGCTATTTGCAGGTTGGCCCGCGTCAGTTCCAGGACCAACGAGAGGTCCGTCGGCGTGAAGTCCTTACCGCGGGTTCCGACCCGCGAGTAGACGAGAAGGTCGTTGATGAGGATCTGCATCCGGTTCGCGCCGTCCACGGCGTACTCTATGAACTCGTCGGCATCCTGGTCCAACCTGCCCTTGTAGCGCCGGGCGAGGAGTTGCGTGTAGCTAGAGACCATCCTCAAAGGCTCCTGGAGGTCGTGCGACGCGATGTAAGCGAAACGCTCCAACTCGGCGTTGGAACGCGCAAGCTCTTCGGCCCGCGCCTCAAGTTCTTCTTCGATGCGCTTCTGCTCGGTGATGTCATACTGAACGCCTTGCCAGTGCAGAGGATTACCATCCTCGTCTCGCACCAGGACGGCTTCGTCATGGATCCAGACGAGACTGCCGTCCTTGGCGATCTGCCGGTACTCCATCATAAAAGGCTCACCTGTCTCGTCCGTCCGTTCATCTTCCGCCAATACCCGCTCGCGATCCTCGGGATGCATTATCTTGAGCCAGTGATCGTCGTCCAGCATCTCCTGTTCCGCAACGTAACCGAGTATGTCTTTGTACTGCGGGCTTATGTACATTACTGGCTTCGGCCCACCGGCATCTTCGGGGCCAGCGACCTCCTGCATGTAGGTTACGGCTGGGGTCTGCTCCACCAGAGTCCGGAAGCGAACCTCGGCTTCCCTGACCTTCCTCTCGGTCTCTCTGCGCTCCGTCACATCCTGGACCGTGCCAATAAGCCATACGGGCCGGTCTCCCTCCTGGATCACCTCGTACTGGCTCTCCACAAAGCGGATCGCCCCGTCAGGCCGGACGATACGGTACTCGATAGTATCCGACTTACCGGTACGCAGAGCCTCACGCACGGAGCGGCGCAAATGCCGCCGATCTTCGGGGTGGGTGGATCTCAGGAACGTCTTGTAGCGCGGTGTGAACTCTTGAGGGATGTAGCCAAAGATGCTGTAGAGCTCATCCGACCATCGGGCCAGATCCTTCTGTACATCGTACTCGAAGTTTCCCATCCTGGCGATCCGCTGCGCCGCCACGAGGCTCCGCTCGCTACGCTCTAGCTCTATCTCGTAACGCTTGCGCCGGGTGATGTCGCGGGCGATTACTACCGTGCGGCGAGACCCCGCCTTTGGAAGCATCTTGACGGCTATTTCGAGGTTTACGGTTCGCCCATCTTTACGGAGTAGTGAGACCTCTTGATGGTCCGCCCCTCCCCCGCCGCTCATACGCCGGTTGAAGTGCTCGATCAACATCTCCCTCTCCTCTGGCCGGAAAAGCTCGAAGTAGGTCGGCATCTCCCGCAGCTCCTGATCGGTATAGCCACTGATCTCCCGGAAAGCCTCGTTCGTGTAGGAGATTTGCGGCCCGTCAGCGATTACGAACCCTTCTCCAACCTCGCTCTGAGCCTGAAGCAGGGTCTCGTAGAGGTCTCTCTGCTGGCGAAGCGCCGTCTCCACACTTTGACGTTCGGAGAGCTCCCTCTGAACTTCTCTATAGAGCCGCGCATTGTCCATTGCCATGGCGGCGCGGTGGGCCAGCTCTTCGGCCTGAGCTAGATCCTCCTGCCTGTAACGGCGCCCGGACTCCGCCATGACCAGCGTAATCGCCCCGAGCGTTCGCCCACGGGCGTTTAGCGGCACAATCATATAAGACTGCGGACCTAGCTCCCGCAGGATCTCCCGGTGCCTGTCGTCTCTAGCCGTCTCTTCGATAATAGATTCAGGGATTTCCGGGATTATTTGGGATTGTCCCGAGCGCAATACCCGCGGCAACCCGGTGGACGACTGCGAGTCCGGCGGATAGTCCTCCTGCAACTCGCGCGCCAGCTTTACTTTTTCCGGGTCTTGATGGACGACCGCGAGCCGCCCTAGAGAATCGTCCTCCTCGACTACGTCGAGGACGCACCAGTCAGCGAGACGAGGCACCGAAAGACGGGCTACCCGGGACAACGTCACCTCGTAGTCGAGCGAAGAAGAGAGGGTCGCTCCCGCCTCGTCCAGGAAACGGCGCGCCTCTTCAGCCTGCTTCCGCTCGGTCAGGTCCAGGATAGAACTCACCAGTACCCGCCGACCCTGATAATCCATGAGACGGGGACTGACCTCCGCCGGGAAGCTCGCGCCGTCTTTCCGCAAGGCACGCACCTCGTGGGTATCCAGATGCTCGGCCGAAATCCTCCCGGCTACCGACTCCCTATCTTCAGGCACGACCAACTCGGCAAAGTTCATGCCAACCACCTCGTTCAGTTCGTAGCCAAACATTCCGGTGAAGGCCTTGTTGGCGTCGAAGATCCTGGCGTCCTCGGACAGTACCAGTCCTTCGACGACCTCCTCCGCCAGACGGCGGGATCGCTCCTCGTTCTCCTTGAGATGTTGCTGAAACTCCTGGACCTCCGCCGTCCGCTCCTCGGCTTTCCGTGTCGCGGATTGGAGGGCGGCCACGAGGAAGGTGGTGAACGCGCCTTCTAAGAAGAACTGGATCAACCTTACGATCTGTCCGGTATTCTCGACGCTTAAGGAATTGATAGGAGGCATAAAGAAGTAGCTCGCAGCCAGCGTCGCCATCCCGGTCGCCAGTAACCCAGGTCCAACCCCACCGCGCCAGGCGCTCACCAACACGACGAAGAAGAGCAACAAAAACGGTGTCTCTCCCGCGATTGTTCGCGTAACCACTAGCTTGAGCAATACCGTCACCGCCACGACCAGCATGGCGAACCCATAGCGCGCCCACCCCGCGCGGTTGCTCAACAAGGCCCAACTCCCGGATCAAGAGCGCCGCAAAGTGCCCGAATACATCTCAGGCCACGATGAATACCGCTCACACTACCCGTCTTCACGTTCCAAACTCACCTTGCGCCAAATAGAGACAATACGACTCTCATGTTACCCTTTTCGTTACCTGGATTGCAACATGTAAGAGCAAGATGCGTAAGAGGCATTGTAGAGAGTCGCTCATTTGCTTATTTTACCCGTGGGGTGAGGATATGGGCGTTTTCGCGTGAGCGACCTATTTTGTAGACATAGGCTCTACTTTGCGGTAACTTTATTATCATGAGAATCGACGAGAGGGCTATCAGGCCCATAGACGCCGCGGAGTGGTTTAAACCTCGTTCCTACGACCATGCACAGTTCTCTAATGTAGAAGAGTTGGCCCGCAAGAAACGGGAAAAGGACCTGACGGTAAGCCTGGTATTACCGTGCCGAAACGTAGCGGACACGGTCGGTGGGATCATCGACGAGATCCAGGCCGTCAACGAGCGTTCCCTGCTCGGGACGCCGCTCGTGGATCAAATACTGGCGGTGGACGCCGACTCCGAGGACGGCACGCTCGATGTGGCGATTCGTCACGGCGCGGAGGCATACTCGGAGAACGAGCTTCTGGATCACTACGGTGGAGCCCACGGTAAGGGCGACGCCATGTGGCGCGCCCTCTCGGTGGCCCGTGGAGACCTCGTCATGTACGCGGACGCCGACACGAAAGACTTCGAGCCACAGTTCATCTACGGTACGCTGGGACCCATCTTGAGCGTTCCCCAGATCCGGTACGTCAAGGCCGCTTACCGGCGGCCGTTCAAGAGCAGCGAGACCGTTGAGCAGGATGGTGGCGGTCGCGTCACGGAGCTAACGACCAAGCCCCTCTTCAACCTCTTCTACCCGGAGCTCTCAGGCTTCGTGCAGCCGCTCGCCGGAGAGTTCGTCGCGGACAAGGCGTTGTTCTCCTCAATACCGTTCCTCACGGGATACGCGGTGGAGACAGGAATCATGATAGATGTGCTTCGGAAGGTTGGGCTCGGGGCGATGGCCCAGGTGGACCTCGGCACCCGCCAGAACCGTCACCAGAACCTCCGCGACCTGTCGCGCATGTCCTACTCCGTGGTACGGGCCGTCGCCCGGCGCATGAGAGAGGACGGAAGGCTCAACCAGCTAAGGGACCCGAACCTGCCCGAGCAGCTCTTCCAGTTCAGCGACTACCTGCACGCCGTCGCCACGCCGGACGGTCTCCGGCTCCAGGAGTACGTCGAGGAGCTGGTCGAGCGTCCACCGATGGCCGAAGTCCTTCGGGTCAACTAGCCGACGGAAGATATTATGTCGGGTATCCACGACATGGGCGGCCGGCGCGAGGAGTTCGGCCCGATAGACAAGAGTCAGCACGAGGTCGAGGACTGGGAGCGTCTCGCCGACGCGGTGAACCTCGTCCTCAACCAGAAGGGACACAAGACCACCGACGAGATGCGTCGGGCCATCGAGAGCCTCGGTGACTATAGGGAGATGGGCTACTACGAGCGGTGGGCCGCCGCCGCGGAGCTTCTTGCCGTCGAGAAGGGGCTCGTAACGAAGGACGAGGTCGACGAGCGGGCCGCCGTTCTGGAGCAGCGATGGTCCGGGGAGTGAGCGCGTCCTCGGCAGAGCCGCGTTTCAAGCTCGGCGACCCCGTGCGAGTGCTGGATGCGGACAGGGAAGGACACGTGCGTACCCCCGACTACGTCCGGTCCCGGCCCGGTTGGATCTCATCATTCCTCGGCCAGTACCCTAACCCCGAATCTCTAGCCTACGGCGGCGACGGCCTGCCCGAACAACCGCTCTACAAGGTAGGCTTCCGGCAGGGGGATCTCTGGCCGGGCTACGAAAACCCCTCGGGAGATGTTCTCTACGTGGACATCTACGAGCACTGGCTGGACCCACGACCGGCGGAGGAGGCAAGATGAGCGCGAACGGCCACGATCACCCGCATGAGGAAGCCCGATACGAGAGAAGCCCGTGGTCGGCGCGCATCCAGGCGCTGGAAGAGCTGCTAGTCGAGAAGGCCGTCTTCACCCACGAAGAGGTGTGGGACCAGATCGAGTACATGGAAGCCCGGTCCTACGAGAACGGTGCCCGGCTCGTCGCCCGCGCCTGGGTAGACCCGGAGTTCAGGGCGCTCCTCCTCTCCGACACGAAGGCCGCGGCGCTGGAGCTCGGCATAGACGCCTCCGGCCCGGTCGAGTTCATCACCGTCGAGAACACCCCCGAGGTCCACAACATCATCGTCTGCACCCTCTGCTCCTGTTATCCGCGCGCCATCCTGGGCCGTCCGCCCGACTGGTACAAGAGCGCCAGCTACCGCTCGCGGGCCGTAAAAGAGCCCCGCGCCGTCATGCGCGAGTTCGGCTACGAGCCGCCCGAAGAAGTAAGAGTCGCCGTCCACGACTCCTCCGCCGACCTGCGCTACATGGTCCTCCCCATGCGTCCATCCGGCGCCGATGGAATGAGCGAGGAGGAGCTTGCCGCGCTCGTCACGCGGGATTCGCTCGTCGGGGTGAGCGTGCCGCTAGCGTCGGCCAGAGCCGGTTAGCTTACAAATTTCGAAGCATTTGCCAGTTTTCCCGATACTCTTCCATCCACCCGTCAGGGCAGCCCTCGACTATCCCAAAGCGGCTCGGCGGATAATTCTCGAAGATAGTCCGCATCGGGCCATCTTTTTTCTGCCCCCTCTTAGCGGTAGTTTGTTGAAGTAGGTAAAGAACCATGCTCAAATGGCGGCGCGCAAGGAGGTGCCGTCATGACCAGACGACTGCCCGTGGCCCCGTCCCCCGGTCCGCTTGAGGAGTACGCCGCTCGCTTCGACGATCTC
>JBBPZZ010000073.1:0-7733 GCA_038198445.1 Rubrobacterales bacterium
CTGCCGCCGCCCGAAAGGTAATCGTTCCCCGCGAGCCCCTGGATCTCATCCGCCCCTCCGAACGCGCTCATCCTCTCACTCATCCCGGAGCCGCGCGGCAACTCACTTTCGCCGCCCGTACCGGTTCCGGCCAGCGCGTCGCCGGCGGATAAGAGCAACAACAGAGTCCCCACCGCCACGAAGATATGGCCCACCCTTCTGGAAGACCTGTGTGATGTAGTGGGATTTCCACCATTCAGGGATGGGGACTCGGAAGGGCCGGAGTGGACGGTCTCATGCTTCAGGCTCATGGCTAAACCTCACGCTCGGGGGACTGGCCGGTCTGACGCGGACAATAGCTTCATACGCCCCGGATTTTAGGGACTCGCGTGAGGGCTATGGTTACAGCAAGGAAACCTCTATCTTAAATCTTCATGAAATACAGAGGCATATTGAAAAACATTCCACGACGCGGCGTTGTGGGCTCCGTAGCGAGTCAGGGTTGTCTTGTCCGGCCGATGCCGTCTTGCCTGGAAGCCGTCCGCGCTACCGTTCGCGTTCCGCCGCTCCTCTCTGCTCCCAGTCAGTCTTGGTCAACGCATACTCGACGTCTCCCTGCTCCGCGCCTTCGATGCGCTCCGGCCACGGTTGGCGGAATGTACGCTCTAGAGTCAGGCCCGCCTTCTCCATCACGCGCCGGGAGGCGACGTTGACCGTCATCGTCGAGGCGACCACGCGCAGCACGCCGAGATCGGTAAAGCCTTTGCGGATCAGCGCGCGAGATCCCTCGGTGGCGTAGCCCTTGCCCCAGGCGGATTTTCTCAGCCGGTAGCCGAGTTCGGCTTCGTCGGGGCCGCTGCCTTCCGGTGGCCGGAAGTGGAACCAACCCAGGAATTCCCCAGTGGCCTTCTCGATGGCCGCCCAGAAGCCAAAACCCCTGAAGCGCTCGTAATAGCAGAGGAACCGCGGCAGAGTTTCGTCTCGGACCACCTCGCGGGGCGTTGGTTTGCCACCGTTGATGTAGCGCATGACGTCGGGGTCGCTATCGAGGTCGAACAGGTTGTCCACATCGGCCTCGTCAAACCGGCGCAGCGCCAGTCGTTCGGTTTCCAGGAAGACCTGCATCCCTCGATCCTTCCCACGGCAAGTCAACACGGACAGCATAGCCGCCCCTGATATCGGCGGCAAGCCGCGGCGGAGTGAGGCGTGGTCCATCGGTGCGCCCGCTATTTGCGGTCGAGACAGATTTCTACACGCGGTGTGTCCGGGGTAGCGAAAGTCAAGAGACTCTCGCCCAAGAGGCCGGAAAGCGTCGCGCCGGTCTCCAAGAGCGGGCTACCTTTAAATCTAGGATAATGGTCGTTGCAACCGTGTCAGTCATGACCATTGGGGAAGGTGTTGGATGGCCGAAGAGTTCAGGCTCCCGGGCTCGACTTACGAAGAACTGGTGAACATCATAGTCGCTTATGGGACTCGGGACGAAGCGGCGAATCCCGGCGACGTAAGCAAACTCAACTCAGTTCATCAGTCTAGCGTCAGCAGAAACAATGCTTTTCTGGAGGGAATGGGAATCCTCAAAGGCGAGCGGGAGAAGCTGGTCACGCGGCGCGGCAGGGCGCTCGCGCTTGCCCTCGCGCGTAAGGATCAGGAGGACATCCGGGCAAACTGGCGTCAGGTGGTCTCGACCAGCGAGTTCCTCCAGAACGTCGTCTCCGCGGTGAAGCTGCGTGAAGGGATGCTCTACCCAACCGTCCAGGCCTACATCGCGCACTCCGCCGGACAGCCCCGAAACAAGCCGGTTATGACGGGGGCCAGTGCGCTCGTCGAGATCCTGAAGGCCGCCGGTTTGCTGAAAGAGGACGCTGGCGAGTTGAGCGCCCCGTTCGACGAAGACTTCGAGCCGGAGGTACAGCTCCCCGAAGAAGTCGGCCCGGAAGAGATCGAACCTGCCCAGACTTCGGTCTCCGCCACGCTTGAGACAGACAGAACCTCGGAATCATCGTCGGTCCAGATCCACCTTCACGTCCAATGCTCGCCGGACCAGATAGAAGACCTCGCACCCAGGCTCAAGGCTCTGCTAAGAGAGCTCTCTTTCTAGTTCAGTTGGACCGCGCGCCCCAGCGGAGAGGGGATATCCAGGAGGTCCGAGAGCTGTATGTCCTGGACCTCCGATACTTCGCCGTTGACGGACACCGTCGAGCGGGAGTCGCAGTGCGGGTATAGTTCCACCCAGCTCGGGCTGTGTTCCTTGACCACCGGCGTAACCTTGCTGCATATCACCAGGTCGGGCCAGAGACGCAGCACCTCCCGGTTCAGGTCGCCGGGCTCGGCCTCGAAGACTTCCGTGTCCGGACGTAGTTCACGAAACGCCGATGCGATGGCCTGGCTGTAAGATCTAAGCTCGCTGGCTATAAGGACGCGCGTAACTCTCATAAATTGATCATAGCGCCGACCCAAATAGCCGGCCTCATATAAATGAATGATCTTTTTCTAGCTCCGTTGGGCTAGTTCTGACGAATGAGCTCCTCTGTCCGATCTATGATATCCAGGATATCCGCGAGTTGAATCCCTTCGATGGTCGAAACCCGGCCCCCGACGCTGGTTACCGAGAGCGGGCTGAAGTTCGGATACAACTCTACCCAGACCTTGACGTGCTCCCGAACGGCCTCCCCGGCCTCGTCACAGATCACCAAATCGGGTACAAAAGCGGAGATTTCGCTTTCCAGACTATCCGGTTCCACGATCTTGACCTCTACCTCCGGACGCAGATCCCGCACGGCCTCCGCGATGACCTCCCGGTAGGCGCGAGGCTGGTTAGCCATGAGGATACGCGCCTTGCTAGTCGCGCGCGCCGCGGGAATGTCCGACTTAGGATTTATTGGCCGGCCCCCCGCGAGTCAGGTTTGCCTGTCAGACCAGCGTACCGGGAGCCCACCTTGTTCCTGTCGTCCACTTCATACCTCAAACTTATCCCCCCCTCCTTTTATCGGAGTCCTCCGCGCTCCGGTTTTCTCAAGTGCTAACGTATATCGACGATACCGTTGCGCGCCGCGAACACCAGCGCCTGGAGCCGCGAATGCACGCCGAGCTTGCTGAGGATGTTCACCATATGGGTGCGTTCCGTCTCGATTGTCACGTGGAGCTTCTCGGCTATCTCCTTGCTATCCAGTCCCTCGCCGAGCGCCTGCAAAACTTCTCTCTCCCGCCGGGTGAGCTTCTCGATGGCCTTCTGGACTTCGTACTCCTCCTGGCGCTTGCGGCTGACCATGCGGAGCATCTCAATCGTCTCGGCGGGAGAGAGAAGGGCTTCTCCGGCGTTCAGCCGCCGCACGGCATCTACTATGTCGCTTATGGCCGCCGCCTTGTGCAGCACGCCCGCCGCGCCTGACTCGACGGCGCGGGCGAACCGTGCGGGTTCCAGACTCGCGCTCAACACCAGCGTCGCTATCCCGGATTTCGGAGACGAGAACTCCTCGATCAGCTCGAACCCGTCTCCGTCGGGCAGGCCGAGATCCACGACGGCGATGTCCACGCCGCCGGGAAGTTCCTTCAGCGTCTGGCGCGTCTCGGCGAGAGAACCAGCCTGGGCCACCACATCGAATTCCTGCTCCCTGTCGAACATGAACGCCAGCGCCTGACGGAAAGAGACGTGATCCTCGACGAGCATGATCCGTGTCGGGCCTTTGTCCAGCTTATCCTCGATGGTTACCGTCCTTCTTCCGGCTGCACGTTACCGTAAGGATTATGCCCTTTTTTGAGCTTGATCTCCACAAGAGCCTACCTGGCCCGCAAGACAACGGATCTACTCACCAGTAAGACGGCTGACGGGAGCCTCGAACCGCACCCGCGTACCCTTGCCCGGTTCGCTCTCGATCTTGAGCTCTCCACCCAGATCCACGACCCGCTGACTCATCGAAGACATCCCTACACCTCCTTGAGACCGCGAGGGTACGAACCCTTTCCCATCGTCAGTAACCTCGGCCCAGGCGAGGTCTCCATCCAGGCCAAGATCTATGCGAACGTGACGGGGGGATGCGTGCCGGCGGGCGTTGTTCAGGGCCTCCTGGATGACACGCACCAGCTCTCTGCCATTCCTGTCCGGGAGCGTCTGCGGGAAGTCTTCCGAGACAACCATCTCTAATTCGAAGCGCTTCCGGGCCATCCGGCGGTTCGTCTCAAGCAGCGCGTTGAGCGAGAAGGAGAGCGAACGATCCAGGGTCGTGTCCAGGCGAAGCTCGAAGATGGCGACGCGCAGGCCCTCGACCGAACGCCGGAGCGCCTCGGCGGTATCTTCGAGAACCGGTTCTCCACCGTCCTCGGAGGTGATCTGGAGTATCTGGATCTCCTGTAGCGCGTAGACCATATTTTGGAGGATGTCGTCGTGCAAGTCGCGGGCTATGCGGTTGCGCTCCTCCTCCCGAATTTCTTGCAACGCTTGCTCGGCTTTCTTGCGCTGACTGATGTCGTGGACAGTGGCGCATATGATCTCCTTGCCGCGGTAGTGGATACGGCTCAAGCCTACCTCTACGTCAACCTCCGAGCCGTCCTTGCCCCGGTACTTGCGCTCGCCTACAGACCGCCTGCCCTCGTCAAGCGCGCATCGGATATTGAAGTCCACCTCCTCCCGCGGCAGCTCCACCAACTCGTAGACTTCCATGTCCGACATCTCCGTATCCGTGTATCCGAGTATCTCTTGCAACGCCGGATTGCTCTCCACAATAGCCCCGGTATCGCTGTCAAAAAGATAAATGCCTTCGGTGGACTGCTCGATGACCGTGCGGTAGCGCTCCTCGCTCTCTTTCAACTCTACCTCGGCGCGGCGGCGTTCGGAGATCTCCGCGCGCGCCTCGTCGAAGAGCCGGGCGTTGTCCACCGCGAGCGCCGCGCGGCGGGCGAGCTCCTCGGCCAGGTTCAGGTCCTTTTCCTCAAAGCGGCGTCCCGACTCAGACGATACGAGCGTAATCGCCCCGATTGTCTGTCCGCGGGCGATGAGCGGCGTGATGATAACCGAGGTGAAGCCAATCTCGTGCATCATCGCAAGCTCTTCCTCGTCGCTGGCGGAGGCGGAGATCATCTCGTCGGTGGTCTCCGGATAGAACTCCGCGCGGCCGCTGCGTAAGACCTCCGGCACTCCTTGCCGGGCGTCTGGATCCGGCGCGAAGCGTTCTTGCAACCCGAGCGCCCAACGGACTTTCTCCGGGTCTTGATGTGCTACCGCAAGACGTTCTATCCCTCCATCTTCATTCATCATGTCGATGGCGCACCAGTCGGCGAGTCCGGGTACGGCCATGCGCGCGACGCTCGCGAGCGTCGTCTGGTAATCGAGGGAGGAGGCGAGGACCATACCGGCCTCTACCAGGAAGCGCTGCGAATCCTCGTTCTGCTTCCGCTCCGTTACATCGTGGGCGACGATGCAAAGCGCGTCCGCGCCACGGTAGGAGATCGCGCTGACAACGACCTCGACATCGACCAGGGCGCCGTCTGAGCGCCGGTATTGCCGCTCTCCAAGAAAATGGCGTCCCCGCTCCATTATGGTCCGGACATGCTCATCCACGCTCTCCCGGTCGTGGGCGACGATGTCGTAGAGCGTCATGTCACTTATCTCATCGGCCGTGTAGCCAAGCGAACGGTGGAGAGCGTCGTTGGATTCCAGGAAGCGTTTGCTCTCCACGTCCACCACGAAGATATTCTCCGCCGCCTGCTCGACCACCGTGCGGTATAGCTCTTCGCTATAGAGAAGGGCTTCCTCCGCCCGCCGGCGTTCGCTTATATCCTCGAAGACCGCGTATGCCTGATAAGGTCTGCTCTCTCCGGGACGGAACTGCGGCACGGCGTTGATGTTTAGCCAGCGGTACTCTTCACTCTCCGGGACGAAGACGCCCATGACCACGTCCTTGACTTCCCTTCCTGACCTCAGCGCCTCTGCTATCGGGTGCGTCTCCTCGGGTAAACCGGATCCATCCTCGTGGATCGCCCTCCAGCGGGGGTCAATAGAGGCCTTGCCCCGCATTTGATCCAGCGTAAGGCCCAGTATCCTCTCGGCCGCGGGGTTGGCCGAGGTTACCCTGCCTTCGATGTCCTGGTAGACGATGCCTTGCGTCATGGTCTCGAAGAGCGTCCGGTACTGCTCTTCCGAGTTTCGCAGGGCTTCCTCCGCCCTTCTACGCTCGCTAACATCCTCGACCACGGCCATGAAGTATTGAGGCTCGTCCGATTCGTCATGTACCAGCGAGACCGTGAGATCGACCCAGACTCTCCGGCCGTCCTTACCGACGATCCGCTTCTCCTCGGAGTAGTCTCGTATCTCGCCAGCCAGCATCTTCACCCCTCGCTCGAAGTCATCCTCGAACTGCTCCAGGGAGATCAGATCGAAGACGCTTATCTCGGCAAGCTCCTCGCTGGTATACCCGGTGACGCCGCAGAACTTATCGTTGTACCTGAGCCAGGCGCCGTCCAACCCGACCTGGATCATGCCGACGGCGGCCTGATCGAAGGCCGCCCGGAACCGCGCTTCGCTCTCGCGCCGTTCTTCCTCGGCCCTCTTGCGCTCGGTGATGTCCTCCGCGGTGCCTTCCGAACCCACCAGTTCCCCGGCCTCGCTCCTGAGGGGCCGCACGTTTATGGAGAGCCACACCACGCTCCCGTCCTTGCGACGCGCCTCCATCTCGAAGCCCGACACGACACCTTGCTCGGCCAGCAGGCGGGCGAGCTCGGAACTCGCGTCCGTACTCACGTACACCTGCCGTCTGATGTTGGTCACGGTCTCCGTCAGATCTTCCGGCGAGTCGTAGCCCAGAATGCGCGCGAGAGCCGGGTTCGCTGTTACTATGCGTCCCTCGGTCGAGGTCTGGAAGATGCCCTCGACGGCGTTCTCGAAGATCCCCCGGTACTTCTCGTCGGCCCGCCGGAGAGCCTCTTGCATTTTCTTGCTCTGGGTGACGTCTCTACGCGTCCCCCAGGCCCGCAGCAAGACACCGTTTTCCACGATACCGGTCAGGTTGTTGACGAGGTGTTTGAGGTTGCCGTTCCGGTCGAACTCTCTGGACTCGGTATTGGAGAGCCGGTACCCGGACCGGATGAAATCCCGCAGATATTCGATGTTCTCCGGCACGGAGCGCGGAAGGACTTCGCCCAACCGTGTCCCGATGGCCTCTTCCGCGCTCTTGTAACCGTACATCCTCGCCATCTCGTCGTTTGACTCGGCCAGGTAGGTATGGCGGTAGAAATGTTCTAGCTGCTCGCCCTCCGGCAGGTCCGTCCGGAGCGGCTCTTTCAACTCGAAGCGCCCAATGGCCTCGGTACTCTGCGAGATGAAGGTCCGGTAGCGGTCCTCGCTCGCCCGCAACTCCTCCTCGGCGCGTTTCTGCTCGGTAATATCGTACTGGACGCCCTGCCAGAAAAGGGGTTTACCAGTTTCGTCGCGCAACAGGATGGCCTCGTCCCGGATCCAGGCCAGTTGTCCGTCTTTCGTGAACTGCCGATACTCCATCCTGAAGGGCTCGCCGGTCTCATCCGTACGCCGATCCTCGTCCAGCACACGTTGCCGATCATCCGGATGCATTATCTTGATCCAGTGGTCGTCGTCGACGATGTCCCTGTCTCGCGGATACCCGAGTATGCTCTCTATCTGAGGGCTCACGTACTCGACGCTCTTGGAGTCGGGGTCCTGCGTGTAGGTTACCGCCGGGATCTGCTCGACTAGCGTCCGGTAGCGGGCCTCGGCCTCCCGCAATTTTTTCTGGGCCTCCCGGCGC
>JBBPZZ010000074.1:0-5026 GCA_038198445.1 Rubrobacterales bacterium
AAGACATAAAAGACATCAAGGCAACCGGCTCCGGGTACGTGCCGGAGCAAGAAGAGGAAGAACAGCTCAACCTCGCCACCTGAGCCACCAGAGTGTGGGCTAACAGGGGATGGAGCTTGCAGCCATCCCCTGTTAGTTTGTGCCCTATGCGAGATCCGTGAGGGCTTTCTCGTGGATTTCGAGGTCGTTCCCGCCGTAGAGGACGAAACGTATCAAACGTACACCCTCCAGGTTCTCTGTTGCCTCTCTCACCGTCCTGAACGCCACTTCCGCCGCCTCTTCTACCGGATATCCGAAGATGCCGGTCGAGATGGCGGGAAAGGCTACCGAGTCTATCCGGTACTCACGGACTAGAGTAAGAGAATTACGGTAGCAGTTCGCGAGCAACTCCGCCTCTGGACGGTCCTGTCCATAGACGGGGCCTAGAGTGTGTATCACGTAGCGGTTCGGGAGGTTGTGGCCACCGGTGATCACGGCTTCTCCAGGCTGTATCGGGGCGAGGAAACGGCATTCCTCAGCGAGTCCTGGTCCGGCGGCGCGGTGGATCGCTCCCGCGACTCCTCCGCCGGGCATTAGGCCCGCGTTGGCCGCGTTGACGACGGCTGTTGTGTCGTTTTGCGCCGCTATATCCCCCTGAACGCACTCGATGGCGACGCCGTTTAGCTTTCGCTTCATCGCGCAGCCTCCGCTGAGAAGACCTGGTTACCGCCCCGCCACACGTCCTCCACGGAGAGGTCCAGCCCGAGTACGGTTACGTCGGCGTCGTAGCCGGGAGTTAGTCGGCCCTTGCGCTTGCCTTCGCCGACTAGCCTGGCCGGGGTGGCGGAGGCCATGCGGACGGCTTCGGGTATAGTGCATCCGGTGAAGGCGAGGATGTTCTGGAAGGCTTCGCTCATGGTGAGGATACTCCCGGCGAAAGAGCCGGTCCCGAGCCTGGTTACGTTGGCTTCTAGGTAGATGGTGCGGGAGGCGAGGCGGTACTCTCCCGGTCCCATGCCGGTCGCGGCGGTAGCGTCGGTTACGAGATAGATGCGGTCAGGGCCGAGCATCCTGAAGGCGAGACCCACTACCTCCGGGTGTACGTGGAGGCCATCGGTGATGAGGCCGCAGACCGTGAGCGGGTGGGCGAATGCGGCTCCGGCGAGGCCCGGCTCCCGGTGGTGCAGAGGACTCATGGCGTTGAAGAGGTGCGTTACGCTGGAGGCTTCTTTGTCGAATGCCTGGTACGCGACATCGAACGAAGCCGCGGAGTGGCCGGCGGATACTACAGCGCCCCGGTTTCGGGCCATCCGCATCAATTCTCCCGCGCCTTCCAGCTCCGGGGCGATGGTTAGCATCCTTATCGGGCCGAGATCGAGGAGTTCCCCAAGGAGGTCCGGGTTGGGCGGCAGGATGTGGGCGGCGGCGTGGGCTCCACGCTTGTCCAGGTTGAGGAACGGCCCTTCGAGGTGTATTCCGAGAGCCTCGGCCCCGGAAAGCGTACCGCCGATGTGGGCGGCAAGCTCGGGTAAGACGGCGTTATAGAGGCTTTCGGGAGAGGAGATCACGGTAGGCAAATACGCCGTGGTCCCCGTCGAGAGCAAACTCTCCGAAAGCTCCGGCAGGCGCTCCGGCGCGGAGGCCGCATCAACCCCGAAAGCCCCGTTCACCTGCAAGTCCACGAATCCGGGAATCAACAACGATTCCCCATAGTCGTGGATCTCATCGGCATCGGCAAGCAGCGATTCATCTTGGCCCACATCTTTGATGGAACCACCCTCGATCAGGATGACAGCGTCCGTCCAGACTTCGTAATCCGTGACCAACCGTCCCCGCAACGCCACTCTCTTCATCTCGCCCTCCCCCACGAATCCGCATAAAACATCTCATTTCCCCCATGTCTAGAGATCAATGTTACCCGCCTGTTCTCTCGGGACGGCGTTTTTCAGGATGCTTCCCTTGCCATTGTCTCCTGGTCGAACGTCGGGGACGCGCAGGAGGAAGTAGATACCCGCGATCATGATAAGGGCGAGCGAGGCTATCGAAATACGATACGCGAACGCCCCGAGCCCCCCAAGTACGAACAGCAGAACCGCCGTTAGCGCCGGTCCCGTAACGGCGGAGAACCTGCCAGCGAGCGAGTATAGACCGAAGAACTCGTTCAGCTTCTCGGGCGGGGAGAGCGCGATCAGCATGACCCGGCTGACGGTCCACGTCCCGCCGAGCGCTATCCCGACCAGAGGACCGGCCAGATAGAGCATCCAGGGCGCGACAGCGGCGGCGGCGAGCGCGATGGAGACGAGCCACAACCCGAGGACCGTGAGCAGGGTCTTCTTCGGACCGATCTTGTCTGTCGCAAAACCGCATATGGTTGACCCGACGACGGCGAAGACCGTGGAGAAGAGCAAAAGGTTCCGTATCTCCCCGCTGTCCATACCGAAAACTTTCCGCCCGTAGAGCGCCATGTTCGCGATGGCGGTGTTTGCCGCGTCGGTGTAGAGGATGGTCGCCAGGATGAACGTCCCGACGCCCGCATAGCGGCCCAGGTTCCTCAGGGTAGCCAGCACGTCCCGGTAGGCCGCCCGGAGCGACACGGGACGCGGCGCGCGCACCGTCGGGTCCGGGACGAAGAAGAAGGACGGCAGGCTGAAGAGGAGGTAGAGGACGGCGGTCGGGAGGAAGGCGTTCGAGCTGTTCCCCGCGCCGGTCTCTATCCAGCCGCCCAGGGGACCGAGCAGCGAGCGGACGGTCTCGGCCTGCTCCACGAAGACCGTCAAGGAGACCAGGGCGAAGATGCTACCGACGTACCCGGCGGCGGTGCCGTAACCGCTGATCTTTCCGTCCCCTCGTCCAGCCGCGACGACCGGCAACAGCCCGTTGTAGAACACGAGCGCCGACTGGTACGTCAGGTCCGCCGCCACGAAGAGCGCGATCCCCACGACGATCCCCGAGACGTCCAGCGCCGCCGTGAAGATCACCGAGATGACAGTGAGCACGATGAGGTACGGCACCCGGCGCTGCCGGAGGTCGGCCATCGCGCCGAGGACCGGCGCGGCGAAGAGTACCAGTAGCGCCGAGACGGCGACGGCGCCGTTTACCAGCCAGCCGCCATTCCCGATCTCCTCGTCTACCCACAGGGGAAAGTAGAAAGAGAGGATACTGATCGCGAAGATCGTATTAGCGAAGTCGTAGAGTACCCACGACCAGACCGCGAGCCCCGAAGCCCTGGAGCCGCTAGACATCCGCCTCTCCCGAAACACATCCCCCCGATTTCCAGAATCCGCTCACCCCGGCAGTATAAGGCAGCCGGACCCCCGGCTCACCAGGGGCTCCCCCGCCGCCTAGCCCAGCGCCACATCCAGGGTCATCATGACGGCGAAGCCGACCATTACGGAGAGGGCGGCTATGTCCGGGCTGCCACGCTTGGCCTCCGGCACCAACTCTTCGGCGACGACGAAGATCATGGCCCCCGCCGCGAACGCCAGGGCGTACGGCAACGCCGGTTTCGCCAGCACCACCGCCGCCGCGCCGAGGACCCCGGCAACCGGCTCGACCACCGCCGAGAGCTGTCCGTAGAAGAAGCTCTTGCCGCGGGACATCCCCTCCCGCCGCAGCGGCATCGCGACCGCCGTACCCTCCGGGAAGTTCTGGAGGCCGATGCCGACGGCGAGCGCCACCGCCGCGCCGAGGGTAGCCTGCGGAACGCCGGCCGCCGCCGCGCCGAACGCCACGCCCACGGCGAGCCCTTCCGGGATGTTGTGCAACGTGATCGCCGACACCAACAGTACGCTCCGGCGCCAGCTAGTCTCGATGCCCTCGCGGTCGGAGATCGGGTGTCCCGGATGCAGATGCGGCAGCACCAGGTCGAGACCGCGCAAGAAGATCCCCCCGGCCAGGAAACCGATCAACGGCGGGACCCACTTCGGGAGCGGCCCGCCCTCCGAGAGCGAGATGGCGGGCGCGAGCAGCGACCAGAAGCTCGCCGCGATCATGACGCCCGCCGCGAACCCGAGCATCGCGTCGAGGACTTTTCGGTTGACCTTCTTCGCCCCGAACACCAGCGACGCCCCGAGAGCCGTCATGCCCTACGTAAACGTCGTCGCCAGCAGAGCCTGCAGGACCGGCGGAAGACCGGCCAGATATCCGATCATACGCCGCTCCCCTCTTTCGATGAGTTCATGGACTGACTAATATCATACTAACCACCGAAGAAGGTCTGGTGGATCAAGAACACGTTCAGCGAGACGATCAGGACGACCACGACCGCCGCCGCCGCGGTCGTCAGACGATGGTTGACCAGCGACCCCATGATGCTCCGGTTGCGGCAGAACATCAGGAGCGGTATCAGGGCGAACGGGATGCCGAACGAGAGCACGACCTGGCTTATAACCAGCGAGCGGCTCGGGTTGATGTTGGTGCCGAGGATGACGAGCGCGGGAGCCATCGTAATGAGACGCCGCAGAAATAACGGTATCCGCCGGTTTATGAATCCCTGCATAACGACCTGCCCGCTCAACGTCCCGACCGACGAACTGGAGAGCCCGGCGGCGAGCAACGCCACCCCGAACAGCGTGGA
This sequence comes from Rubrobacterales bacterium, assembly GCA_038198445.1. Taxonomy (GTDB): domain Bacteria; phylum Actinomycetota; class Rubrobacteria; order Rubrobacterales; family Rubrobacteraceae; genus JACDDK01. The sequence continues at coordinate 4,556 of JBBPZZ010000074.1, forward strand.
GGCGGAGTTTCCTTCGAGGACGCGCAATTGCTCGAAGGCTTTATCTATGTCGGCGACGCCCGTGAGGCCGTTGGCGTGAAAGAGCGCGGCGGCCATGATGAGCATGCTGGCGTTGATCGCACCCGCGATAGCCATCGCGATAACCACGTCGACTAACTCGAAGTGGAAGATCTTCTTTTTCTCCTCCTCGGTCCTGCCGACGACCCGCCGCTGCGTGAGCGCCGAGTGCAGGTAGATAACGTGCGGCATCACCGTTGCGCCAAGAATCCCCGCCGCCAGCAGCACGCTCTCGCTCCCGGCGAACCGCGGGATGAAGAGACCGGCCAGGATCCTATCCGCCTCCGGCTCGGCGTAGAACATCTGGAAGGCGAAGGCCACCACGATCACCCCGACCAACGCCGCTATAACAGCCTCCAGCGGCCGGAAACCCCTCCGCTGCAACTCCAGTATCCCGAACGCCCCCACCGCCGT
>JBBPZZ010000075.1:0-19194 GCA_038198445.1 Rubrobacterales bacterium
GCGGGGTCATCTTGCCCCTCGTCGACAGGTGATCGAACAGCAGGAACGCCCCATCGGTCTCCTCTGCCGTGGCCTTCATGGTGATCACCCCCCCCACCCGCAAACCAGAGGCGCTCACCCTCTCCATCCCCCCGGATGATCGGTATCGCGTTACTCATGTCGTCTCCTTCCTTCTCGTTCGCTTGTAGCGCGCTCACCATTTATGGGACATGTAGTACCATAACGGATATGGAAGTTCCATGGAGGCATGTGATACCGTAATGGACATGGATGTTCCATATCTACATACAGGACGTACTAACCAGAAGGCTCGCACGAGAGACGCGCTGATCGCAGCCGCCCGGCAGCTCCTTGCGAGAGGCGTGACCCCCACTCTCGAGGAGGCCGCCGCCGAGGCGTCCATTGGCCGCACCACAGCGTATCGCTACTTCCCACATAGTCGGGCACTGCTGGCCGCTACATTTCCAGAGATCGAGATGCGGTCCTTGCTTGGAGCAGACCCGCCAGAAGACCCGCTGGCGCGGATCGAGGTCGTGGCCGAGAGCCTGACGCGGCGAATCATCGAGCACGAGCCCGAGTACCGTACCCAACTGCGGCTCGCGCTTGAAGGCGAACCTGCGGGCGGCGAGAGCTTGCCGCTGCGGGTGGGCAGGCGTATCGAATGGGTTGAGGACGCCCTGGCTCCCCTGCGCGGGCGAATGCCGCAGCCTGAGCTGCGGCTGTTGGTCTACGGGATCGGCGCGACGCTCGGCATCGAGGCTCTGGTATGGCTTACAGACATGGGCGGGCTTTCTCGTGAAGAGGCGACGGAGGTGATGCGATCGAACGCGCGCACGCTTCTGCAATCCGCGCTTGATCGGCTAGAGTAGTGAATAACGCGCGGGCTGGTCTACGTCCGAGATCTCGAACGAGCTTCGTATCTCGTCCAACACCGTGCAGGACCATCTCAAGGCGATCTTCGACAAGGTGGACGTACGCAGCCGTAGGGAGCTCGTTGGGCAGATCTTCGCTCAGCAGTACCAGCCACGCCTAGCGGCTGGGCATGGCCTGGACGTCGACGGATGGTTCGCCTGAGCCGTGTCGCGAGTAGCAGCAGGTTTACAGCCGGTTGCCCCTCGAGTTTTGCTAGCCTGTACTGGCCCCTTCGGCGAAGCGCGCCTCCGCCGGAATTTCGTCCATCGGTAGCCCCGAGGCAGCCTCCATCCGTCCCGAGTAGTTGAAGAACGAGATCAGGGCTGTCGCCTCGTAGATTCCTCGCTCATCCCATCCGGCCGCCCGCAAGTCCTCGACATCCGAGTCCTCGATCATGCCGGGCTCCTCAGTGAGCTTCTTGGCGTAGGACAGTAGCGCCCGGGTCTTCTCGTCCAGGTCGTAGGTAGGCCAGGTGGTGGCGAACTGTTCGCTGAGATGTTCGTCTTTCGTCAGGCGACGCACGGCCGCCGTGTGAAGGCCCAGTCAGGGTGCGCCGCCGACGAGGCCGTTGACCACCGTGGCGAGCATCTCGCGTTGCAGGCGGGTCATGGGCGAGGACTTGCGCATGTGGAGGTGGTTGTAGAGCCAGCCCGAGGAGAAAGTTACCTGCAGATCGGGCATCAAGACCTCGAAGATGCCGGGCACTACCCCGCCGTACTGGCGTTTGATCCCGCGGAACATGAACCGGCGCAAACCTCGCGCCTCCTCCGCGGGTACGGTCTTTATACGTGCCATGATCCCCCTCAGACCCCGCTGCCCCCGGTAGCGACCTGCTCCTCTTCGAGGACGGGCGGCGTTCCGACGACCCGTTGACCGAAGGGCATCATCGGCTGGTCGAAGGTACTCACCACCACGTTGCTCGAGAAGAACCCGGCGACCCGGACCGTCTCATCGCCCGCGTTACGCAAGCCGTGCGGTACCATGGCCGGAACGAGCGCCATCTCACCCGCCGAGAGCCGGCCCTCCTCGTCTCCCAGAGAGACATCAGCCGTTCCAGCCAGGATCAGGATTATCTCCTCCGCGCTGTCGGTGTGGGTGCCGAGCCTGCACCCTGGCTCGATCTCGAAGTAGACGACCGCCGTGCTCCTGGTCCCATTTCCCGCGAAGAAGGGAAAGGCGACCCTGGCCCGCATCTCCGGGTCGTTCTCATACCAAGCCTCCATCAACTCCAGTTCGTCGAGTTTCGCCGCGACCATTCGCTTCTCCTTTCGCGCTGATCCACCAGTAAGGACCCTTCAACTCCCGTAAGCTCCACTTCGATTTGTAGCCGCCCAGATACTCCTCCAATTCATTAAACAGCATTGTTTATTTATTTAGTAGTACAATAAACTAGTCTGATATGGATGTCAAATCAAAAAACAGGTTTGTTTATTGAATTTATTGGACTCGGCGTATGGCGCGTAAATACGAGCTAAAACGGCGGGCGGAGCAGCAGGAGGAGACGCGGCGCCGGATCGTCGAGGCGACCGTTGAGATGCATAAGAGCGTCGGAATGGCGCGGACGACGATCAGCGCCATAGCCGAGAGGGCCGGTGTGCAGCGGCTCACCGTCTACAGGCACTTCCCGGACGAACGTGCTCTTTTCTATGCGTGTACGGGACATTACATGGGGGCCAACCCACCGCCCGATCCCTCGTCGTGGACCCAGGTTGCCGACCCCGAGCAGCGTCTGAGGGTGGCGTTGGTCGAGGTCTACGCCTACCACCGGCGCACTGAGGCGATGATGGTTAACGTCGTCCGCGACGCGCCGGTGCATCCCCTTACGCGTGAGCTTGCCGAACCTTACTTCCAGCATTGGGAGCGGATGCGTGACGTGCTCGCCGCCGGCTGGGGAACGCGGGGCAGGCGGCGCGAGATACTACTCGCCGCTATAGCTCACGCGCTCGACTTCCAGACTTGGCACTCGCTGGTCCGTCAGCGAGGGCTCGACGACGAGCAGGCGGTTGAGCTAATGGCCTGTACCGTTGGGTGTGCCGCGCATGGCTGCAAGCGGTAGTTACATGCGGCGCAGGACTTCTGCAACCTGGAAGGGATCAGAGGCCGCCACGGAAGCCGCGTAGAGCTCCATCGCCCTATGGTCCGAGGTGGCAGATCATCGTGAATTCCGCAGTGTAACAGAGACCTCCGCACACGAGATCGATACCATCGTTGCACTACATAAAACGGTGTACTATAGCGCGTGATTCGAATAGGATGGGTTATTCGATATTGGTAGGGAAGGCTTGCAAAGTGACTGACGTACACCTGCACACGGCGATCGAGCAATCACCGCTGGGCACTGTAATATTCGATCCTGATGGTGTATGCCTGTTGGTGAACAGGGCATGGCATGCATTATGGGATGTCGAGGGTGGCGAGACTCTGTCGAAGGGCCGCAATATATTCGAGAGCGATGAGATCCGCGCCATGGGACTTGTGCCCTACATGAAGGAGACCATGGGCGACGGCGCGGTGACCACGCCGCTCTTGTTCTATGAGGCGGAGCGGATCGGATCCAGGAGAAGGCCGCGTTGGCTCAGGGCCTTCATCTACCCCGTCCGGGATGAAACCGGAGGCCTGCTGGAGGTAGGTCTCATACTCGAAGATTTCACCGAGCGAAAAATGCTTGAGGATCAACTCGCCCACAAGGCGTTTCATGATACCTTGACCGGATTACCCAACCGGGCGCTCTTTCTGGACCGTTTGGGACATGCTTTATCCATCGTCAGGCAGAACGCGGTTCGAGATGGAGACAGTGACGAGAGCAAGGTCGCGCTGTTGTTCCTGGACCTCGACAACTTCAAGTACGTCAACGACTCCCTGGGCCATGACGCGGGAGACCTTCTTCTAGTGGAGGTAGCCAGGCGCATCAAGGCTTGTCTGCGTCCCGGAGACACGGTGGCGCGCTTCGGCGGGGACGAGTTCGCCGCGCTGCTTGAGGAAACCGAAGGTGCGGATGGCGCCGTCGGACTTGCGGAAAGAATAGCCCAGACACTTAAGGCTCCAATCGTGATAGGCGGTCACGAGATGGTTGTAAAGACAAGCATTGGGATCGTGCTAAACAAGCCTAGTGAGGAAAGTGGCGAGGACCTGCTGCGAAGGGCGGACATCGCCATGTACCGGAGTAAGGGCGGTGGCAAAGACCGCTATGAGGTTTTCTCCGAGGAGATGAACGGCCACGAACTCCGGCGCTTGAAGCTGGAGGAGGATCTCAGGAAAGCAATAGAGCATAAGGAGTTCAGAATTCGCTACCAACCTCAGATGCTCCTCGAGACCGGCGAGGTAGTAGGCTTTGAGGCGTTATTGAGGTGGGAGCATCCGGAGCGCGGATTATTAGAACCCTCTGATTTTATCTCGCTGGCCGAGGAGACCGGTATGATTATCCCACTCGGGCGGTGGGTGCTCGCGGAGGCTTGCCGACAGGCACGTATCTTTCGGGAGATGGTTAGCTACGATCCACCCTTGAAGATGAGCGTAAACCTCTCCGCCCGGCAGTTTCGCCATCCCGAGTTAGTCGAGGAAGTAACCGCGGCCCTTTCCGAGAGTGGTCTGGACCCGAGCGAGCTGTCCCTGGAAATCACCGAGAGCGTAATGATGGAGGAACAGACGAGCGCCAAAGTCATATTGGCCGCGCTGAAAAACCTCGGCTTGACGCTCGTTATGGATGATTTCGGGAACGGTTTCTCCTCGATCTCCTACCTCAAAAAGTTTCCGGTAGACGTTCTGAAGATGGACCGATCGATGGTCGAGGGAGTAAACGATAGCTCGGAAGACGCGGCGATCGTCTCGGCGACGATCAGCCTCGCGCATGCCCTGGGCCTTGAAGCGGTGGCGGAGGGCATAGAGACCACGGAGGAGCTAGAGGAACTGCATTCATTGGGGTGCAAATTCGGCCAGGGATACTATTGGCGCAAGCCCTGTCCGGCGGAGGAAGCCCTGGAGATGCTGGAGATGCTGGTATAAAGCCTCGGACGTACGGACGATAAACACCGCTGGAGCTAGTCAGGACCACACAGCGCGAGACCGTCTCTTCCATGAGACTCACTGGTCGGTGTTTTTCTATCAAGAACAACTCTTCCGCGAGAACTTCCCCACGCTGGGTCGGACCTGAGTGACATCTCTTGGAGATACTGACCGCTAGAATGGACCGCCACGCAAGACTTCGGCTATCCGGAAAGGGTCCGAGGCGACCACGGATGCCGCGTATAGCTCCATCGCCCCCATGTCCGAGGTGCGGTTCGCCGGGTCTCCTCGATCCACGATGTAGACGACGGTCGGGAAGTCCGACCAGTCCTCATCCGTGGGGCCGAGCGGGGGCATGTAGAAGGCTACGTTGAAGGCGCGGACGCCGAGGTTCCGGACGTAGCTCTCCAGCAGGGCGCCGACCGCCCGGCTCAGGGACTCGTCTTCGGGGCCGCCACCGATCACGACCAGCTCTTTCTCCTTGATGGGGGAGAGGCTCGCGAACGCCCGGACGCCTTCCAGCGGGATGCCGAGCCCCAAAGCGTCGTGGATGCGATAGAGGTCGTCGAAGTAGTCGGAGCCATGATCCAGGCCGTAGCCCGCTGCGGCGCGGCGTAGGCGCTCTACCTTCGGGTAGTGCATTCTGCGGGTGGCGGTCACCTGGGCGTGGCCGTGGATTATGGAGCCGCCGGCCCGCCAGAGACAGTTCCACATCAAGAACGGGTAGCGGGCCTCGGGATCGGCGCGCTGCGCCTCGCGCGCCCAACGCAGCCCGACGTCCACGTAGTCCGAGACTTTCTCGGGGGTGAGGTGGAGCGGATTATGGTCGTCGAAGACCACGACGCCGTGGAAGCCGTCGTACTTGGCGATGTTGGAGGCGGTCGTCGCGTGCGCGCCCTTGACCCTGCCGAAAGCGTCCGTCGGGGTGCCGTCTTCCGGGTGGCAGAACGGGTCGCCTTCGGTCGCGGCAATCTCTTTGTCGAGGTCCACGCTCACGGCGGTGTCGAGGGGGCGGGAGGCGCGCAGCTCGTTGAAGAGGGTCCCTTCGAGGGTGATGCGGTTGGTGACTTTGACTATGCGCTGGGCCTTAACGGTGTCCACGGAGCCGAAGGACTTCTCGATCCAGGCGCGCATCGACTCCGGCGGTTCGAGCTTCCCGGTCGTGGCGGAGACATGGAAGATGCGATCCGCGAGGGCGCGGTCTTCGGGCGAGAGGTCTTCGATGAGATCCGGCAGCCCGGTTATCTTGCGTTCGGACACGGCCGCTACGCCCTCTGCCCGGCGGGAGCTTCGAGGCGGTCGTAGATCTCCTCGCGGTTGATCAAACGTTCGACGTGACCTTCGACCCTTAGCTTGAGGCTCGCGACCTCGTGCGCGAAGCGGACGGCCTCGGGCCAGCCCTTGCCGTCCAGATGCGCCACGAGCATCGCGGACCAGAAGGCGTCGCGGGCGCCGGTTACGTTCTCTATCTGGACCTTCGGGAGCGGTCCCACGCGCTCTATCTCCCCGCCGTCGGAGACGGTCACCATGCCGCCGGAGCGGGTGAGGATGACGATCTTCGCGCCGAGGTCGTGGAACTCGCGCAGGGCCGTATCCTCCAGGGTCTCCTCGTCCATGTTGTAGTCGAAGAGGCGGCGGGCGTCTTCGAGGGAGGGCTTCACGATGGTGACGTGGGGCATGACCTCCGCCAGGACCTCCCAGGCTTCGCCCTTGTCCGGCCAGACGCGTGGGTCGTAGTTCGGATCGAGGGTGACGATCTTCCCGAGGCGGTGTCCGAGCCTCATGGCCTGGCGGACGGCGAGGCGTTGCGGGTCGCGGGAGAGCGCGAAGGTGGAGGCGTGGACCACCCTCGCCCGCGCCACGGATTCCTCGGAGATATCCTCCGGCCGGAGCAGATAGTCGCCGCTGCGGGCTATCTCGAAGTCCGGCTTGCCGCTGGTGGAGGAGACGAAGGCCACGGTCGTGCGGTTGCGGTGGTCCATCACGAGGTAGTCGATGGAGACGCCGTAGCGCTGCAACTCGCTCTTTATGAACTGGGCAAACGCCCCGATGCCGGTCTTGGAGACCACGGCGGAGACGCCTCCCAGCTTGGCGACGTTGACGGCGATGTTGGCCGGAGAGCCACCGAGGTAGCGCCGGAAGGTCGTGGCGTTGCGGAGCCAATCCGTCTGCTCCACGGAGATAAAGTCGACAAGCGTCTCTCCGACTGCGAGGAGGTCCAGATTTTCTTTGGTATTCAGCAACGGATGCCTCTCTCATTACCCAACCTGCGCTTTGCCCGGAAAGTTGTTAAAGCGGCTATTCTCTACTCCCGAAGCATGTAAGGAGGCACCATTATCCCCTACCCCCGGTTAGACGCAAGAGAGCGCACCGTGGTGTAGGAACGACGATGATAGCCGGTGTCAGGACCTGAACCGGAAACCATCTCCATACTGGCTTCCCGGACGTTAAAGCATTTCCCGATCCCGTCCGATAAAGAGTAGCAGCCGGCAAGAATAGTCCCGTTGTAAGACGGGGTTTACTAGAAGGAGACTATATGCGGCGGATGATCCTGACCCTTACGGTAGGCGCGATGCAGTTGGTCCTCTTCGCCGGGACCGCCGCGGCCCAGGAGGTCAGCTTCTCCGACGGCTTCGATTTCTTCGATACGAATCGGTGGTCAGAGGAGAACCACTGGCTGGGACGCAGCTACCTGAGTCCCAGCAACGTCGATACGAGCGAGGGAAACCTGCGGATAAAGATCCCCGCGCGTAGCTTGAATGGCGGCGAGATCCGCTCGAACGGACTCTACCAGTGCGGCTCCTACAACGCCCGCATGAGGCTTCCATACGCTCCCTCCTCCATCACGGGCTTCTTCCTCTACAAAGCTCCAGATTACGAAAGCGAGATCGACGTGGAGATGTACGACGACTCCTCCCGCCGGATCATGTTCACCACCTACGCCGGCGGCTCCCAGACCCACACCGAGACGATGCTGCTCCCGTTCGACCCTACCACCGGCTTCCACGACTACCGCTTCGACTACGCTACCGACTCCATCACTTTCTACGTAGACGGTCAGGCTATGAAGACCTGGAGCGGCGGTGTCCCTACGACCTCCATGCACCTCATGGTAAATACCTGGTTCCCGTCCTGGCTCGAGGGCCGTAAGCAGAAAAAGACCGTCTACACCTACGTGGATTCGATTCAGTACACGCAGCAGTAGAAGATGCGCGCGGCGACCTCCCTAGCAGGAGAGGCCACGTTCTCGTAGAGCCTCGCGCAGAATGCTCAAGAGCTTCACCAACTCCCGCTGGTCTTCCTCGCTCAGCTCCTCAAACAACTCCGCCACCGAGGCCGTATGTTCGTCGAACCTCTGCTCCATCGTCTCCGCGCCCTCGCCGGTTAGCTCGATGACGGTGGCCCGCCGGTCGGTGGGATGCGGCTTGCGCCTTACCAGGCCCTCTTCCTCCAGAGCGTCCACCAGCGCCGTTACGTTGCGGCGTGTCACCCCCAATTCGTCGCTGATGCTCGTCATGATCTGAGGTCCCCCGCAATGCAAGGCGCCCAGCAACCGCATGCGCGCATACGACGGTCCGCCCTCCTGCATCCGCGACTTGACCCACTTCATGTAAGACGGACCGAAAGCGGCAAACTCATCCACCAGCCGTAAAGCCTGTTCTCCGGCTGCCGATTTTTTATCTACGGTATCCATCCCAGGCCCCATACACTGCTTTATTCAACAATTTGTACTCGACATTCTAGCGTTGACGAAGATTGTTGTCAATGTTATTGTGTATATGTACATGATATTCGAATGTGGTGAAGATCATCGGGAATAAGGAGTGGAGGTGGACGAGTTGGAAGCCGGCAGCTTAAGTGGCGCGCAGGCGCGGCGGTTCACCGGGGCGGGAGTGTTGCTCGTCGCGCTCGGGGCGTCCATCTGGGGCACTGACACTCTGTTGCGCGCCCCGCTCGGCGCCGCGTTTTTGCCGGTGTTGCCGGTGTTGCTGGTTTTGGGAGAGCATCTGGTGCTCGCGTTTTATGCTGTCCCCGCGGTGCTGCGAGGCTGGCGGGAGATCCTGATGCTCGACCTCGGGAGGTGGGGCGCTCTCGCGGTCGTTGGATGGGGTGGATCGGCGGTAGCCACCATCCTTTTCACGACCGGGCTGTTCCGGGCTTTCGAGGCGGGAGAGGGTTCGGTAAACACAGTCTTGCTCCTCCAGCAGACCCAACCGATATTCGCGGTGACGGCGGCGGCGATCGTGTTGCGCGAGCGGCTGACGATCCTCTACGTCCCGATCTTCGCCGTAGCTGCGCTAGGAGCGTATCTGCTGGCGTTCGGCAACCTGGAGACCGGGTTGCTCGCTCCATTTACGCAGGTGGGGCAGGCGCGTCTCGGGTTCGCTCTTGCCGCGCTCGGAGCCGCTGCGCTCTGGGGCACCTCGACGGCGAGGGGCCGCTACCTCGGCGAGCGTCTCTCTTTCCAGACGCTCGCCGGCGCGCGCTTCCTGATTGCTCTGCCGTTACTTTTCGTATTGGCCGCTGTTATGGTCCCGGACCCGGTCGGCGGCTTCGTTGAAGGGATCACGCGGCCGGGCGTGGCGGGCAGCCTCGTGCTGATCGCGCTGTTGCCGGGTCTTGCGGGTCTGCTGGTGTATTACCGGGGGTTGCGGAGTACCCCGGCAAGCTATGCGACGTTGGCCGAGCTTGCGTATCCGGCGACGGGCGTCGCCCTCAACTGGATCTTCCTGGGTCAGCCGCTCACGGCGGCGCAGGGAATCGGGGTGGCGTTCGTGGTGGGAGCGATACTCGCGATGAACAGGATCAAGTCGGGCGTCCGTGAATACTCAGAGGAAGCAACGAGGATGAATCCATCTATCGAATCAGGAGGCAGAGCATGAAGAGCATCACTGTTGGCAGCGTCGAGATCACCTCTCTAACAGATATATCCGGGCCGTTTTTCAGGTTGGATCAGATTTTCCCTGCAGTGAGGGCCGACTACTGGGAACCGTATTTCCAACGCTATCCCTGGGCTTTCGCCGACCGTCACACCTTGCACGGGCGCGTTGGCTCCTACCTGCTCCGCTCCCACAACCGATTGATCCTCGTTGATACCGGCGTCGGACCCGGCGGTATGGGTGCTCAAGGACAGCTTCTGAAAGACCTCGAATCGAACGGTGTAAGCCCCGAGGATATCGACACCGTGTTCCTCACGCACCTTCATGGCGACCATCTGGGTTGGAGTGTGAAACCCGACGGTGAGCCGGTCTTCTCCGAGGCCCGCTATGTTACGCAAGGCCTTGAGTGGGAAGCTTCCGCGTCCTATCTAGGCCGGCCTTTCACCTCGCTGGACGACCTGGGAATCCTGGACCTGCTGGATGGCGAAGAGGCGCTCACGGAGGAGATTACGGTTATTCCCACTCCCGGACATTCGCCGGGACACGCCAGCCTGCTCGTCTCCTCGGAGGGCAAGCAGGCTCTCATCGCCGGTGACGCCATAACGCATCCTGCTCAGGCCACGGAGCCCACCTGGAACATCCATTTCGACATGGACAAGGAGCAGACCGCGTTTACCCGCGAGATGTTGCTCGGTTGGCTGGAGACGGACGGCATAGTCGTCGCGGCCGGCCACATCCCCGGTTCGGGTTTCGGTCGCATCGCGCGCGAGGATGGACGACGCTACTGGCGGAGACTGGAGACGATCTCGGACTTGGAGAACCTTTCGTTGCATCTGGACCTTCCAAAGGAGGTAAACCGTGAAAGCTAAGAGAGAAGCCGCGGAGTCGAAGAACACCGGAGCCGAAAAAACATCAGCCGCTCAAGCGCGGATACGCAAAGGACGGAAGGGCGAGGATTGGACCTGGATGGTGGATGAAGACCCCGCCTTCTACCTCAACGAGTCCGGGGCGGCGCCGTCCGCGGGAAACAGGTAGGACGTAGCTCCTCTTACGGAGCGCGGCCGTGTAGAAAGAAATACTGGGTTGAAAGCCGCGTCGCGGGTGTAGACTCAGCCCGGTCGCGAGGTTTCGAGTTAGAAGGAGCAGTGTGAAGAACGTGAACGGCGGCATGGGCGGCAAGACCGTCCTCATAACAGGCGGCACCTCCGGCATCGGAAAGGCGGCGGCCGTGGCGCTGGCCGCGATGGGGGCGGACGTAACCGTCACCGGACGCAACGAAGAGCGGGGGGAGAAAGCCGTCGCGGAAATACGTTCGGAGAGCGGCGGGTCCGTCGAGTTGATGCTCGCGGACCTCTCGCTTCAGACCGAAGTCCGGCGTCTCGCGGAGAAGTTCGAGGAACGCCACGACCGCCTCGACGTGCTAATCAACAACGCTGGGATCGTCCAGAGCAAGCGGACCGAGACGCCGGACGGCATCGAGACCACGCTCGCCGTCAACCATCTCGCCCCGTTCCTGCTGACGAATCTGCTGCTCGGCCTGCTCGAAGAGAGCGCGCCGAGTAGGGTCATCACCACCTCCTCCGAGGCGGAGCGATGGGGGACGTTAGACTTCGACGATCTGCAGTCGAAGCGGAAGTACCGTGGGATGCCGGTCTACGGGATGACCAAGCTTGCCAACATAATGTTCACCTACGAGTTGGCCGGGCGTCTCGAAGGGACCGGCGTGACGGCCAACTGCTTCCACCCCGGCGCGGTCAGTACCAACTTCGGCACGAACAATAACGGTATCGGGACGCTGCTGTTCCGGGCATTCAAGCCGTTCATGCGTTCGCCGGAGCAGGGGGCGGACACGCTTATCTGGCTGGCGTCGTCGCCAGATGTCGAGGGAGTTAGCGGAAAGTATTTTTCGGACCGCAAAGTGATCAAACCGAAGAAGATCTCCTCCGATCCAACAGCGCGCAAGAAGCTCTGGACGATGAGTGAATCGCTAACGGGACTGAAGGTGACAGTCTAGTGGGGAGCGAGCGCGGGATAGAGGTAGAGAACCTCGTCCGGGAGTTCAGGAAGGGTCCGCGGGCCGTGGACGGCGTGGATCTGCGCGTGGAGCCCGGCGAGGTCTACGGCTTCCTCGGCCCGAACGGCGCCGGGAAGTCCACGATGGTGCTGATGCTCACGACGCTCCTGCCGCCCACCAGCGGTACGGCGACGGTCGCAGGCTACGACATTGTTCACGAGGGACCGCAGGTGCGCGCATCCATCGGGGCGGCTTTGCAGGAGGCGGCCCTGGATCCATTCCTGACGGGCCGCGAGCACCTGCACCTCCAGGCCGCGCTGCACGGGCTCCCGCGCAAGGAGCGCAAGCGGCGTGGCGAGGCTCTGCTGGAGCGCGTCGGGCTGGAGGAGGCGGCGGACAGGAAGGTGCGCGGCTACTCCGGCGGTATGAAGCGCAGGCTGGACCTGGCGCTCGCCCTGGTCCACGAGCCGCGCATACTCTTCCTCGACGAGCCGACTACGGGCCTGGACCCGCAGAGCCGCAGCGCGCTGTGGTCGGAGGTCAGCCGGCTCGCCCGTGACGAGGGCGTGACGGTCTTCCTGACGACGCAGTACCTCGAAGAGGCCGATGTGCTGGCGGACAGGGTCGGGATCATCGACCGGGGCAGGATCGTCGCGGAGGACACGCCCGAGGCGCTGAAAGCCGAGATCGGACGTCCCAGCGTCGAAGCCACGCCCGTCGAGCGCTCCGAGCGCGCCGCCGTCGCCCGCGTCCTCGGCCAGTTCGGTGAGGAGATCCCCTCGCAGCCCGAGACCGTGGCCGTCCGGCTCGCCGGCGGCGCGTCCGGTCTCGCCGACGTGGTCCGCGCACTGGACAAAGAAAATCTCAAAGTCTCCAACCTGCGGCTGGACGAACCGAGCCTCGACGACGTATTCCTCGCTAAGACCGGCCGCTCGCTGGAGGGCGCCGGGGACGGCGAAGAGGACGGCGATATGGAAGAGGCGCAGGCATGACGGGTTCGTCGTTCCTCACGCAGGTCCTGGCGCTGGCACGGCGGTCCACGGTGCGTACCATGCGGCAGCCGGCGGTCATCATCTCGGCGCTGCTATTCCCGATGATGTTCTTCTCCATAAACGCCAGCGGCCTGGGCGCCGCGTCGAAGATACCGGGGTTCCCAAACGCTCCGTATCTCGACTTCGCGTTCGCTTTCCCGCTCATCCAGGCGTCGCTATTCGGGGCAGTCACGGCCGGCTCCGACCTCGCCCGCGACATTGAGAGCGGATTTTTCGACCGGCTCTCGCTCACCCCGATGCGCCCCGCCGCGCTACTCGGCGGGATGCTCGCCGGGGTCGTCGCCCTGGGGCTCTTGCAGGGCGTGGTGTTCCTCGCCGTCGGGTTGTTGATGGGCGTGAACATAAGCAGCGGCGTTGGCGGGATATTCGTGATCGTGCTGCTCACGGTGCTGGTCGCCCTGGGGTTCGGAGGCATCGGCGCGATTCTGGCGATAAGGACCGGCTCGGTGGAGGCGGTCGAGAGCGCGTTCCCGCTGTTCTTCGTGGCGATCTTCATGTCGAGCATCAATCTGCCGCGCAACCTGATCGAGCAGGACTGGTTCCGTTTTATCGCCACCATCAACCCGATCTCCTACCTGGTCGAAGGCATCCGCAGCCTGGTAATCACCGGCTGGGACGCGCAGGCGCTCTTGCTCGGTTTCGGGTGCGCGGCGGCCATCGTGGTGCTCGCCATCGGCGGAGCGGCGGCTTCGATGCGGACGAGGGTGGCCTAGCGTGGGTTCCTTCTTCGGGGTGGCGCGGGCGGTCGCCGGACGGCAGGTCTACAAGTACTTCACCAACCCCGCGTTCCTCGCGCCGGCGCTCTTCCCGCTGTTCTTCTTCGTGGCCTTCGCGGGCGGCCTGACGCGGGTCGGGGACATACCCGGCTTCGACTATGCGGCGGGATACATCGCGTTCCAGTACGTGTGGGCGCTGCTCCAGGCCGTAACGATGGGCGGGGCGTTTACCGGGTTCTCAATTGCGGGCGACTTCGAGAACGGGTTCGCGCGGCGGCTCATGCTCGCGGCGCCGAACCGGTATGGGATCATCCTGGGCTACACTCTCGCCTCACTCGTGCGGGCCACGATGACCGGGTCGCTTATCACCGTGGTCGCCCTCGTCACCGGGATGCCGATCAGCGGCGGCTTCGACCTCTTCGGCCTCATAGCCATCGCGGCCCTCGCCAACATCGCCGCCACCCTATTTGGGGCGGGCGTGGCGATGCTGCTCCGCACCCAGCAGGCCGGGCCTGTTATACGAACGCCCATCTTCCTCGTTCTCTTCCTAGCTCCCGTGTTCGTCCCGCTTAATCTGCTAACTGGTTGGATCTCGACCGTAGCCCGGCTCAACCCGTTTACCGCCATCCTCGAAGCCGCCCGGGGCTTCCTCGCCGGCGACCCGACGAACGTGGTGCAATCCTTCGCCATAAGCTTGACCCTCATTCTCGCGCTTACACTCTGGGCCGTCTACGGTCTCCGCCGCGCGGAGAAAGCCGGATGAAGAAAGAACATAGACCGGAAAGGAGATGCTCATGGCAAACCTGTCCTCAAGGGCTCAAAACGTAGTTGGAAAGGTGGTGACAAAGGTCCACTCTTCCGTATATCGCGCCACGGGCGGCAAGTTCGCGGGGACGATGGGGAGCGGAAGGCCGATACTGTTGCTCAACACTATCGGACGCAAGAGCGGTGAGAAGCGCACGCATCCCCTGCTGTACCTTGCCGACGGCGAGTACATGGTCATAGTCGCCTCGGCGGGCGGCGCGCCGAAGCATCCCGCCTGGTACCTTAACCTGGAGACTAACCCTGAGACTACAGTAGAGGTGGGTGACCGTGAAGTCCGGGTGCGGGCTGAGGAGGCGAGCCCTGAGGAGAAGGCCCGTCTGTGGCCGAGGCTGGTGGAGATGTACTCGGGGTACGTGGGATACCAGGAGAAGACGGATCGGGAGATCCCGGTGGTCATCCTTCATCCAGTCGAGGGTTGATAGCGTAGAGAATAAACGTAGAGGAGGAACTTATGGAAAACGGCTTGAAGACCGTAACGAAAGAGCAATTGAAGGAGAAGATGGACCGGAGGGACGAGTTCGTCCTGTTGGAGGTTTTGTCGGAGGAGTCATACCGGCGGGCTCATCTGCCCGGAGCGATCCAGTTCCAGGACATGGACCTTGTCCCGGATCTCCTGCCGGACAGGAGCGCGGAGGTCGTCGCCTACTGCTCCAACTTCAACTGACACTCCTCGACGCGGGTCGTCCGTGAGTTGACGGCCATGGGTTACGAGAACGCCTACGAGTATGAGGGCGGCAAGCAGGACTGGGTCAACGCCGGTCTACCTACCGAAACCGGGGTTTAGAAGGGTAACTATGCCGGCTACGAGATAGACCATCCAGTTCAGGGGTGAGGAGGACCAACTCCAGGGCTATCTAGCGCGTCTCGAAGGTGACAGCCCTTCCCCTGGAGTCGTGATCATTCACGAGGCGTTCGGCCTGAACGAAAACATCCGCGACATCACCCGCCACTTCGCGGAAGAGGGTTACGCGGCGCTCGCCGTCGATCTCTTCGCCGGACGTAACCGCGCCGTGTGCATGGCGCGATTCATGGGCGGGATGCTGCGCGGTTCGCCGGATCGCTTCGGTATAGGCGACCTAAAAGCTGCATTGAGCGTCCTGGCGGAGCAGTCTTACGTGGACGGCGAGAGGATCGGGGCTATCGGTTTCTGCATGGGCGGTGGGTTCGCCCTCGCCTGGGCCTGCACCGACGACCGTCTGAAGGCCATCGCCCCATTCTACGGCGCGAACCCGCGCCCTCTCGAAGCGGTGGCGCGTTCTTGCCCCGTCGTCGGCTCCTACCCGGAGAAGGACTTCACGGCGAAGTCCGGTCGCAAGCTGGACGCGGAGCTGGCGCGTCACGGCGTGCCGCGCGACATAAAGGTTTATCCTGGAGCGAAGCATTCGTTCTTCAACGACCGTGGTAAGAGCTACGATCCCGCCGCCTCCGAAGACGCCTGGCGCCGGACGCTGTCTTTCTTCGGAGAACACCTCGGCTAGAGCCAGATCAGCATTCCCGAGTCGCATGAGACACCTTTTACGCGAACGCCCGCGCAACTTTTCCGGCTTACGGGCGTAACCGGGTGCATGCCAATACGGTTGTGGCGGCGGAGTGTACCGGACGATAGAAGACCAGGGAGCGTGTAATGTCCGTTATAGAAGCTGAAAGACTCACCAAGACCTACGGCAAGGGTGAGAGCCGGGTCGAAGCTCTGGAGGACGTCAGGTTGAGCGTCGAGCCTGGCGAGTGGGTGTCGGTGATCGGGCCGTCCGGCAGCGGCAAGAGCACGCTGATGAACTTGCTCGGCCTCCTGGACCGGCCGACCTCCGGTTCATACAGCCTGGACGGGCGCGAGGTGTCCCGCTTGCGAGGCGGAGAGTTGGCGCGAGCCCGCCGGGACCTCATCGGGTTCGTCTTCCAGAGCTACAACCTCCTGCCCCGCCAGAGCGCCCGCAAGAACGTGGAGCTGCCGATGGTGTACGCGGGCGTCGGCGGCCGGGAACGGAAGCGGCGGGCGCTGGATGCTTTGGAGAAGGTGGACCTCCTCGACCGGGCGCGGCACAAGCCGCCGGAGCTCTCCGGCGGGCAGAAGCAGCGGGTCGCGATAGCGCGGGCGCTGGTCAACCAGCCGGCGATGCTGCTGGCGGACGAGCCCACGGGCAACCTGGACAGCGCGTCTGGCGCGGCCATCCTGGACCTGTTCGGTGAGTTGAACGCTGAAGGCGTGACGGTCATGGTAGTCACCCACGACCCGGAGGTCGCCCGGCGCTCGGACAGGGTAGTGGAGATAAGGGATGGACGGATCTTCTCCGACGAGCGTTCTGGTACGGCCGGAGTCGAGCGGCGATGAAGCTACTGCGGATCGCCGGTATGGGCCTCTCCGGGCTGCTGGTGAACTGGGGCCGCACGGCCCTGACCATGCTCGGGATCATTATAGGGGTAGCGGCGGTCATCCTGCTCACGGCCCTCGGGAACGGTATCCAGAAGAGCATCTCCGGCCAGATAAACGACCTCGGTCCGAACCTCATCACCGTGACCCCCGGCTCCGACGAGAACGGCGGGGGAGACGGCGGCCCGTTCGGCGGGGCCTCGGTCAGCACGCTCAAGCCGTCGGATACGCGCGCCGTGGCGGGCCTCTCGGGCGTGGCGGCGGCCTCGTCCAGCGTCTCCATAGTCGCCCCGGTCGACGGGAAGAGCATCTCGTTCTCCGGCGTGGATACTTCCTACGGCAAGATCCGCTCCGTAAAGCTCGCTGCCGGACACTTCGTGAAGGACCGGGGAGAGGTCGTGCTCGCGGCTTCGGCGGCGCAGGACTTGCTGGATAAGTCCCCGAAGAAGGCCCTCGGAGGGAAGCTGGACATCCGGGGCGAGAAGTACGAAGTCGCGGGCGTTGCGAAGAAGGCGGATCCCGGTTTCGGGCCGCCCGTGCCGGATACTTCGTACATGAAGACCGAAGACGCGCTGCGCATCTCCGGCTCGAAGACCGTAGGGCAGATAGTCGTCCAGGCGGAGAGCACGGGTTCGGTGGGGACGGTGGTGGATAAGATCAAGGGCGCGCTCGATAAATCCCACGGAGGCGCGAAGGACTTCTCCGTTATCACCCAGAAGCAGTTGCTCTCGACGTTCACCAAGATCACCGACCAGTTACAGATCTTTCTGGCCGGCATCGCCGGGATTTCACTTCTCGTCGGCGGCATCGGGGTGATGAACATTATGCTCGTCTCGGTTGCCGAGAGGACGCGGGAGATAGGCGTCCGCAAGGCCCTGGGCGCGACGAACGCAGACGTGCTGCTTCAGTTCCTGCTCGAAGCGGTCCTGCTCGCTTTAATCGGAGGTCTCGTAGGCGTCGCCGCGGGCATCGGAGGTTCGGTCCTGCTCCCCGAGCTACTCAAAGACCTTCCTCCGGCGGTGGTTACGGGACGGGAAGTAGGACTTGCCTTCGGGGTGGCGGCCCTGATCGGGGTAGTCTTCGGCGTCCTGCCCGCCTATCGCTCGGCGCGACTCGCCCCCGTCGAAGCTCTTAGAAGAGAATAGCCGTGTAGACTAATTCTCCAGCGGAGGAGATACCCCACGCAACCCGACCAGCGTTAAAGAGAGTTGATGATCGTGAACCACCGGATGACGAGATTCCGCCGATGAAACGTTCGGGGATTTCCTAGCGTGGAGACCTACTCTCACGCATTTTTCACCTGGGCGCTAGCCAAGCACGGCGTCAAGGCGGGCCGGGCGGCCGGAATAGCGGGCGCGGTAGGAGCCTCGCTACCGGACCTGCCCGCCGTCGCCGGGACCGCCTACTACGTCGGAGCAGCCTTCCTGACGGACGGATGGAGTTCGATGCACTCCGAGGGCATGCTCGACAAGATCTACTTCCACGGCCCATTCGGGGCGACGGGCAGCGCGCTTCACTCGGCCGTCCCGGTGGCGGCGCTGCTCCTTCTCTACTGGCTCCTGAAGCTGGGAAGGCGGGACCCCCGGCGGATATTACTGTGGTTCTTGCTCGGGTGGTTCGGACACACCATCGCGGACTTCCTCACCCATGTAGACGACATGCGGCCGCTCTTCTGGCCGATCACGGACTGGACCTGGTCGAGCCCCGTCTCCTACTACAACCCGCGCTACCACGGCCGCGAGTTCTTCGCGATCAGTCACGGGCTCATGTTCCTGATAATCATCGGGCTCCTCATCCGCCGCATCCACGGTAGCAAAAAGGCGACCACTACCAGCTAGAAGACTCCTTCGGCGCGCTCTCTGAGGCTCCACTGGTCGAGTACGACGAAGCCGCCGCGTCCGCTACGCATCACGAAGCCCTCGCGCTGGAACTCGCTCATCGACTTGGAGACGGCCTCGCGGGTAGAGGCGATCATGTCGGCCATGATCTGGTGCGTGAGGCGCAAGTCTATGAGGACGCCTCCTTCTTCTCCTTCTACTCCGACCCGCCCGGCCAGGGACAGCAGCAGGGCCGCCAGTCGGCTGGAGACTTCCCTGGGCAAGAGCACCGTGGAGAACTCCTCGGTGAGCCGGGTCCTCTCGGAGAGCGCCGAGAAGAGCGCCATGGCTACTTTCGGGTCCCGCGTGGCGAGCCACGTCAACGCGGACTTGCGGACGCTAACCACCGTGCAGGTCGTCATCGCCTCGGCGAAGTCGTCCTGGATGCCGCCTTCTTCCAGGTCCGGCCTGCCGAACATCCCGCCGTCTTTTAGCAGCCCGATGGTGGCCTCCTTGTAGCCGCCGTAGAGCTTGTAGAGCCTCACCGTGCCGTAGCGCAGGAAGTGAAGCTGGTCCGCTGGTTCTCCCGGCGAGTAGATCGGCTCGCC
>JBBPZZ010000076.1:0-3941 GCA_038198445.1 Rubrobacterales bacterium
GACAGGCTGAGAAAAGATTTTCCTCAGCTCATCGTCTGCAACATCTCCGGTTATGGCTCCTCTGGTCCTTACCGGGACAAGAAGGCTTACGACTTGCTTCTGCAGTGCGAGACCGGGCTCGTCTCCATCACCGGCACGCCGGATACGCCGTCGAAGGTCGGCATCTCGGTCGCGGACATAGCCGCCGGTATGTACGCATACTCCGGCATCCTCTCGGCGCTGTTCCGGCGCGAGCGCACGGGCGAGGGCGCGGCTTTGGAAGTCTCCATGCTCGAAGCTCTGGGCGAGTGGATGGGCTTCCCGGCCTACTTCGCCGGCTACGGCGACAGGGAGCCTCCCCGCACCGGCGCGAGCCACGCCGCCATCGCACCCTACGGCCCCTTCGAGTGCGGCGATGGCGAGGTCGTCTTTCTCGGCATCCAGAACGAGCGGGAGTGGGCGCTGTTCTGTGAGATCTTACTGCAACAGCCCGAACTCGCCGCCGATGAGCGCTTCGACTCCAACTCGCGGCGGGTGGACAACCGCGAAGAACTTCACGGCGAGATAGAAAATGTCCTCGGCGACCTGTCGGCGGAAGATGCCCTGTGCCGTCTGGACGAGGCGGGAATCGCGAACGCGAGGATGCGGACCATGCGGCAGTTCGTGGAGCATCCGCAGCTTGCGGCCCGTGACCGCTGGCGCGAGGTCGCCTCCTCCGCGGGCAACCTCCGCGCTCTCGTCCCCCCCGCGATGCTCGACGGCGGCGAGCCGGTCATGCGACCCATCCCGGACGTTGGAGAGCATACCGGAAGCATACTCGCCGAACTCGGCTACGGTGAAGAAGACGCCTCGGCGTTGCGCCGGGACGGTACGGTATAGAGAGGAGGGTGAGTCCGTGACCCCGCGCAAAGAAAACACCGCGCTCCGCTCCCTGCTGGCCGTCCCCGCGACGAACCGTAAGATGGTCGAGAAGGGACTCGCCTCGAACGCCGACGGCGTCTTCCTGGACCTCGAAGACGCCGTGGCGCCGGACAACAAGGCCGATGCCCGCAAGGACGTCATCCGCGCGCTCGAAAATCTCGACTGGCGCGGTCGTGTGACCCTCTACCGGGCCAATGCGCTCGACACGCCGTACTTCTACCGCGATCTGTTCGAGGTGGTCGAAAAATCCGGCGACGCTCTCGACAGCATCCTCATCCCCAAAGTCCAGCGTCCCGAAGACCTCTACACCGTTGACACGCTCCTCAACCAGATCGAACTAGCCACCGGCCTCGAACCCGGCAAGATAAAGCTCGAAGCCCAGATAGAGAGCGCCGAGGGCCTGACAAACATAGACGCCATAGCACGGGCCACCGGACGCCTCGAAGCCCTGCACTTCGGTCCCGGAGACTTCGCCGCGAGCCTCCGAATGCCGCAGACCAGCATCGGAACCATGGACGAGTGGGACGAAGCATATCCGGGCCATCGCTTCCACTACGTCATGCAGCGCATAGTAGTGGCGGCCCGCGCCGCCGGGCTGCGCGCCGTGGACGGACCCGTGGCCGACTACCGGAACGAAGCGGGGCTTCGCGCGAGTTGTCTTCTAGCGCGTTCGCTCGGCTTCGATGGGAAGTGGTGCATACATCCGGCGCAGATAGATATTGTCAACGAAGTCTTCTCGCCGACGGAGCGGGAGGTAGCGTGGGCGGAGAAAGTCGTGGCCGCTTACGAAGCGGCGAAAACGGCTGGTAGTGGGGCGGTGAGTGTTGACGGTCAGATGGTTGATGCGGCCTCGATCAAGATGGCCTGCAACACGCTCGGCCTCGACTGAGGAGAGGGTGGCGGCGGGGAGATGGCAACGATATAGTGCGAGGCAGGAAAAGGGGTGAATGAATAGGCTACGGGGCGAAAACGGTGTTCGTATGGGGCTGTCTGGCGTGGCTCCATCATCCGAAAGCGATTGTTCTACCTTAACGGGCTGGCCGAGGGAAGAGAAGGCAACGTCTGAGTCAAATGCGAATGCTTCTGCAAACGAACCAGAGTAAAGGGAGGAAACATGAAGAAAGACCTGAATAACGCGCTGGGAAGATCGCTGACACGTCAGGAGTTCCTGAGGCTCGGCGGCGCCGGGCTTGCCGGGGCGGCGCTGCTCGGCACGGCGGGATGTGGAGCCCGAGGCGGCGGCGCCAACGGTGGAAGCGGTGATGGAAAGAGCTTCACCATCAAGTTGTCGCACGTGGTTACGGCCGATACCCCGAAGGGCAAGGCCTCCAACAAGTTCAAGAAGTTGGTGGAGAAGAAGTCGGATGGCAAGATAAAGGTCGAGGTCTTCCCCAACTCCGAGCTCTACGGCGACGAGGATGAGTTGCAGGCGCTCCAGTCGGGCTCGGTCCAGATGCTCGCGCCGTCCAGCGCGAAGTTCACCACGATAGCGCCGCAGCTTCAGGTGCTGGACCTGCCCTTCATCTTCGACAGCGTGGACGACATCCCCGCCATCGTCTCGCCGGACTCCGACGTGGGGAAGGCGATCTACAAGAACAAGAAACTGGCGTCGAAGAACATCAAGGTCCTGGGACTCTGGGACAACGGGCTAAAGCAGCTCTCCTCGAACCAGCAGATGACAAAACCGGACGACCTGAAGGGCTTGAAGTTCAGGATACAGCCGTCCGACGTGCTGCGGAGCCAGTTCAAGTCCTGGGGGGCCAACTCGACCCCGATGGCATTCGCCGAGGTCTACAATGCGCTGCAGCAGGGCGTCGTGGACGGCGCGGAGAACCCCTACTCGAACATAGAATCCCAGAACATGCAGACCGTGCAGAAGCACATCTCGGAGTCAAACCACGGTTACATAGGCTACGTGCTGGTCATCAACAACGACTTCTACGACAAGCTGCCGGACGACCTCAAGAAGGTCGTGACTGATTCCGCGAAAGAAGCCAGCGACTACAACCGCCAGATCGCGGCGGACCTCAACCAGAAGGCCAAGAAGAAGATCGAAAAGGGCGGTACCACGAAGATCACCAAGCTCAGCGACTCGGAGCGGCAGGTCTTCAAAGACGCCGTGGTGCCGAGCGTGTGGAAGCAGTACTCGGACGTTATCGGGAAGGACTTGATCGACGAGCTTCTGAAAAAGCAAGGGTAGTAGCCGCCGGATAGCGTCAGGGGGCGGCTCGCGGGCCGCCCCCTCTACTGGGAGGAGAAGGGGTGCAGCGCTTCGATCAGGTCCTCACCTGGATAGAGAACTCTCTGGCGGCCCTCGCGCTCGGGGGGGCGACCGTCATAGCGATCGCGGGCGTCATAGCGCGCTACGTCTTCGGCAACGGTATCTTCTGGTCGGAGGAGGCGGTCATCTTCCTGGTCATCCTCTCCACCTTTATCGGGGCCGTCATCACGCTGCGCCACAACGAGCACGTGAACGTGGACCTGCTCCCGACTCTTCTCGGGGAGCGGGGCAAGTGGATCTTCGCGATGCTCGGTGCTTTCCTGCTCGTGGTCTACTGCGCCATAATCGGAGCGTACGCCTGGGTCTTGATCTTCGAGCCCGCCGCGAGCAACACCATTACCCCATCGCTCAAACTCCCGCTGTGGGTTGTGGAACTCTCGCTCCCGATAGGTCTCACGCTGATGTTCCTGCGCTCTCTTGAGGTCCTCTACCGCACCGCCCGCGGACAGACCGCATTCCCCGAAGCCGAAGAGAACGAGTTCGCCGAAGACACGTCGGATGAGGCTCTGACAGTAGCACCCGGCGAAGATACCGACCAGAATCCTGATACAAGCGAACGCGATGAGAGGAGTGACCGATGACCGAAGCCTCAATCGCCCTATTCGTGATCTTTTTCGTGCTGCTGCTCTCGTCGACGCCGATCGCCGTGGCACTCGGGCTGGCGACGTTCGCCTACTTCTTCTACTACACGACCATCCCGCTCACCCAGGTCCCGGAGACGCTCTTCAACGCGCTCAACACCTTCCCGCTGATGGCGATA
>JBBPZZ010000077.1:0-7164 GCA_038198445.1 Rubrobacterales bacterium
CTGAAGAGGATGAGTACGGCCAGAGGTACGTGCTAGACTTCGAGATGAGTACCGAGGTAGGAAGTGCCACCGTACGCAGCGGATGGATAGTGCGCTCCGGTGAGGACTTCCCGAGGTTCACCAGTTGTTGGGTGCTCTAGGAGAGATATGAAAGACGGCGTAAACATTCTAGATGTGGCGGCTCTCACTGAGGATCTGCCCGAGCGCGGCCTCTACAGCGGCCAGGTCGGGACGGTCGTCGAGGTCTTGGAACCTGGAGTCTTCGAGGTGGAGTTCTCAGATGACGAAGGACACACGTATGCTTCCGTCGCTCTAAAATCCGAGCAACTCCTGGTACTCCGGTATGAGCCGGTCGAAGCAGGCTCCTAGCGTTCTAACTCTCGACCGTTTCCGTAATCTCCGCTCGGTAACGTTTGAGTATCCCATTCACCGTAGTTTTTGAGAGCCCGAGCTTATCTGCGATCTGTCGTTGCGACAGCTTCTCCTCTTCCACTAAACGGATCACATCCGGCGCTTGCCTGTCCGATGGCCGGTAGCCTGGGTTCCTTCCAAACTGCTGGCCCCGTTCCTTCGCCGCGGCTATCCCGCTCCTTACCCGCTCGCGCAGCAGATCGTGCTCGAACTCCGCCAAAGAAGCCATCAGGTTGGCGATGAGCTTGCCTTGTGGAGTCGAGAGGTCAAACGTAAGGCCCGTCTGGGCGATCAGCGACACATCCCACGAGGCGAGCTGCCCCAACGTGTACATCAGGTCTTGTGTTGATCTTCCCCACCGGGTCAGCTCGGTGAGGAGTATTGCGTCCATTTGTCGATCCTGCGCCAGCGCCATGACCTTCTTCCGCTCGATCGGTTGCTTGCCCTTTGCCTTCCGAATCCCCCGAGAGCGTCTCCTTGAAAACCCCCACGATCTCGAAGCCGGCCCTCTGAGCGTATTCGCGGAGGTCCCGCTCTTGCCGATCGTTGTCCTGATCGGATGTAGAGACCCGACAGTACAAGACAACCCTCCGGCGTTGCTCTGTACCCCCGTTTCGCTGTACCAACTAAACCACTCCGGATTCGACACTTTGTAACCCGCCAAAACAGCGGCATTTCAGCTACTACGCAGCGTACCACTTTAAGTAGACGTCAGTTGGTACAAATCTAGGGTGATTTGGTGAAGGTCAAGGTTGTGGGGCAACTCGTCGAATACGAGGTTAGCGCCTGGCCCTTGGTAAGATGCGTAGAATCCTAACACCTACGTATGCGAAGGCCGCGAGTGTCATAACCTGGGAAGGAGGTCCGAAAGTTGGGGGAGAGGCCCCGCCTACAGGCGCATCCGGCTCGACTCCTCGGCCGCGAGAGCGACCTGGAGGCGATCGGAGCAATGCTGAACTGCGAGGAGGTTCGTTTGCTCACCCTCACCGGACCTGCCGGGGTAGGCAAGACCAGCCTCTCTATCGAAGCGGGCAGCCGCATCTCCGGCGAAGTTGCCCAGGAGGTTACGTTCGTGGATCTATCGACGGTCCACGATCCCTCCTGGGTGCCTCAGGCACTTGCGCGGGACGTGGGCCTGCAGGACCTGGAGAGTCCGCGCCTTCAGGAACGATTCCTGGCGTACCTTCGGGAGCGTAGCTCACTCATCATCGTGGACAACTTCGAGCAGGTCCTACCCGCCGCGGGATGGCTCGCCGACCTCCTGGCCGCCTGCCCCTCGATCAAGCTGCTCGTCACAAGCAGAGAGGCGCTCCGCTTGCGTTGGGAGCAGACCTATCAGGTCCCCTCTCTCGCCCTGCCCGACCCGAATCCACTCCCGCCTGTCGAGGAGCTTGCGCGGGTGCCCGCCGTGGCCCTCTTCGTGAAGCGGGCCCAGGCGCTCGATCCCGGGTTCGCCCTCGGCGAAGCCGCCCGGGCGGTGGCCGAGCTATGCGTGCGCCTCGACGGGCTTCCTCTGGCGATAGAGCTTGCCGCGGCGCGCACGGGCGTGCTCTCGCCGCAAATGATCCTGGACCGTCTCGGGGGGCGGCTCTCGCTGCTGCGGTGGGAGGCCCCCGATCTGCCCGAGAGGCAGCACACGTTGCGCTCCGCCATCGACTGGAGTTATGAACTCCTGGAGGCGGGCGAGCAAGGACTCTTCAGACGCCTGGGCGTCTTCACCGGAGGTTTCACGCTGGAGGCCGCCCAGGCCATAGCTTCTTCAGACAGCGGAGAGGCGGGCGTCCAACCGGCACCGGAGGAAGTGCTCGACGGCGTAGCGTCGCTTACGGGCAAGAGCCTGATCCAGGTGGATAGTCGGGATGCGGAGGACGTCCGTTACCGGCTGCTGGAGAGCATGCGGGAGTACGCCCTGGAGCAATTGAAGTTTCAGAAGGAGGTCGATGCGACCCGCCACGCCCACGCGCTCTACTTCCTGGATCTGGCGGAGCGCGCCGAGCCGGAGTTGATCGGAGGTGAGCAGCGCGCCTGGTTCCTCCGGCTGGAGGCCGAGCGCGATAACCTCCGCGCCGCCCTGCAGTGGCTCTCTTATCAGGGCGAGGACGTGCTAGCGTTGCGCCTGGCTGCCGCCCTGGGCTACTTCTGGTGGATGCGCGGCTACTTCGCCGAGGGACAGCGCAACCTCGAAGACCTGCTGGAGCGCGTGCCCGGCGAGGTTGCCGATCCGCACACGCGCGCCCGCGCGCTCCAGAGCCTGGGCCTCCAGCTTCTTCTGCAGGGAGAGGTAGAGCGAGCACGGAGGGTGCTGGAGGAGGGCCTCGCCGTGGCACGCTCGACAGGGGAAGCGCGGAGCATCGCCTTCTCCCTCATCTGTCTGGGACGGTACGAGACGCTCGTCGGGAAGCCGGAGCAAGGTATATCCTTTTCGGAGGAGGCGCTGGCCCGCTCGCGCGAGGCCGGAGACAGGTGGAGCACCGCTCGGGCGCTGCACGAGCTCGGGGTCGCCGCGCTCCACGCCGGGGACTACGGGCGGGCGCAACAGCTTCTGGAGGAAGCAAGCGCCGGATTCCGCCAACTCGGAGACGAACGTAGCATGGCGGAGGCTTTCGTATGGCTGAGCCCGGCGGTGCTAGAGCGGGGCGATGCCCCACGTGCGGCCGCTGTCGTCAGGCAGGCCCTCGACATAGCGCAGGGGGTGCAGGATCGGCGTCTGTTGAACATGGGTATGGACACTGTCCTGTGGCTGATGGGGGAGGAAGCAGCCCCCGCGCAGCTCGCGCGCCTTATAGGAGTGGACGAGGCGCTGCACCAGATCACGGGCATCGCACACAGCACGTGGGAGCATACTGCTCTGGCCCCCACCATCGGCGCGCTCGGCGCCCGGCTCGACGAGGAGAGCCTCGCCTCGGCACGCAGAGAAGGGCACGTACTGTCCCTGGAGCAGATGGCGCAGCTGACGCTCGCGGCGCTGGACGAGTGGTCCGGGGCCAGCGTACGTCGCGCGGGGCCGGAAGAAGATGCCGTGCGCGGCGTCCTCAGCGGAAGGGAGTCGGAGGTTTTGGGTCTGGTCTCGGAGGGCCTCTCCAACCAGGAGATCGCCGGACGGCTGTTCATCACCGAGCGGACCGTCCGCTTTCACTTAAGCTCCATCTTCACCAAGCTCGGAGCCGATAACCGGACGCAGGCCGTTACCCTCGCCAAGGAGCGAAACCTCTTGTAGTTCGGCATAGTCCCGATTCCCTCCTGGCGCCCCTGTCGTTTACGACAGGTCTACCAAGGAGCAGAAATACTGTCGTCTCCTCCGGTGTTCTATGGCTCTCCCGCCGGATACGCTTAGAGCGACGATAAAGGTCTAACAAGGAGACACATTTCATGGACATTAACGGAGTTGTTGTACTGGTGACCGGAGCATCGTCGGGCATCGGAGCGGCCACAGCACGTGCCGCTTCGCACGCCGGCGCACGAGTGGTGCTGGCAGCGCGCCGGGAGGAGCGCATCCGGCAACTCGCCGACGAGCTGGGCGAAGCCGTGCCCGTTCGTTGTGACGTCACCGATCCCGGCCAGGTCGAAGCGGCCGTACGTACCGCGACGGATGCGTTCGGACGCATCGACGTATTGTTGAACATAGCTGGTCAGGGGATGCAGGCGACCATTGATGAGATCGATCCTGATGACTTCCGCGCCCTACTCGATCTCAACCTCGTCGCGCCCCTGGTCGCCATGCAGGCGGTGATCCCGGTTATGAGTAAGCAGGCCGCCGGCGGCATCGTCAACGTCGGCTCCGGAATCTCCTTCTCGGCGATTCCGGGCTCAGGCGCTTACGCCGGATCCAAGGCAGGCCTCAGCAAGCTCTCCGAGGTGGCGCGAGCCGAACTCGCAGACGCGGGCATCGCGGTCTCCACGATGTATCCATTCGTCACTGATACGGAGTTTATCGAATCGATTCGAGGCGACAGGGAATCCGCGTCGGACTTGGAGTCCAGCCACGCGCCGCAGCCGCAGAAGCCCGAGCAGGTCGCGGAAGCGATCCTCGACCTGATCAAGACCGACGCTGAGCGGGCCGACCTGGTTCCAGAACAGTTCGGCGGCGGCTACAAGGGCTGACGGCTGCCGCCGATGTCCGCGCCGAGCTCGTGGAGGTCGCGTGATGAGTGTCGTAATCAAGATGCGGGGAAAGACTGGAAACGCCTCAGAGTGCCCTGGCCCGACCGCTACCTCAAACAGAACCCGCAGGCTCTGGTGGTCACCGGAGATATCCGGTAGACCCCCTCCGGATATTACTGGGCCATATAGACGGCCCAGCGAGCAGCGACCATCACCGATCAATAGAGAAACTACAGAAAGGAAAGACTAATGGCTTACGAGCTTCCGCAACTGCCCTACAATTACAATGCTCTGGAGCCGGTCATCGACGAACAGACGATGCACCTGCACCACGAGAAGCACCACAACACATACGTCACCAACCTAAACGCCGCCCTTGAGAAGCATCCCGACGCCGACAAGGGCTCTATAGAAGAGCTACTCGCCGAGCTCGACAGTGTGCCGGAGGAGATCCGCACGGCGGTTCGCAACAACGGCGGTGGTCACTCCAACCACTCCATGTTCTGGCAGATCATGTCGCCAAACGGCGGTGGATCTCCGGCTGGAGAGCTTGGTAGCGCGATAGACGATTCGTTCGGCTCTTTCGAGCAGTTCAAGGAGCAGTGGTCTGCCGCGGCGGCGCCGGGCGCGCTCTTCGGCTCGGGCTGGGCGTGGCTTATCGTCGCCCCCGACGGGTCATTGCGTATCCAGAGAACCGCGAATCAGGACTCGCCTCTAATGGAGGACAAGCTGCCGGTTATCGGGCTGGATTGCTGGGAGCACGCCTACTACCTGAAATACCAGAACCGCCGCCCTGACTACATAAACGCCTGGTGGGACGTTGTGAACTGGCAGGAGGCCGAGCGCCGCTACAAGGCTGCCAAGTCTTCGTAAGCAGCTAGAGGGCACGAACATGTTCGTAACAGGCTCTTGGTATGAGTGTGGTTGAAATGAGGAGGAGAAGATTTATGAAGGCAGTGCAGTTTTCCGAGTATGGCGGCCCCGAAGTTTTACAGATCGTCGAGGTCGACGAGCCGCACGCCGGTGAGGGACAGGTGCGGCTCTCCGTTCGCGCCGCCGGAGTGAACGGGCTCGAATGGAAGATTCGGGAAGGATATATGCAAGAGATGATGTCGCTGCCGGCGGGGACCGGGACAGATGCAGCGGGCGTGGTCGACGAAGTCGGTGAGGGAGTCTCCGGTGTCGCGGTCGGTGACGAGGTGTTCGGGACCGGCTCCGACACGTTCGCGGAGTACGCGGTGCTTTCGAGTTGGACGGCGAAGCCTGACGGGTTGTCGTTCGAGGAGGCAGCCGGCTATCCGACTCCGGTAGAGACGGCTATCCGGATCCTGGACCAGGTAGGGATACGGTCTGGCGAGACGTTGCTGGTCAGTGGGGCATCCGGGGGTGTCGGTTCGTCCGTCGTACAGATCGCGCATCGGCGCGGCATCGCCGTCATCGGGACCGCAAGCGAGCGTAACCAAGACTATCTCCGTTCGCTTGGCGCTGTCGCTACGACCTACGGCGACGGTCTCGTCGATCGGGTACGCGCCCTTGCCCCCAACGGCATCGACGCAGCCCTCGACATCGCGGGCTCCGACGTCATCCCCGAGCTGATCGAACTGACCGGCGAACCCTCGAAGGTCCTCTCGATCGCCGATTTCAGCGCGCCCGAGCACGGCGCGCAGGTCTCCATCACGTCCACGAACCCCGTTGACGCCTTCGCGGAGGCCGCACGGTTGTTCACGGAGGGCGCGTTCCACCTACCCGTCGAGAAGACCTTCCCGTTGGAGGAGACGGCGGAGGCACAGGCGGCGAGCGCGGAAGGTCACGTCGCTGGCAAGTTCGTGGTCACCGTCTCTAAGTCAGTCGTCGCAGCCCCGGTAGATACCCGGCAAAGATTCGCGTAGTGAAGATCCGGGCGGGCATCCGCCGCTGGTTTCCCGACCCGGATGCGTGAGCCTCTCGGCTATGCGTTCAGCTTCATTGGAGCGCAGCAGGCAACTATTTGTACTATCGAAGCGCATATCAGCGGTGCGCCAAAAATAGCGTGAAGTTTAGATCTACGAGTTACTCGAATCAGGAGGAAGAGATAATGCAATCCACGACAGATCAAAACGATCGAGGCACTTCGTCCGGCAATTCACCGGTAGTAATGTGGGTGCTGCTCTTCGTGAGCAGCCTCACCGTAATGGCTGGGGCGACCATTACAACTTCGCTACCGGCCATGCAGGAGCAGTTCTCCGGGATGCAGAATGCCGAGCTACTGGTGAGGCTCGTCCTCACGATACCGGCGCTTTTCATACTCACCTTTGGACCCATAGCGGGCGTACTGATCGACCGGATCGGACGCAAGCCCGTACTACTCTCCTCCGTAATCCTCTATGGTCTTGCCGGCGGCTCCGGGCTCGTTCTCAGCAACCTATACGCGATCCTCGCCGGGCGGGCGCTTCTCGGGGTGGCCGTCGCGGGGATAATGACGACGGCCACGGCCCTGATCTCCGACTACTACTCGGGCCAGGACCGCTCCAGGGTGCTTGAGAAGCTGGCCGCGACGTTCCGCACGGACTACTACCACGTATGGACCTCGACGGACTTCATCGGCGCCGAGGTGTGCGCGGCGACAAAGAACTGCTACGCCTTCGGGGGCGGTTTCATGGAAGGCTTGCTGGA
>JBBPZZ010000078.1:0-5217 GCA_038198445.1 Rubrobacterales bacterium
CCTTGCACAAAAAGCGCTGCTTTGAGTTGGAGGTCATCCCGTTTCGGACGATATTTTCGCTTTTGCAATGCCGGCATGTAATCTGAAGCGTAACCATGATAGTGAGTGTAGCGCGTCTCTCTCCATTGAACCATTACCTGCCGGAGGCGCGCAGACCCCGGAAGACTTCCGCCGCCGTCAGGCAGATCGAAGCCCACACGCCGCCTAAAGCCCATCCCGCAAGCACATCGCTCGGGTAGTGCGCCCCCGTGTAGACGCGCCCCACGCCGACCAGCAACGCCACCACGATGGCGGCGAGCCCGATCCTGGCCTTCGCCTGCCACGAACCCCATCTATACACGGGAGGCCGAAGGCTGAAGAGGTACCAGATGGTGGCGCCCAGGACGAGCGCCGTCATGGCGTGGCCGCTCGGGAAGCTGTTGCCCGTCTCGGCGACGAGCTGCAGGGAGGCCGGGGGACGCGGACGATGGAAGAGATGCTTGAATAGCTCCACGAGCGCGCCGGTCCCGAACGCCGTGGCGGTCAAAACACCTCCGGAGAAGCTCATCCCGAAGTCTCTGCGCCGGTGTCCCAGGAACAGGAGCAATGCGCCTGCCAGGGCCGCAGCCAGGAGCATCACCTCGGGGGAGAATATCTCTTCTGCTACGCTTACCACGGCCGTTAGATGCGGGTTTCCGTGAGAGTGGAAGAAGCGCAGTATCGAGCGGTCCACCCGAACCAGGGGATCCCGGGCCAGAACGTCCTGGGTAATTCCGCCGAAAGCCCAGGTGAAGAGGCCGAAGAGGACAAGCCCGACCGTGAGCGTGAGGCCATATACTTCGCCGGGTGCGAACCTGCCACGGAGCCACGTCCCGAATGGAGTATTCAGGAAAACCAGCACGCGCCGTCCGCCCAGTCGAACGGCGATCCGGCGCACGAGTTCGGGGTGATTCGTGACCCAGCGGTACGCCAGGTACAGGGCGACGCCCAGTACCAGCGCGATGACCAGCAGCGCGCTCGCCCGTCCTATCCACCGCTCTACCAGGTTGATGCTTCCACCCAGGAGGTACCCGACGAGCACGACCGCCGTGGCCCAGACCGCCCCCCCCAGGGCGTTGTAGACGAAGAACGTCCTCCATCGCATCCGGCTGATGCCGGCGACCAGCGCCCCGAAGATCCTCAGCCCGGATACGAAGCGGGCCAGGAAGACGGCCTTACCGCCGTGGCGCTCGAAGAACGCTTCGGCGCGGGCGAGACGCTCCGGGGTAATAAAGACGTAGCGGCCCCAACGCAGGACGAACGGACGTCCTCCCTCGCGGCCGATCCAGTACCCGATCTGGTCCCCAACAACGGCGCCTATGATGCCGAGAAGGATTACGTACCCAAGTTCGAGCTTCCCCTGTTGTACGAGAATCCCCGAGGCTATGAGGATTGTCTCGCCGGGGATCGGCACCCCCATGCTCTCGATCATCACCCCGAGCATGATGATGAAATACCCGTACTGGGTGATCAAAGAGAGTATGTTGTCTATGGTGCTCAAAACTTTTTTACCTTCTCCAAGTCAACTCTGGCGTCGTGTGCCGGTCGGGAGGTAGATTTCCTTCAGGTTAAATCTACGTCTGCATTCTATTCCATGATCTCTTGTAAGCATAAGGAGCGTTTCTAAGAATTCGGTAAGAGGACGTCGGGTTTCTCCTGACATTCAGCGTCCAACCGGCGTTTGGCCCGGCGCGCTGGTGAGCGCCAGGGTCCCGAGAACGGTCAGCAAGATGCCTCCTCCCAGAAGGACGCGCGGCAGAAGCCCGGCGGGCCAGACCTCGCCGAAGAGGAACGGGGCGAAGACAATCGGCACGATAGTGTGCAGGGCCAAAACTATCGGTACCACGACCGAGACGAGGCCGTTCTTCAGGGCCTCAAGCTCGATAGTGAAACCCCAGATCCCGAGCGCCGCTATGCAGGCTCCGAGGACCAACAGGGCCATCATATTCGAGGTCCGGATGTCGTCGGCGACGTTCTTGTTGAGGATGCCGCTCAACGCGTAGGCCAGCCCCGCCGCCGTCGCCATCACGGCGGCGCCCAGCGGACGGCGGAGGAGCTTCAGCGCGTAGGGCAACAACATACCCGGCGCCAGGACCGCGAAGAGCAAAGCGTACTGCGCGAGACTCGGGATAGAGTTGCCGGGCCGGGGCGGCGCCAATCCGACGGCCACTATCCCGAGCGCCACGAAAACAACGCCGATGAGTTCGCGGCGTCTGAGGGACTCCTTGAGCGTCAGGCGGGTCAGCCCGAGCAGCATTACGAGCCCGGCGGCGTTCAGGAGCCGGGCCAGAGTCAGGGGGATCATGGTGAGCGCGGCGACCTCCAGCAGCCAGCCCAGGACGTTCATGGAGATGGCGAACGCGCCGGAAGCCCTCCGTCCCACCGCGAGGAGCAGAGAGGAGTCCCCGGATTGGCGGCGCGCCTCGGCGGCGAGCAGCACCGCCGAGCCGTTGTAGGCGAACGTGGAGGCGAGGATCAGGGCGACCCCTAGCACTCTTTTAGACCCAGCAACTCTCCCGCGGGACGGACCTGTATGTCCAGAGACAAAATACGTTCCAGGATAAGCGGCAGCGCTCCCAGAGTGTTGCGCCAGGAGCCGGGAGCCGCGTAACGGTCGGAGTCGTGCAGCAGGAGGACATCGCCGGATACTGGAAGACCGATCTCATCCGCTATGGAGCGGGGCGTGGCGCACGCCTCCCAGTCTCTCCCCCAGCGCGCCCAGAGCACCCGCTCCCATCCCTGCCGGGACGCTTCGATCCAGGAGGCCGCGTTGAAGACGCCGTAAGGCGGCCTGAAGAGACGGGTAGAGACACCGGATGCGTCCTCGATCACCGCCCGCGCCCGGCGCATGTCCTCGACGGTCTGGCCGGGCGTCAGGCGCAGGTGGTTGCGGTGCCGGTAACAGTGAATCGCTATCTCGTGGCCGCGGCGGGAGATCTCCTTGAGCCGGGACGGGTCCCGCTCGGCCTGCTCTCCGACGGCGAAGAAAGTGGCCCGGACTTCGTATTCTTCGAGGACGTTCAGAAACTTCTCCTGGCAGTCGTCCGGTCCGTCATCGAAGGTAAGGGCCACGGCCTCTTTCCCCGCGCCGACCCGCGTGACGGCGGGGAACAGGAGCCGTCCCGGAGGGAACAGGGCGATGGACGGCGCGGCGTGGGCGGCCAGGAGGGCGGCGGGGGGGATTAGAGCCTGTCGGGCGGTACGCATTGGAGTCCCTTCTGACGAATATCACGCAACGTCCGGGCCAGTCGCGCCTGGGCGGCTTTGGGGCCGAGTCCGGAGGAGTCTACGACGATCAACCCCGGACGAGGTCCGTCAGCGTGGTCGCGCTCGGCCATCACAAGCCGGGTGTGTGGAGGAGCCATCGCCAGCGAGGCGAGGTCCGTCTTCGGAGAAGGCAGGAAATATCTCGGATACTCGCCGGTTGCCTGTTCGACAGCGGATGCGGAGGTCTCGTCCTCCGCCCTGTACTTCAGCGGAGAGTGGAGCTTCCCGTCTCCGCGCTGCTCCGCCACCCCGAAGTCGAGCCCCGTCCGCGGGTGGAGTCCTCCAGCGCCGCTGGCGGTGGCGAAGATGGTGGCGGGTACTTCCTCGCGGGTTGCGAAGTCCTCGACCGCCGCCGCGGTCGCCGGGTCTTCTACCCTGACGGCGAGAGATACCTTTCCCGGGGCGGGGTCGTAGCCGGGTACGTCGAACCTGAACGCTTTAGCCGCCAGCGCCACCCCCGATGAAGCAAAGGCCGACCACGCGAAGAAACCGAGCGCCGCGGCGCAGATAAGAGCCGGCCGGGCGAGCACTATCCTTCTCCGGGACAGCGGTCGTGGCGCGTTCCTGACCAGAGCGTCCCCGGATAGAGATTCGAGGGCCTCAACGATACCCGGGGCGCCGGTCTTCTCCGGTACGGGCAGTAAGATCTCCCGCCCGACGGCGGACCCCAGTAGAGAACCTAGTTCCCCCGCGCCATGTACCAGGGTCGCGGCGCCTGCCTGATCCATGACGCGGCAGTTGAGCTCTCCGTGACCGAGTATAGGATCGAACATGAGTATCGGAAGACCCATCTCGACCGCCTCTATGCAAGTCATGCCCCCGGCGTTTTGTATCAGGCAATCGGAAGCCGCCATGAGCGCGGGCAGGTCTTCGCTCCACCCCAGTATCCGCACGTTCTCTTCGCGCCCGAACTCCTTTTCCAGCCGCTCCTTCAGGCCGCTGTTCTCCCCCGTCACGACGACCGTGTAAGCGCCGGCCTTCGCGGCGTGGCGCGCGGACCCCGCGAGGTCGCCTATCCCCCACGCGCCGCCCACGATCAGGACCACGAAGGATTCCCGGGGGATCTCCAACCCCGTACGGGCCTCGTCGCGGGAGGGGGCAGAGTGGAAGGCCGGATCTACGGGCATCCGAAGGACGGAGGCCGCGCCCCCGGCGCGTTCGGTGAGTTCCACCGACCGGCTTGAGACTACGAGGTGGAGGTCCAGCCGCGGCGCCACCCACAAAGGATGCACCCCGTAGTCTGGAATAACCGCGACCGCCGGAGCCCGCAATCCAGCGTCAACGCGGAGGCGCTCCAGTACGCCAGTGACCAGCGGATAAGTCGAAATGACTACCTCCGGCCGCTTCTCGTCGATAACATTGAGCAGCCGCTTCGCGAACAGCAGCCCCACAAAGGCGCGTATGGCCCACGCGCCCGCCTTCGTCGAAGTTATAGCGAAGACAGCGGCCAGAGACCTCGGCGTGCTCCTGACCTGGTTGCAGTAGAACCGTACCAGCAACCAGTCCAGACCCCGGCTCATCGCCTTGAGCCCATCGACTATTTCAACCGGATGTCCCGCCCGTTCCAGCTCGGTTTGCAAGGCCCGGCCCGCCGCCTCGTGTCCGCCGCCCACGGCGGCCGTGAGGATAAGGACCTTGCCGGGACTGGGTTTCTGGACCCGACGGCCTGCGGCCGCCCGCGAGTATCTCACGAGCCCAGCCCACAGTAAGAAGACGGCAAGCGGGATCATTGCGTATTCGATCATGTGGTTCGAAACCCTCTCACAGTATACGTCTTCTCCGGCTCTTCAGGCTGACCGCGGCAACGAGCATCCCACTTAATACTAAGAAAACGGTAAGAGCGTGTAACAAGAGGTCGAACGCGCCTTTACAAGTAGGTTAATGCGGATGAGGCGCGGGGCCGCTTCGAGGGATTTCGAGGATGAAAGTGGA
>JBBPZZ010000079.1:0-25660 GCA_038198445.1 Rubrobacterales bacterium
CGCCCTCAGCCACCGCGGCCCGGAATGCACGATGCCCCAAATCTTGAGTTTCCCATTCTCGTCGAGCTTCACCCCGACGAGAGAGCGATAGTAATCGGTGGCTGGTGAGATTCGCCGTAACTCCTGCATGTCGAACGTCCGAGGCTCGGGGAACTCCAACCGGTGCAGTCCGTCCGGCGGTCCCTCGTGCGGGGGCAGAGTATCAGGGTCGCAGAGCATCACCCGAAACGTCACCGGCCGATCCTCCTCCGAGAGCAAACTCGCTTGGTAACAGACGGATATGAAACGCTCTAGCACCGGCGGCGCGGGCCACGGCTCGGCGTCCTCCGCCCATCGATCCTGCACGAAGGCGGCGAGATGGTGCGGATAGGCGTCGTCCATCATGTTTTTTATCCCTCCACGGTAGACAAGCGCAGGATGCGATCGTCCGACTCGGAAGGTTTTCCGCGACCGTCACGGTTGTTGGTGAAGACCCAAACGGAGCCGTCGGGAGCCTGAACGACGTTCCTAAGCCGGCCGTATTCACCTTTCAATAAGGCTTCTTTCCCGGTTACGTTGCCGTCCGGTCCCAGCTCCAATCGCCAGAGGCGCGCCCCGCGGAGAGCCGCCATAAGAAAGTCTCCGTCCCATTGCGGTATGGCGCTATCCTTCGGTATTGTCGCTCCACTCGGAGAGGCGTCGTCGGTGGCGAAGGTCTGGATCGGGTCTATGTACTTCGGCTCTCCGCCCTCTCCTTCGACCTCGGGCCAGCCGTAGTTTCCGCCGGCCTCGATCTTGTTGACTTCGTCGAAACGGTCCTGGCCGTACTCACTGGCATAGAGCTGTCCGCTTTCAGCCCAAGCTAGTCCCTGTACGTTGCGGTGTCCGTAGGAGTAGGTGGGATTGTCCGGGAAAGGGTTGTCATCGGGGATGGAACCGTCGGGCTCTATACGCAGAATCTTCCCGGAGAGCGAGTCGCGGTCCTGTGCGTTCTCCGGGTTCCCGGCGTCGCCAGTCGAGACGTAGAGCATCCCATCCGGGCCGAAGGCGAGCCCGCCACCGTCGTGATAGGTGTTCACGGGGATGCCGGTCAGTATCGGCTCCGGCTGCTCCCCGAGCCGGAAGCGGCCCACCCGGTTGTCTTCGCCGGTCGTGTAATAGACGTAGACGAGGCCATCCTTCTCGTAGTCCGGCGAGAGCGCGAGTCCCAGAAGACCACCCTCCCCGCTCCCGTTCTCCGGGATACTCTGCACCTTCTCGACCTTGCCTTTCCCGCTCACACGCAGCAACCTGCCGGAATCGCGTTCCGTGACCAGCGCATCACCACCCGGCAGAAACGCAACCCCCCACGGGACTTCCAGGTCCTTCGCCAGCATCTCGACCCGGATACGCCTGGACGCTCCGCCTTTCCCTTCTGAGTCGGAACCCGATACCGTAGTCGTTACGGTACGGGTATTTTCTCTCCCTCCGGAGGGAGCATCGTTCATCGGGCCGCACGCCACGGCGAGGAGCGCTCCCGCCGTGAGCAACAGAGCGGCGACTGGCAACTGGATGTATCTCCGCTTTTCTTGCGGCCTCCGCATGCTACTCCTCCGGGTAGGACAGTCCATATTGTATTGTGCCGGCCGGACCTCAGCCGGTAAGTGTGGCGACCTCGTCTGCCGTCAGGTGCAGATCTGCTCCGGCGACGTTCTCTTCGAGGTGCTCGACCGATGACGTTCCGGGGATGGGGAGCATCACCGGAGATTTCGCGAGCAGCCAGGCGACGGCCACCTGCGAGGGCGCGGCGTCGTGGGCGACGGCGATCTCATCCAGCGCCCCACCCGGACGCGCCAACTCCCCCGTCGCCAGCGGGAACCAGGGGATAAACGCGATCCCATGCTCCTCACACGCCTCCAGCACCGGCTCCGAGGAGCGGTCGTTGAGGTTGTAGCGGTTCTGCACGGAGACGACCGGCACCAGCTCGCGCGCCGTCTCCAGTTGCTCGACGCTCACGTTGGAGAGCCCGACGTGACGCACCTTGCCCGCGTCTCGAAGCTCCGCCAGCGCCCCGACGGACTCCTCAAACGGGACGTTCCTGTCCGGCGTGTGGAACTGGTAGAGGTCTATACGGTCGAGCTTCAGGCGGCGCAGGCTGCCCTCGCAGGCTTCTTTCAGGTGCTCGGGGCGGCCGTCGGGCTCCCAGCGTCCCGGTCCCGGCCGGGTAAATCCGCCCTTCGTGGCGATCACGAGGTCATCACCATAGGGATGTAGCGCACCGGCTATCTGATCTTCGTTCACCTCGGGTCCGTAGGCGTCGGAGGTATCTATGAGGTTGATGCCTAGCTCAACGGCGCGGCGCAGTACGCTTTCGGCGGCCCGCGGGTCTTCCGGCTCGCCCCACACGCCGCTGCCGCAGAGCCTCATCGCCCCGTATCCGAGACGCCGTACCGGCAGGTCGCCGCCGAGTTGCAGCGTCCCCGCGCCGTTCTCGTTGATGTTCATGGGATCTCCTGTTCCGTGGTCCGATATGAGAGCTTACCCGATAGAGATTAGCGCGGACGCGGCGATATAAATGTGAACATGCTCTAGAATCACGGCGCAGTCCATAGAGAGAGGCGGGCCGGAGGTAAGAGAGGACAACGGTAGACGCGACAGTGGCGGATTGACCGTTCGCGGAGGTGTGCGACCGCACCTCGACGGTTGGCGACCGCTGCTGGGGACGATGTTTCTGGCCGGGTACGTGTGGCACACTTTCGCGCCGGGGGGTGCGGGGACGGCGATGCTGCTCCTCTCGGGGGCCGTGCTCTACGTCATGTCGGTCCCGTGGTCGAGCGGGTTTCACCGCTCTCTGGCGGTCGTGGCTCTGATGGCGCTCGGCGCGGCGGTTCTCTCGGGGCGGTTCGATCTCCTGGAGTTCATCCAGGGGATGCCCGCTTACTTCGGTATCATTGCGGTGCTACTCGTTCTGAGTGCGGCGGGGTACCCGATCCGGGCCGCCCGCTACGAGGTCCAGATACGGGCCCTAATGGGCGCCCTGACGCGCCGGGGAGTCGGCATAAAAGCAGCCTCCGGCGCGCTCGGGCACATCCTCGGAGCCGTGCTCGACGTTGGCTCGCTGGTGCTGATCGACGTGATCTCCGGTCGCGCGGCCCCCAAAGAGCGCCTCGATGCCCTGAACTGGGCCGCCCGCGGCTTCTCCTTCGTCCCCCTATGGACGAACCTCAACCTCCTGACGGCAACCACCGTAACCCTCACCGGCGTCTCCTACCCTGGCCTCTTGGCCGTAACACTCCCCTTCGTCGCGCTCGGCCTGCCGGTCTTGTTGCTCGCCGCCCAGCGAGAGAGAGGCGAGGTCGAAGAATCTCCGGATGCGCGTCTCGACCGCGACACGGCGGCGGTGCTCCTGTACCCGCTGCTGCTCGTCGGGGCGGTCGCGGCCGCGAACGTACTCCTGCCGGAGCTCCCACTAACCGCCACCATCGCCGTAACGGTAGCGGTGGTCGTGGCGTTCATCGCCCTGCTCGCCTCCGCCCTCACACGCCGCGCCTCACCCATAAACCGGCTACTTCGCGAGACGCGCGATTCTCTCACGTCCTCGCATTCGGAGTTCGCGTTGTTCACGTCGGCGGGGATACTGGTGCTCTCGCTCGAAGCCCTCGGCGCGCTCGCGCCACTGGGGAGCATGCTCTCTTCGCTGCCGGACGCGCTCGTCGCGCCCGCGCTCGCAATCATTACGACGGTGGGGTTCATATGTGGGATCCACGTCGTCCCGATGGTCTTGCTTATCAACGCCGCCTTCCCGCTCAACGGCGGACCGGCCCCCGCGTTGTGGGCCGCCGCGATCCTGATCGGCGCCCAGGTCGCCATCCTAAACACTCCGTTCTCGAACGCCGTGACGATGCTGTCCAGGCTCACGGGGCTGCACCCCATAGAGGCCGGACCAAAGAAGAACTGGAAGTTCGGCCTGATGTTCGCCGTCGCCGGAGCCGCCTACATCGGCCTCCTGACACTCCTCCTGCTCTGAGTCAGGGCGCCCGGAAAGTAACCGTCTCTTCCTCGAAGCGCTCCGCCCGGCCTTCGAGAACCAGGTGATCCAGATGCGCCAGGGTCTCGGCAAGCGCGAAGCAATGCTCATACAGGGTGAGGTCGTCGCGGAACACCTTGCGCGAGACCTCGAAAGGAGTCCTGAGGCCGCCTTCGATCTCATGGCGCATGACCTCCAGCCGCTCCTCGTGATGGAGGAGAAGCTCGTTTATCCGACCGTCGAGATCGTGGAATATGGGACCATGTCCGGGTAGCACGAGGTTCACGTCCATGCCGCGCAGGCTCTCCAGGGACTCGATGTAGCGGGCGAGCGGGTGCGGCAGGTAATCCGGCCAGAGGCCGATGTTCGGCGTGATCTTGAGCAGGACGTGATCCGCCGCGAACAGTATCCCGCGCGCCTCGTCGTGAAGCATGTACTGGTAATCCGCGTGTCCGGGAGCACGTATAACGCGGGCCGTACTCTCTCCCAGTGGGACCTCCTCGTCCGGGTGTAGCGCCGCCATCCTCTCCGGAAGCTTTAAGTCCGTCCGCGTACCTGCGGCCGCCTCCTCCGCGAACGAACGTGGCATCCCGTTCCAAACCAGGTGCTCGACCAACAGCTCGAAGTTCCGCCCGTCGCCGCTCCAGAGACGGCGGGAGTGTTCGATCTCCTCTTCCAGCATGTACACCGGCGCGCCGGACAACTCCTGCAACCACCGCGCCGCCCCCAGGTGATCCGGATGAAAGTGGCTCACCAGGATGCGCCTCACGTCCCGGCGCAGGTCGCATCCGACGCTCTTCGCTCCGGCCTCCCAGGCCGCGCGGCCCTCCGGGTAGTCGAAGCCGGTGTCCAGGAGCGTCCAGCCGTCCGGGTCCCGGATCAAATACGCCGAGACGAACACTAGCGGTATCGGCACCGGAACCTTGAGCTGGTACACGCCCCTCGCGACCTCCGCCGCCTCTCCCACCGGCTGCGTCCCAAGTCCCGAAGACTTCACACCGTCAGTCAAGAAAACTGCCTTCCTCCAAAAACCAGCGGCCAACCGGATAAGGCCGACCGCTGGCAAGTTTATAACCCGTGGTTGACGTGCTAGTTCTGCAGGTTCTCGAAAATACCGGCCGCGCCCATGCCGCCGCCAATACACATCGTAACCATGCCGTACTTCGACTCGCGGCGCTTCATCTCGCTGAGGAGTTGGACCGTGAGCTTGGTCCCGGTAGCACCCATCGGGTGACCGAGCGCGATCGCGCCGCCGTTGACGTTCGTCTTCTCGATATCGAGACCGACCTCGCGGACCACGGCCAGGAACTGCGCCGCGAACGCCTCGTTGAACTCGACGAGGTCTATATCGTCGATGGTGAGGCCGGCGATCTTGAGCGCCTTCGGGATGGCGACCATCGGGCCAACGCCCATCACCTCCGGCCGCACACCCCCGACCGCGAACCCAACAAACCGCGCCAGCGGCTTGAGACCACGCTTCTCGGCTTCCTCCCGGTCCATGACCACGACCGCCGCCGCGCCGTCGCTGCGCTGCGAGGAGTTACCGGCCGTTACGGTGCCGCCCCTCTGGAAGACCGTCGGGAGCTTGGCGAGCTTTTCGAGCGAGGTATCGCGCGGTCCCTCGTCACGCTTGAAGGTGGTCTCGTAGTGCTGAGTTTCGCCGTTCTCATCCACCCAGTCGAAGTTCACGTCGAGCGGTACGATCTCCTCGTCGAAGCGTCCGCTCTCGACGGCGTCTTTGGCGCGCTGATGACTCCGGAAAGCGTGCTCGTCCTGGTCCTCGCGGCTCACCTTGAACTCTTTGGCGACCTGCTCGCCGGTCAGTCCCATCCCCATGTAGACGGCGGGGTTGGTCTCCACGAGCGACGGGCTCGGGGAGAAGTTCGGCATCTCGATGGTCGTGGACATATGCTCGCAGCCGCCCGCGAGGATAGTCTGGGCCTGGCCGGTCATGATCCTCTCGGCCGCGTTCGCGATGGTCTGCAACCCCGACGAGCAGAACCGGTTGACGGTCTGGGCCGGAACGGTCTCGCTCATCCCCGCCTGTATAGAAGCGAGCCGGGCCATGTTGTTGCCCTGCGTCCCCTCCGGCATCGCGCACCCGAGGATAACGTCTTCGACATCCGCGGGGTCCAGGCCCTCCGCCCGGTTGACGGCCTCCCGGATCGCGGCGGCGGCCAAATCCACCGGATGCATCGCCCGCAGCGTACCCCTCGGCGCGCGTCCCACGGCGGTCCTCGCCGCAGAAACTATAACGGCTTCTCTCATCTCTCTACCTCTCTCTCGCTCTAGTTCCGGATCGGCTTGCCGGTCTTCAGCAGACCACCGATTCGTTCGTGGGTCTTCTCGTTCTCCAGCAACGCGAGGAACGCTTTTTTCTCCAGTTCCAGCACGTACTCTTCCGTCACCCACTGGGGCTGGCTGATGTCGCCACCGGTGAGGGCGCGCGCGAGGTGTCCGGCTATGACGCCGTCGTACTCGCTGGCGTACCGGCCCCACTGCAACGTCCTGACGCCGACTTCCAGCGCAGCGCGGGTCGTCTTTCCGACGGCGTACACGTTGTTACCGTGCTCGGGCGGGGCGTAGCCGTCGGCCAGGTCGTGGACCTCACGTTTTGCGGCGGAGAGGAGATGATCCGGGTTCATTACGACCCGGTCGTCTTCCCCGAGGTAGCCCATCTCCTTCGCCTCCAACGCGCTCGCGGCGACCTTCGCCATCGCTATCTGCTCGAACGCCTTCTGCACCATCGGCAGCGGCGGGATGTTCGGGCTGATGTGCATCGGGCCGGAGACGAGCCTGCGGGCCATCTCCTTCGTGCCGCCGCCCGCCGGTATGAGCCCGACACCGACCTCCACGAGACCCATGTACGTCTCGCCAGCCGCCACGATCCGATCCGCGTGCAGGCATATCTCCAACCCTCCGCCGAGCGTCTGGCCGCGCGGGGCGGCGACCATGGGTTTCGACGCGAACCGGAAATCCATTAGCAGCTTCTGCAAGGCGCCGATACTTTTCTCGACTTGATCCAGCGCTCCATTCTGCACCGCGTGCGCCACTTCGCCGAGGTTCGCCCCGACGCAGAAGTTACGGCCCTCGTTCCCGATGACGATCCCGACCACGTCATCGCGCTCCATCTCCGCGAGCGCCCGGTTACCCATCTCGACCATCGGGCCGTCGATGGAGTTGCCCTTTGAGTGGAACTCCAGACATAGCACGCCGTCCCCGAGGTCTAGCAGGCTGGCCGAGTCGTTGCGCGCAAGCTCCTTGCCCGCCTCGCGCAGCCGGTCAAGCGAGACGTACATCGGGTCTTCGCGTACCGGCTCGTACTGCTTGCTCACCGGGCTGAACTGCTGTTCCGTGCCGTTCTCAGTCTTGTAGAAGCTCTCGTTGCCGCCGTCGAGCATCTCCTTAACCCAGGGGCCGACCTCTATGCCGAGTGTCTGCATCTTCTCCACCGTCTCGCGGACGCCGAGCAGGTCCCAGGTTCTGAAAGGCCCGGTCTGGTGCGCGAAACCCCACTCCATCGCGTGGTCCACGTCCTCCAGAGTGTCGGATATCTCCGGTACCCGCCGCGACGCGTACGCCATGTACGGTAGCAGTGTGTCCCGGATGTATCGGGCGTGCCGGTCCTCGTCGGCTTTCTCCATGAGGAAACGAAGCCGGGCCTGAAGGTCGCCCTGTTTCTGCGCTTCTCCGACTATCGGGATCTCCGGGTTCTCGGCCGGCTTGTACTCGAAGGTCTCCAGGTCCAACACGTCGAAGACGGTCTTTCCGTCGCGCTTGTCCCGCTTGTAGAAACCGGCGCCGGTCTTGTTGCCGAGCAGGTTCTTCTCCTGCATCTCATTGAGCTTCGGCGGCGGCTTAAGGTCTTCGCGCGCGTCGTCCTCCGGGACGGCCTCGTAGAGGTTCTCGGCGACGCCGACGGCGATATCCAGGCCGACCTGATCGTTGAGCCGGAACGTGGCGGTCTTCGGGTGGCCGATGAGCGGGCCGGTGATGGCGTCGATCTCCTCGATGCCGTACCCGTTCTCGAACGCATACGTCACAGACTGCATCCCGGCGAAGCTCCCGAGCCGGTTGCCGATGAAGTTGGGCGTATCCTTCGCGATGACGCCGCCCTTGCCGAGCACCCGTTCCCCGAAGT
The DNA here is from genome assembly GCA_038198445.1 of Rubrobacterales bacterium. Lineage (GTDB taxonomy): Bacteria > Actinomycetota > Rubrobacteria > Rubrobacterales > Rubrobacteraceae > JACDDK01. The sequence continues at coordinate 8,127 of JBBPZZ010000079.1, forward strand.
TCCTCACAGCTTCGACTATCTCTGTGTCGGTGTCTTCGGTCGGGATGATCTCCATGAGCTTCAAGTAACGCGGCGGGTTGAAGAAGTGCGTCCCGAGGAAACGCTTCTTGAAACCTTCCGAACGCCCCTCCGCGACCTGGTGCAGCGGTATGCCGGAGGTGTTGGAGGAGATGATGGCGCTCTCTTTGGCGGTCTCCTCGACGCGCTGCATGAGCTGGCGCTTCGGCTCCAGCTTCTCGATGATGGCCTCGACGATCCAGTCGGCGTCCGCGACCCGGTCGAAGTCGTCGTCGAAGTTCCCGATCCTCATGCGCTCCGCGACGTTCTTGCTCATCAACGCCGCCGGACGAGCCTTCTTCATCCGGTCGAAACCGCCCTTGACGACCGCATCCTTATCGTCGCCGTCGGATGGCGCGATGTCCAGCAAGTCTACTTCGAGGCCCGCGTTCGCGCAGTGCGCGGCTATGGCTGCTCCCATCGTGCCGGCCCCGAGGACTGCTACCTTCCGTATGCTATGCGTCATTCAACTCCCTTTCCCGATCTAACCGTAGAGCTCTTTGTGCATGGACTCGATGGCTTCTCTTACCCTCAAGAGGTGCGCCTCGAATCTTCCTCTTATCTCATCGTACTTCTTCTCTCCGCTCGGCGTGATGGTGTAGAAACGGCGGCTCCTGGTGTCCGGGCGCTCCCATTTGCCCTTCACGTAACCCTTCTCCTCCAAACGTCTGAGCAGCGGGTAGATCGTGTTCGGCGAGACGCTCATGGCGCCGGCGCTGATCTCGCGTATCCGCGCCATTATGCTGTTGCCGTACTCCGGTTTCTCCCTCACGAGATGCAGTATAAGCAACGGAAAAATATCCCGCGTCTTGACCTCGCTCAGAAAGAGATCCTTCGGCGTCGTCCTCTCCCCCGCTACCTTCTCCACTCGCTCGGCCAATGTTCCCTCTTTCTCGAAGAACTTATCAAAATTGATAATAACATGGATAATAAGAACAGGTAAAGTTTTTTCCGGCTCTGGCGGCGTGGTTGGCGTGCTAGAGTTGGGTTGTGGAAGGGCTAGAGAAGGAGGAGTAAGTGATCGCCGACGTTACCCGGTCTCTGGGGACCGATTATTACGTGTTGGATGACCTGTTCACGGACGAGGAGCGCGAGGTGCGCGACAAGGTCCGGGCGTTCGCGGACGCGGAGGTCATCCCGATCATCAACGAGTACTGGGAGAAAGCAGAGTTCCCGTTCGAGTTGGTCCCGAAGGTCGCGGAGCTTGGCATCGCGGGCGGCGCGATCGAGGGCTACGGCTGTCCGGGGATGAGCCACACGGCGGCCGGGCTCGTGGCGATAGAGATGTCGCGGGGTGATGGGAGCCTGAACACGTTCTTCGGGGTCCATTCGGGGCTCGCGATGGGGACCATCGCAATCTGCGGCGGCGAGGAGCAGAAAGAGCGGTGGCTGCCGCCGATGGCGCGGATGGAGAAGATCGGGGCCTGGGGCCTCACCGAGCCGAACCACGGTTCCGACTCGGTCATGCTCGAGACCTCGGCGCGGCGCGAGGGCGACGAGTGGGTCATCAATGGCAAGAAGCGTTGGATCGGCAACGCCACCTTCGCGGACCTGGTCATCATCTGGGCGCGCGACGAAGAGGACGGTCAGGTCAAGGGATTCGTACTGGAGAAAGACGAGAACGGAGAGCACCATCCAGGATACTCCACCGAGCTGATAAAGGGGAAGATGGGCAAGCGGGCCGTCTGGCAGCCGGACATCTACCTGGAAGACGTGCGAGTGCCGGCGGAGAACAAGCTCGAGTTCGCCAACTCCTTCAAGGACACGAACAAGGTGCTGACCGCCACCCGCGGCGGTGTGGCGTGGGAGGCGATCGGGCACGCCATCGCCTCCTACGAGGCGGCCCTCCAGTACGCCAAGGAGCGGGTGCAGTTCGGCAAGCCGATAGCGAGTTTCCAGCTAATCCAGAACAAGCTCGCCAACATGCTCGCCGAGATCACCAACATGCAGCTCATGACCTACCGGCTCTCCCAGCTTCAGGAACAGGGCAAGATGACCGGCCCGCAGGCCTCGCTCGCCAAGATGAACAACGCCAAAAAGGCCAAGCAGGTCTGCTCCGACGCCCGCGACATAATGGGTGGGAACGGCGTGCTGCTGGAGTACCACGTCGCCCGGCATCTCTCGGACATGGAGATCGTGTACACCTACGAGGGCACCGACACGATCCAGTCCCTCATCGTCGGTCGCGACGTAACCGGCATCTCCGCGTTCGTGTAACCGTCAGGCCCGAAATATACGCGCAGCGAAGAGAGCGCCGGTCAGTTAGGAATCTGACCGGCGCTCTCTTCGTCGGTGCGAGGCCGCGAAAACCTTTAAGCTGGTACTCGAAACCTGAGCGACCGAAGGGAGAGGACATGAAAGCCGTTCGTTTGAACGAACTCGGAGGACCGGAGAACCTTACCTACGAGGACGTACCGGAGCCGGAACCGGGTCCCGGCGAGGTGGTCGTCCGGCTGCGTAACGCCGCCCTGAACCGCCGCGACGTGTTCGTGACGCGGGGTATGTACCCCGGCGCAAAGCCCGACGCCCTGCCCGTTACGCTCGGCTCCGACGGTTCCGGAGAGGTCGTGGCGCGCGGCGACGGCGCGGATGGTCCGGGCGAAGGCACGGAGGTGGTTATCAACCCGGCGCTCTACTGGGGCGATGACCCGCGCGTGCCGGGGAAAGAGTACCGGATACTCGGTCTGCCGGACGATGGAACCTACGCCCAGTTCGTGAAGGCGCCGGCGGATCACGTCTTGCCCAAACCTTCGCACCTCTCGCACGAGGAGGCAGCAGCGATCCCGCTCGCGGCGCTCACGGCGTACCGGGCGCTCGTAACGCGCGGGGAGTTGCAGGCCGGAGAGACGGTCGTCATTCCGGGGATCGGTGGCGGCGTGGCTACTTTCCTCGTCCAGATCGCGGCAGCATTAGGCGCCACGGTGTTCGTTACCTCCGGGAGCGACGAGAAGATCGAGAAAGCGAAAGAACTTGGGGCCGAAGGCGGCGTCAACTACAACACCGAGAACTGGTCGAAGGAGCTTCGCGGTATGACCGGCGGCGTGGACCTCTCGGTTGATTCCATCGGCGGCGAAGTTTTCGATACGCTCGTCACGATAGCGAAACCCGGCGGCCGGGTGGTGAGCTTCGGGGCGACGGCGGGTCCGGTGGAGAAGCTGGTGCTGCCGAAGATCTTCTTGAAGCAGCTAGAGGTGCGCGGCACGGCGATGGGGACATCGGAGGAGTTCGGGGCGATGCTGGACCTCTACGCGGAGAAGGACTTGCACCCGGTCATCAACGAGACCTTCCCGCTCGAAGAGGCGACCGCCGCCATGAACCACATGGAAGAAGGTTCGGGGATCGGCAAGATCGTCCTCGACGTACCCGTGTAGTTTTCGCGGGAACTGCAGTGGACCGGATAACCCGGTCCATTTTCTTACCTCGGAGCGCGGCTACAGGTCCCACGCCTCCCGGTAAGTTTCGAGCACGAAGCGCCGGCATCCTTCGGGAAGGTCCTGGAATGGGATCTCCGACCCGAACGTCTCGTAAGGTGGTAGCCCATGTCTGAACGCGCCCTCCCCGACCTCGTCCATAGTCAGATATGGATACTCACCAGGCTTCTTGATCGAGAGTAGGCCCGTGAACACTACCGTATAACGTCCGGCGATCACGCCGCCGTTGTCGTAGAGTCAAACGTAAAGTGGGACGCCGTCCGGCAGCAGCCGTTCTTGCCTGGTTCGAAGTCTCATAGCGGGATTATGCACGAAAAGAGGGACCGGCGAACCGGCCCCTCTGCTGATCCTGCTAGCCAAACGTTGCTAGAAGCTACTTGACGAACTGTTCGTTCTCCGTAGAGCCCGGCAGGCCCGTGTTCGGGTCCTCCGGCGTGTCGAACTGGGCCTCCTCGGTGGAGCCGGTGAGGGCGGTGGTGGAGGCGGCGCCGCCGGCGACGACCTGGGCGACCTCGTCGAAGTAGCCCGCGCCGACCTCGCGCTGATGCTTGGTGGCGGTGTAGCCGTACTTCTCGGCGGCGAACTCCTTCTGCTGAAGCTCGGAGTAGGCGGCCATGCCCCGCTCCCCGTAGTCGCGCGCCAGCTCGAACATGCTGAAGTTGAGGGCGTGGAAGCCTGCGAGCGTGATGAACTGGAACTTGTAGCCCATCGCCCCGAGCTGCCTCTGGAAGGTGGCGATCTCCTCGTCGGAGAGCTTTGCCTTCCAGTTGAACGACGGCGAGCAGTTGTAAGCCAGCAGCTTGCCGGGATGTTCCGCGTGTATGGCCTCGGCGAAAGTGCGTGCGTCGTCCAGGTTCGGCTCCGAAGTCTCGCACCAGATCACGTCGGCGTAGGGCGCGTAAGAGAGGCCACGGGCTATGGCCTGATCTATGCCCGCGTTCACCCGGTAGAAGCCCTCCATCGTCCGCTCACCGGTGAGGAACTTGTGGTCGGTCGGGTCCACGTCGCTCGTGATGAGGTTGGCCGCGTCGGCGTCGGTGCGGGCGACGATGATTGTCGGGACATTCATAACGTCCGCCGCGAGCCGCGCGGAGATGAGGTTCCTGATGCCCTGCGCCGTTGGCAGCAGGACCTTGCCGCCCATGTGGCCGCACTTCTTCTCGCTGGAGAGCTGGTCCTCGAAGTGTACTCCCGCCGCCCCGGCTTCGATCATGGACTTCATCAGTTCGAAGCAGTTGAGCGCGCCACCGAAACCGGCCTCCGCGTCGGCGAGGATTGGAGCGAACCAGTTGACGGAGTTCTTGCCCTCGGCGTGATGGATCTGATCCGCCCGCTGCAACGCCTGGTTGATCCTCTTCACGACGTGCGGCACGGAGTTGGCCGGGTACAGGCTCTGGTCCGGGTACATCTGCCCCGAGAGGTTCGCGTCCGCCGCGACCTGCCAGCCACTCAGGTAGATCGCCTTGAGACCCGCCTTGACCTGCTGCACCGCCTGGTTGCCCGTCAAGGCGCCCAATGCGTTGACATACTCCTCCGTGTGCATCAACTCCCAGAGCCGCTCCGCACCGAGCCGCGCCAGCGTATGCTCTATCGTCACCGAGCCCCGGAGCTTCGCCACGTCCTCGGCCGAGTACGGTCGCTCTATCCCCGCCCAGCGCTCGCCCTCCCAGCTCTTCTCTATATCCCTGATCTGCTGCTCTCTATCCACTACCTCTCCTTCCAATAGCATTTATCTGCAAACGACTTGCATCACGCACATAGGTGCTCACATATGTGCATAGCGGACGCGCAAGATACGTGGCCCACGCTCCGGGGCAGGAGGACGGGGACCGGCGGCCTGACTATATGGCCGCCGATCCTCATCGTCGTGTCGGTCAGGAAGGGGATCTCCGCTCCTCAGTCCAGAAGCTCGTAGCCGGGGAGGGTCAGGAACTCGACGAACTCGTCGGCGGTGGAGATCTTGTCGAACAACTCGGCGGCCTTGCCGAACTCGTCGGTCTCCCAGCGCTCCTCACCGACGATATCCTTTATCTTCTCAAGCTCCTCGTCGAGCACTTCGCGGAACAGTTCCTCGTTGACTTCGGTGCCGTCTTCGAGGACGCCCTGGTCGTGGTGGATCCACTGCCACACCTGGGCGCGGCTGATCTCCGCCGTAGCCGCGTCTTCCATGAGGTTGTAGACAGGGACCGCGCCCCGCCCCGCGAGCCAGGCCGCGAGGTACTGTACGCCCACGGAGACGTTGTTGCGGAAGCCGTCCATCGTGATCTCACCCTCCGGCTTCTCCAGCAACTCCGCCGCCGAAGAACTAACGTCGGGCATCTTGTCGAGCTGGTTCGGCTGCGGCATGTACTCGTCGAACGCCTTTTTGGCGAGCGGAACCATACCGGGATGCGCCACCCACGTCCCATCGTGTCCGTCCTTTGCCTCGCGCTCCTTGTCCTCGCGCACCTTGTTGTTGGCGAACTCCGTCCACTCCGGGTCGTCGCTGCGCGGTATCTGGGCCGCCATCCCCCCCATCGCGTGCGCGCCGCGCTCGTGGCACGTCTTGATGGTGAGCAGCGAGTACGCCCGCATGAACGGCACGGTCATCGTCACCGAGTTGCGGTCCGGGAGGAGCATATCGTGCTCGCGGAACTTCTTGATATAGCTGAATATGTAGTCCCACCGGCCGCAGTTCAGGCCCGAGGAGTGCTCGCGCAGCTCGTAAAGGATCTCGTGCATCTCGAACGTCGCCATGATCGTCTCGATCAGAACCGTCGCCTTGATGGTCCCCCGCGGTATTTCGAGCTCGTCCTGCGCCATGACGAAGATGTCGTTCCACAGCCTCGCCTCAAGATGGCTCTCCATCTTCGGCAGGTAGAAGTACGGGCCGCTGCCAATGTCCAGGAGCGGCTGCGCGTTGTGGAAGAAGTACAGCCCGAAGTCGAAGATACCCGCCGGGACCTGCTTACCGTCAACCGTCATGTGCTTCTCGAACAGGTGCCAGCCGCGGGGGCGGGCGATGAGGACGGCGACCTCGTCGTTCAGTTCGTAATGCTTGCCGCTATTGGGGTCATCGAAGGTGATAGTGCGGCGGATGGCGTCGCGCAGGTTGATCTGGCTGTCGAGCATGTTCTGCCACGTTGGGCAGTTGGCGTCCTCGAAGTCCGTCATGTACGTTGGGGCGCCGCAGTTGAGCGCGTTGATGAGCATCTTGCGATCCGGCGGGCCGGTGATCTCCACTCGCCGGTCCTGCAAGTCGTCCGGGATCGAGGCTATCTTCCAGTCGCCCTCCCGGATCTCCTTCGTCTCCGGCAGGAAGTCCGGCATCTCGCCAGCACTGATCCTCTCCTGCCGCTCGTGACGCTTCTGGAGGACTTCATCGACCCGCCCGGTGAACTCACGCGCCAACTTCGCCACGAAAGCGACCGCCTCGGGCGTAAGGATCTCCGCGAACTCATCAGAAATGGGGGCCGATATCTCGACCCCCTCTCCGAACTGCTGTTTAGTCTCCATAATTTACGGACTCCTCTCTGGATCTCCTACGGCTTCCGCTAAAGCCAAACTACTCTAGCAAGACGCCGCACTCGACGCTTGGAGCCCGATGCGGCCTCTAGGCCGCCTGGCTGGCCTGCATCTTCTGTTCGGCGCGCCTCACATACACGATGCACGAGGTCGGCACGCATCGCCACCGAAACAGAACCTGATATTCGCCGAACCCTATGCACACCCTGCTCCCAATCGCCGGAGCGCCCTCCTCGTACCGGCGCTCGATGATCTCCTCTGTCTGAGAGTCTCTGTACTGTACGGGAATCATAAAATTCCTTTCCCTTTCCTCGTTTCCACCTTGCCAGCAAGATACCAACCTGCTTGCCATTGGTCCAATTGTTTGCTTGAATTATTGTTATAGAAGAAATCTATATTGGAGGTGAGGGTGCTCTTCAGGCAGGTGGAGTGTTTTCTGGCGGTGGCTCGGCTCGGCAACTTGAGCCGGGCGGCGGAGGAGATGTTTCTGACGCAGCCGACGCTAACGGCTCGGCTAAAGGCTTTCGAGGAGGAGGTCGGCGATCAACTCTTCGTCAGAACGAGCCGGGGGATGCGGCTGACGGAGGCGGGACGGGAGTTCTTGCCTTACGCGGAGCGGATAGTCACCAGCTTCGAGCAGGGGAAGCAGCACCTGGCGGAGCTACGGGAAGCATCTGGCGGGCGGTTGTTGCTGGGGGCCTCGCCGGGGGTCGGGACGTATGCGTTGCCGGGGCTATTAGAGCGGTTCGCGGCTACTTACCCGAAAGTAACGGTTTCGGTGCGGACGGGGCATTCCGAGGAGATACTGGAGATGACGTTAAGGGAAGAGGTCCAGCTAGGCTTGACGCGGGCGATGAACCACCCCGAGACCGAGAGCCTGCCCTTGTACGAGGATGAGTTGGTGTTGGTCGTGGACCCCGGCCACAGGTTTACGTCGAGAGGGGCGGCGGGCCTGGAGGAGATCGGGGAGGAGCAGATCATCTTCTTCGACCACGACTCCAGCTATTACGAGCAGACGCACGCGCTCTTCCGAAACGCGGGCATCCGGGAGCTGCGGACGATGGAGGTAGACAACATAGAGGCAGCCAAGAGGATGGTCGAGTACCGGCTCGGGGTGTCGTTCCTGCCCCGGACGGCTATAGTCAGGAGCGTGGCGGCCGGGAACCTCGTCATGATCCCGGTCGAAGAAAACCCGGAGCTTGTCCGGTCCATAGTCGCCCTCAAGCGGCGGGACGTCACGGCAACTGGCCCGGTCGCGGCATTCTTGGAGGTTGCGGAGAAGATGAGCGAGCAAAAGAGCCAGACCCCGCTCTCCCCCACCCTCGCCGCCGAGTTCGAGAATTTGCAGCTCATAGATCTCTTCACCTAAACAGCCGCCGGGACGGGCCGGAATTTATCTTTTTCGCCCGTGTGTGAAAGAGAACGGTGTAGGGAAACCACCCGTGCGGCAGGATAATTAACCAAGCACATCAAACCCGGCGACGCTGGTCCAGGCCGGCCCGCTTAACAGTGGAGGAGCAAAGAGAAGTGACGAGGACGTGAGCGCGCCGAACATCGAGGCGAAGGGACCGGCGATCCGAACGGAAGGCCTGGTTCGGAAGTTTGGGGACAACACGGCGGTGGACAACGTGGACCTGCGCGTCGAGCCTGGAGAAATCTACGGTTTCCTCGGCCCAAACGGCGCGGGCAAGACCACCACGGTGCGGATGCTGGTAACGCTTCTGGCGCCGACCGCCGGACGCGCCGAGGTAGCCGGCCGCGACATCGCCACCGACCCCGGCGGCGTGCGGCTCAGGATAGGCGTCGCGTTGCAAGAAGCGGCGCTGGACGCCAAGCAGACCGGGGCCGAGATACTGCGCCTTCAGGGCCGCCTGTACGGGCTCAAGAGCAAGGAGATAGAACGCCGGCTCGTAGACCTGCGGGAGCTAATAGACATCGGGGACGCGCTCGACCAGCGGGTAGGCAGCTACTCCGGCGGGATGCGGCGGAGGTTGGACCTCGCCGCGGCGCTTGTCCACAACCCGGACGTGCTGTTCCTCGACGAGCCGACCACGGGGCTGGACCCGATCAGCCGCGCAAAGGTCTGGGAGGAGGTGCGCCGGCTCAACACCGAGCTGGGCGTGACGATCTTCCTGACCACCCAGTACCTCGAAGAGGCCGACCGTCTGGCTGACCGCGTGGGCATCATCGACAAGGGCAGGATAGTCGCCGAGGGTACCCCCGCCGAGCTAAAGCGTTCCATCGGCGACGATCTGGTCATCGTCAGGACCCGCGGAGAGCTTGACGGGGCAGTGGACCGGCTCAGGGGGCTAGAAGCCGTCCAGCGGGTGGAGGTGCACGGAGAGGAGATCACCATCGTCACCCCCGAGGGCTCCCAGGTCGTGGGCCGCGTCGCCCTTGCGCTGGAGAAGTCCGGCGTCGCCGTAGAAGGGCTAACACTTCGCACGCCGACCCTGGATGACGTGTTCCTGGAAGTTACCGGCAACCGGCTGCTCAGCACCGACGAAAAGGAGTCCGAGTGAGTACCCAGACCCCCTCGACCGCACACCTCTCGAACGAGGGCTCCGTCAGCGCCCGGCCCGCCGGTTTCTGGAGAGACCTCTTGAGCGTTGCGGGGCGGGCTCTCCGGGCCATTCCGCGCGAGCCAGAGGCGCTCGTACCGGCGCTCATCGTGCCGATCTTCTTCTTCGCCGTGAACGTCGGCGCCCTGTCGGACATCTCTTCGTTCGCCGGGGTGGACGACTTCAAGGCCTTCCAGCTACCCGTCGCCATCGTCTTCGCCGTAACTGGAATCTCACGGGCCTCGGCGCTCGTCACGGACATACAATCCGGCTACTTCGATAGGCTGCTCGTCTCACCGGTAAACCGCTACAGCCTGTTGCTCGGGCTCATGATCGCCGACCTCACCCTCGTTATTGCCCTCTCGATACCCGTGCTCGTTCTGGGCTTCGTGCTCGGCGTCGGCTTTGCGACCGGACCTCTGGGCGTCGTCGCGTTCCTGCTCATCGCCGGTCTCTGGGGCCTTGCGTTCACCGGATTCCCATACACCATCGCGCTCCGAACCGGAAACCCGGCGGCGGTGAACTCGTCGTTCATTCTCTTCTTCCCCTTTGCGTTCCTGACGACGACGTTCCTGCCGCAGGACGCGCTCACCGGTTGGCTCTCCACCGTCGCCGACTACAACCCCGTCACCTACCTGCTCGCGGGACTCCGGGCCTTGATCTCCGACGGCTGGACGGCGTCCGACCTGCTGCGCGCTATCGGAGCCGTAGCCGCCGTGGGCCTCGTGTCGTTTGGTCTGGCCTTCTCAGCCCTGCGCGCCCGGGTACGCCGCACGTAGACGGCGCCACGGGATCGTATACTAGGCGAAAGTTCAGGATCTACGTCTAAGCGAGTCTAAGTCAGAGGTGCGAATTGGATGTAAGGACCATCGTTGTGATGGAGGGTGATCAGACAGGCCAGGAATTGCTGGAGGAGGCGCTGCGCGTCCTCGACCCGGCGGTGACCGGGATCGAGATAGATCTCAAGCGCTTCGACCTCTCGCTGGAGAACCGCCGGGCCACGGACAATCAGGTGGTCCACGACGCGGCGGCGGCGATGAAGGAGTCCGGCTTCGGCATCAAGGCCGCCACCGTCACCCCTGAAACATCCGGCGATGTCGGCTCGCCCAACGCCATTCTGCGGAAAGGGATAGACGGGACCGTAATAGTGCGGACGGGACGGCGTATCCCCGGCGTCAACCCCGTTACGGGCGTCCACGCGCCGATCTCCGTCGTGCGGATGGCCGTGGACGACGCATACGGCGCGGAAGAGTGGCGCGAGGGTGAAGGACTCGACGAAATAGCGTACCGGACAGAGAAGATCTCACGCCGCGTATGCCGGGGCGTCTCCGAGTTCGCGTTCATCCAGGCGCGCAAGATGCGGGCGAAGGTCTTCGGCGGCCCCAAATACACCGTCTCCCCCGTCTACGAAGGCATGCTCAAGGAAGAGATGGACCGCGCCGCGGAGAACAACCGCGACGTGCGCTACGACCCGCAACTAATAGATGCGACCTACGCGCTGCTACTGACGACCTACGGCGAGCCGCTCGTCATCCCGACGCTAAACCGTGACGGCGACTGCATCTCGGACCTCGTCATGCAGATGTTCGGCTCCATCGCGGGTGCGGAGTCGTTACTGATCTCACTGGACGAAGACGAGAACCCGGAGACCGTCATGGCCGAGGCGCCGCACGGCACGGCTCCTTCACTCGAAGGCAAAGACGTTGCGAACCCGATGGCGATGATCCTGGCCGGCGCTGGCCTCCTCACCTTCTTCCACGAGGAGGAGGCGAGCCGCGTCTCCCGCGCCATCTACGAGGCCACGTTCGAGACCATACTGGACGGCGTGAAGACGGCGGACCTCGGCGGCTCCGCCGGCACCACGGAGTTCACCGAGGAAGTCATAAGGCACGTCAAGACCAAGCTCGAAGTGTGGAGCGCGCTGGCCTAGCGATGCTGTTCAGGGAAGGACGATCATGGGCGGATCGGTGTTTGCGAAGACCCTGGGGCTCGGTGCCATTGGCGGGCTACGCTCGATGTCGGCCCCGGCGGTGGTGAGCCGGGCCGTCGCGACCGGCCGCCTCGACAACGTGGAAGACACTCCGTTCCAGATGCTCGGTTCGCGCCCGGTATCCACGACGCTGCGGGTGTTGCAATTCGGGGAGTTACTGGGCGACAAGCTACCCATGACTCCGAGTCGAACCGCCGCGCTGCCCCTGCTAGGACGGATGGCGTCCGGCGCGATCGCGGGTACGACACTGTTCGCCTCAGAAAATCGTTCGTCCGTCCTGGGCGGCATCATCGGGGCCGGAGCCGCAGTCACGTCGGCTTTCGCTGGCGAGCGGCTGCGAGCGCTCGTTGCTGAAAAGACCGGAGTACCCGACCCGCTCCTCGCCCTGCTGGAAGACGCAGTGGTTCTGATCTGCGGCTCACGCCTGCTGCGTTAAAGGTTCAGAAACCGAACCGGCGCAATGTACTTCGCACCGAGTCCAGGTAGCCGCCGCCGAAGTAGTACACGTGGGTCAGAAGCGGGTAGAGACTGTAGACGTGCCGGCGAGTCTCGTAGAATCCGGCAGGTATCTCCCGGATCTCCGCGTAGCGCTCGAAGAACGACTCGCCAAACGAGTTAAAGAGGCTGATGAAGGCCAGTTCCATCTCGGGGTCGGCGTGGTAGATGGCAGGATCCAGGAAGGCGGTGATCCCATTTCCCTTCGACAACACGTTGCCGCTCCAGACGTCGCCGTGAATGAGCGCGGGACGTTCCGGTTCCTCGATCAACCCATCCAGCCGCTCCGCGAGCCGCTCTACCTTTTTCAAGTCTTGAGACGTCATACGGCCGGCATCATGGGCGACCAGCGCCATATAAAGGAGGCGCTGGTCCCGGAAGAACTCGACCCAACTGTTCGTCCACGGGTTCGGCTGGTTCAGGCTGCCGATGAGGGTGTCCTGCTCGTGGCCGTAGGCATCGGCCGTGACCCCGTGCAACCCGGCGAGCAACTCGGCGGCGTGGCGCTCCGCCCCTTCCGAGAAGCTGTTCGCGCCCTCGATAAACTCCATCAAGAGAAGCGTCTCCGAGCCGTGATAGACCTCCGGTACGGGCAACCCGCTCTTCTCGCGCAGGTAGCGGAGCATGTACGCCTCGCGCTCCAAATGCGACTCGGCCTCGCGGTCCACTTTGGCGACCAGCAGAGTGCCGTCCTCAAGCTCCAGCCGGTAGACCTCACCGATGCAGCCGCCTCCGAGCGGACGCGCGGAACGCAGACGCTCCCCGAGATGCGCCTCGACGCCGTCGGAGATCAAACGCTCAGACACGGCTCTTCGCGACTCTATCCTGGATCTCCCCCAGAAGTCCTCGTGACGCCTCCTCTATCAGGTCCATCGCGCGCTCGAACCCGCCGGGATCTCCATAGTACGGGTCCGGGACCTCGGTCTCGGGCGAGTCCGCCGCGTAGTCCAGAAACGGCCGGACCACCACATCGCGTCGGCGGCAGAGCCCTGCGACGGCGCGGTAGTTCTCCTCGTCCATCGTCAGGATATAGTCGAAGCGCCGGCAGTCCTCCGGCACCAGGCGGCGCGCCTTCTGGGAACTTATGTCCACCCCCCGGCTCGCCGCGCTCCGGATAGCCCGTGAGTCCGGCGGCCCCCCAGCATGATAGAAGCTGTGGGTCCCGGCGGAGTCGACCTCTATCTCACCTTCCAGCCCCTCGCGCAGCACCCGTTCATCGAAGACGCCCTGGGCAACCGGCGAACGACAGATATTTCCCATGCATACGAACAGCACGCGTACCATATCCGCGTAATCTACCAGTTATCCATACGCCCCGAAGCTGACCTTCCGCACCTGAATACTGTGCCACCAGGTACCCGAGATGGAGCTTGCGCTGGTTTGTCACAAGGACATCTAAAACTCTAACCTTCTGGTGGAGGGCTCGGGAGATTGTGAATCTTGATTCGCACGCGGGAAGCCATAGCCGAACCAAATTCCCTTCTTAATGGCTGTTCGGCGCTGTCGGGTACTTCCGGATCCATGTCCGCCTCCACATTCATGTGGTCCATGTACCAGTCGGCGAGATGGGGCGCGTAGAATACGGATGACGCGGCTATCGGGTGGTAGAACGACGTGAACAGAGTGTCCTTATTACGTTTCGCAGGGTACTCGACAGTATACGAAAGTAGCCCGCGCCTGCGCGGCTCTCTGGGAAAGGCTACGACTGATAGACAGTCCCTACCGATAAGGTATCCGTAGTCCTTATGGGTGTGGGCCGCCCTCGTAAGCCAAACCAGGGCATCCGCTACCTGCTGCTCGGCCAGCTTCTTCCGATTGACCTTGAGGTATTGGACCACCTTCTCGCGACTCGTCTTGAGGACTTTCGCCGTGGGGTCGTTCCCCTCGAACACGGGTAGGGCTCCAGCCACGTAGATGACTGGCTTGGGGCTCCAAGGGTAGAACCACTGCACGTCGCTTACGAAGTGGTCCCTCACTTCCACAAAGCCGCTATCGTTGACCTTCATGTTCGATACGGTCGCCCTGAAGCAGCGATTCTTCTGGTCATAGCCCGCGAGAATCACTTCTAGCGGTTTGAAGTCGCCTCGTAACCTGGACAAAGTACGGTCCGCCTGTTGGCATAAAGAGCGGCAGATGTGTTCCACGCTCGGTTCTCCGTCCCTGGCGATGGAACCCAGGTGCTCCAGGAGCCAGTAGTCGGTTCTATTCTCAGGCTTCTCCCTACCGATGAAGGCCAATCCGGTGTAGGAAGCGGCGAAGTGAACATGGCCCATCCCGACGCACACCGCCTTGTTCGTTTTGTCGGTGATGACCTCGCCGTTAGGCTTCGTCAGACGCCTGTCCGAGACCTGGACAACCCGGTCTTTGTCAACGACAGTGATGATGAGCGTCATGCCGAGATTATAGTCGTCGGTCACCTAAATCCCTACATGCAAACGCACCCGGACATCTCTCATGGACAGAGCGAGCGCATCACCAACCGCTACTGAACGCTCTGAGACACATCCCTACATCGACGCATGTATTCTTGCGCCTTCAACACCGAATCTACGGCTCTCGGGCTCTCAGCTAGCGTAGTACAGATACGCCACCGAGTTAAGGAAGATGAACGCGCTGATGGTGAATACGATGGAGTAGAGAAGCTCCTCCTCAGTCCACTCGCCTCGCTCCCGGTTACCGCTATTGCCTCGTATCTCGCGCAACAGCGGGCCGGAGAGGAATGCCAGAGCCCCCATGAGGAGCGTGTGTACCCAGAACGTGACCGCATCTCCGAGCACACCAAACACAACACCGGTAGCCATCAATAACGCCAGGAACCAGGCCGCCGTGATCGCGGCGACTACCCTGAAAGCCGAGAGGACAGGTACCATGATTAGCCTCTTTTGTTGCTTTTATTTTATCATGGCGCCACTTGACATGATTTCTTCACCCCGTGGTAGGAGGCTCGACTTTTGCCGGGTATGCGTGCATAGTTCCGGCGGACGGACGGCTTGCTAGACTTTGCGAGGGATCAGGGTGTCGAAGGTCGAGGAGAACGGATGAGTTGCAGGGTCTTGAGAGGTGAAGGGGGCGACTTCTGGTTCACCCTGCATAGTTGGGCGCAGGTTCTGGACATGGCAAACTTGAATGGTTGGATCCCCGCGAAGACCCGTCCGCCCGAGTGGCCCGTGGACAACGAGGAGTACAACCGCATGGTCGCCGAAACAGGTGGCCGTGTAGAGTTCTTCGCGCTTGAGAACGACGAGGGCGAAGAGGTCTTCACCGGCTACCTCTACCCTCCTGGACGCTGGCACGGCGGCTATCTCACCGCTGAACGACAGCGGGTAACGGCCGAAGACGCCAGCCAGATGGCGGAGGTGCTGGAGGAAGTCCTGGAGGAGGTGCCGGAGCGGGACCAGTACGGCTCCTTCATCCCCCGTAACAGAGAAGAGCGCGTACAACAGGTAGCCGAAGACGACATAACGTTCAAAGACTGGTTCAGCGGTCCTGCCAGAGAGCACCTGCGAAAATTTATCGAGTTCTGCCGGGCCGGAGAGTTCATAGTGCTCGACGAGTACAAGGCCGAAGAGAAAGGGGTGGGCAAGGACCTCGCCGAATAGGCCAAAACGCTGACAGCCAGCGAACTAGCCGCTAGACTGGACCCTTCAATGCGCTATACAAGGAGGAGAGACTATGGCCGATGTACGCAGAGTAGGAATGCTGACGGGCGGCGGCGACGCGCCGGGGCTGAACGGTGTGATCCGGGCCGTAACCATGCGCTGCATCGAGGACTACGGCTACGAGGTCGTCGGCCTGAAGCGCGGCTGGAAGTCTCTACTCGCACCCGAGTCGGATACCGTGATGGAACTCGGTGTGGACGACGTACGCTACATACTTCAGGAGGGCGGCACCATCCTCGGCTCCTCCCGCACCAACCCCTATAAGAACGAGGGCGACCCCGAGAAGATCGTGAAACAGTTGGAGGAATTCGGTGTGGATGCGCTCGTTGCCATCGGCGGCGACGACACTCTAGGTGTCGCCAAGCGGCTGCACGATGACTTCGGGACGCAGGTCATCGGCTGTCCGAAGACCATAGACAACGACCTCTCGGCCACGGATACCACCTTCGGCTACGATACGGCGGTCTCGATCGCGACAGACGCCATAGACCGGCTCAGGACGACCGCCAAGAGCCACGAGCGGGTCGTGGTCGTGGAGGTCATGGGTCGGCACGCCGGTTGGATCACCTGGGGCGCCGGCGTCGCTTCCGCCGCCAACGTCACCCTGATCCCGGAGGTCGAACCGGACCTGGACGAGATCGCCTCGATCTTCGAGAAGCGCGCCGCGAACGGTGAGAAGTGGGGCCTCGTCGCCGTCTCCGAAGGCGTCACCCTCTCCGAGGAGTTCATGACCCAGAACACCGAGACCGACGAGTTCGGCCACGTCCGCCTCGGCGGCATCGCGGAGACGCTCGCCAAGGAGATCGAGGAGCGCACGGGCATCGAGACCCGCCACGTGGTCCTGGGACACCTCCAGCGCGGCGGCACCCCGACCGCATTCGACCGCATCCTCTCCACCCGCTACGGCCTCCGCGCCGCCGAAGCCGTCAACAACGGCGAGTGGGGCAAGATGGTCGCCCTGCGAGGCAACGAGATCGTCACCGTCGACCTCTCCGAGGCCACCAACGAGACGAAGACCGTGCCGGACGACTTCTATCAGGCTGCCCGAACCTTCTTCGGGTAGGACTTGTCGCTGTTGGATCCAGCCGGACTCGCGAACGCGAGTCCGGCTTTTTCGCCGCCTCACCCCTACTGAAGCGCACCGGTGAGCCACCGCGCAAAGACCCGATGCAAGATGAAATTTACATACAATTATGCAGGTCACCAAATATCACGGCCGTTGTATACTTCGTGCTCGTGGTAACTTAACGGTCGTCCTGGGCGACCGAAGAGCAGGCGGATGGTCATCGAGAGTTTCGGCAAAGTTGGTACGGCGTGTCTATCCAGGCTGACTTGGATAGATCAGGCTTCCATGCATTCGGTAACTGGTATATGAATTCGGTTGGGCAGAGTATGAAGCGGCTTTTGGTCCACCTGAGACCGCCCAGGAAGTTGCTCGCCAGGGTGCGTTGGATCTTTTTGCTCGTCGCTATCTTCGCGGTCGCGATCACCATTCTCTCGGTGCTCGTTTCGTCGAGAGCATGGCCGCTCCGGGTAGCCGCGCTTGCCGGACTCTCGTGGCTTTGCTGGAGTTGGGTCCGGGTGTACCGGCGTGAACAGGTATCTCCACTCTGGGATGCGTCCGAGGGACTCGCGGTCTTCGTAGTCGGTTTGGGATCCATCAACCCCCTGGCGGCCCTGGGCGTTGTCAATAACGGGCTTGTCTTCCGGTCGCTCTACGGTAAGAGCGGCAGGGTAACGGGGATCGTCGCCATCTACCTCGCGGCCCTGATCGGGGCGGTAGCATTCTCCATGTCATTCTTCGGGGCAAAGCCTTCGCTTGAACAACTCATACCCC
>JBBPZZ010000080.1:0-4834 GCA_038198445.1 Rubrobacterales bacterium
GTTTTCGATCAGGTCGGCGATAAACGGGTAGCGGTACTCGCCGTCGCGGCTAACCCTGTAGGCCGCGTATGCCGAATGCGCGAACGGCACGATGGTGAGAACGGCCATTACCGGGATTAGGAGAAACCCGATCAGGATCAGCGTCAACAGGCCCGTCAGCACCCAACCAGCGCCAAGGATAACGAACCACGCCACCTGATACCACATTGCCTGCAGCGCGTTGAATGCCACAGTACTGGAGCGGTCCCGGTAGACCAGCCACACGATAAGCGCCGCCACCGGCCCGAGAAAACCGGTAACGAGGTTGAGGAAGATGCTCAGGTGCGTCAGTACCGACCACGTCCTCTCCTCCTGCGTGACCATCATCGTTGGCCCTTGCTCGCCGGCCACTCCATAGTTGTGCTCCTTCGCCTCCATTTAGGCTCCTTTCGGTCGCTTGACAGCCTATGCCATTAAGTTACGCCCGGACCAGCCATCCGGCATCGGACCGTGGACCGAATACCTATGGGACCGTAGAACCATCCACGACGAGCCACTATAGAAACCCTGGCATGGCGTAAGCCGTAATGAGTAGTCATAAACCGTCCGTCCAAGAGACAGGAGGGCATTCGATGACGCAGGGACACAGGATCTTCGCCGCGCTGTACGACCGGATGAACAGCGCCGCGGAGAAGGGCTGGATGGGAGAGCGCCGCGCCCGCCTGCTCTCCGGGGCGCGGGGAGAAGTGCTGGAGATCGGTGGAGGAACCGGCGCGAACCTTCCGCACTACAGGAGCGTCAAGCACGTTACGGTCACGGAACCGGACCCGTTCATGCGGGCGAAGCTACACCCGAAGCTAGCCGGAGTCCGCGTGCCGGTAGAGGTGTCAGACGCGAGCGCCGAATCGTTGCCTTTCCCGGACGATGTCTTCGACACGGTGGTCTCGACGCTCGTGCTATGCACGGTTCCGGATCAGGGGGCCGCGCTCGCGGAGATCCGGCGCGTCCTCCGTCCTGGTGGACGTCTGCTGTTCATCGAGCATGTGCGCGGCGAGGAACAGGCCGCAATCTGGCAAGACCGTATCGAACCAGTTTGGAAACGCCTCGTCGCCGGTTGCCACCCGAACCGCGACACGGTGTCGGCTATCGAAGAAGCGGGATTCGAGATAGAAGCTCTGGAAAGTTTCAAGCCACCAGTGCTTCTCTCCAGCATCACGCCGCACCTCCAGGGCGTGGCGATCGTCCGGCTCGCCGCATGAGAACGTGCTTGCGCGTGTGCTAGGATCAACGCGCCGATGACGGAGAGCTTCACACAACGAGTAACCGGAAGCCGCCGGACGAACGTGCTGCTCGCGGCCGGGCTGGCCCTGATGGTGTTTGTCGTGGATCAGGTACTCAAGTCTCTCGTGGAGGGCTCGATGCGTGTCGGGGAGAGTATCGTCCTCGTACCGGGATTCCTGAGCCTCACCTACATAAAGAACAACGGCGGGGCGTTCGGAATCCTCGGCGGGAGCCAGACTTTGCTCCTGATCGGGAGCGCGGTGGCGGTCGTCGTGGTGCTGTGGATGCTCTTAGCGGGAGAGCCCTCAAAGCTGACGGCGCTCGGGTGCGGTCTGATCCTCGGAGGCGCGGCCGGTAACCTCCTCGACCGCCTGAGTAGCGGAGAAGTCACCGACTATGTCCACTTCTCCTTCTGGTATATCTTCAACGTCGCCGACGCCGCGATAGTCACGGGCGTCGCGGCCCTGCTTCTATCTTCTCTCCGTCCAACCGGGAAGAGCTAGCCCTCTACTCCACCGCCGAAACGAAGACGGTCGCGCCGCCAGTGGCGAAGTTAGGAATGTCCTCGGTAGCGGCCTGTCCCTCCGGAGAAGCAAGGCTCTCCTGCAACTGCTCCGGTCCCTCGAACCACAGCTCCGCGAGACGGTAGTAGGGAGCTAAATTACCATCGACAGAGATGATCTTGCCGGCCTCGAACCGCTGGACGTCGGGGATCTTCGCCGCTATCGGCAGGTGAGTCTCTGCATAGTATTCCTCGAACGCATCCGGGTCCGCAGGTGGTCCATACAGTACCGTCATCTTCATCATAGTCTCTTACCTTTCTCTATCGCTTGGCCCCCGACCTATTTCCGTATTCTTGCATAGTCTGCCAACAACGGTACGCTTCTACTCCAGGCGGCTCAAGATGAAGGCCAACAAGAATCCAACGGTGGTGATGAGTCCGACGACCTCTCCGCCCTCTTCGTAGGCTTCGGGCATCATGGTGCTAGCGAGCATGGTTAGGATGGCGCCGGCGGCGAAAGCCTGAATACCGGCGATGGCGTTCTCCGATGCGCCGTCGAGGAAGAGATAGCCGAGTAAGGCCGCCGCCGCCGAGATCACCGTTACGCCGCCCCATAGAACCATGATATGCGTGGTGGACCGGCCCGCCCGCTTCATCCCCGAGGCAGAGGAGAGGCCTTCGGGGACATTACTCAAGAAGACGGCGGCGACGAGGGCGGCACTGATCTTGCCGCCCCCGAGTAAACTTATCCCGATAGCCGCCGACTCCGGGATGCCGTCCATGAGCGCGCCGATGGCGATGGCCGTCGCCGACCCGCCTTGCTGCTTGTCGCCGGAGTTCTTGCGATGCTTGCCGCCCCTCCGGTTCACCTCCCGGTCGGCGGCGAAGAAGACCAGGGCTCCCGCGAGAAGCCCGAAAGAAGCTGCGTCGAAGCCGCCGACCTTGTAAGCCTCGTCCATCAACTCGAAGGCTACGGATGAGACCAATACCCCGGCGCCCAGCGCCATGACGGCGGCGATCACCCGTTTCGAGGCGCCCGCGTAGATGCCTATGAGCGCCCCGATCAGGAGCGAAGCGCCCGCCACGAACCCCCAGAAACCGGCCTCCAGCGCCCCGATCTCTACCGCTCCATCAACCGCTCGTAGACTGCCCGATACTTGCGGATGGCCTGCCGCAACTCCTCCGTCGTCTCCTCGCTCGTTCCGCCGCCGGATTCCTCATCCGAACTCCGGCTCGACCGGGCAACCACGTCGGCGCGGATGCGCCGGGCCTCACGGTAATCGTCGGCCACGTCCGGGTGCATGACGGCCAGGCCGCGCTCGGTCTCCGCGTCGCTCTGGGAAGCGTCGGAGACGAAGTTCCGTTCGTTTAACATGTCCGAGACTGTCCGATCCGCCTGCTCTATGGAGCGCTCCGGGTTATCCACGAAAACCCGCTCGACCTCGCCCCACTGCTCTTCGTAGCGGCCCCGGCTCTCGGCGGAGAGCGGCTCTACCTGCCGTTCCACCCGGCCCCGCCGCTCGCGAAGCTCCTTCTCCGCGTCCTCCTCGGAGCCATGCTCCTCGGCCGTCCGGTCGTACTCGCTCCCGAACTCCTCGCGCGTCCGCTCCCGCTGCTCCTCCTGCCGCTGCGCCTTTCTCCGGCGCGAGACGAAAAAGATTATCAGCAGGATGACTACAATGACCACCGCCACCGCGATAATTATCCCCAGCGTCGTACCGTTCACGGGTTGTCTCCTCCCACTAGCTTACCTGGGCGGGATTATCCCCGGAGCTTGGTTCCGCTAACCCGAAAAAGCCGCGTGAGCGGCGTTAGTCGCGGACGATCTCTTCAATTCGACCGCTTTGCACGTCGTAGATCGCACCAGAGACCTGTATGTCGTCCGGGATGAGGTCCGAGTCGCGGATAATCCGCACGTCGTCGCGCACGCTCTGTTCGAGATCGGAGAACGGCAAGAAGTCACGGCCCGTGGTGTCGACGCCGAGGTCTTCCTGTATCTTCGCCGTCAGGTCTTCGTTCTGGAAGGCCAGCATCCCGCAGTCGGTGTGGTGGATCACCACGATCTCGGTAGTCCCGAGCAGCCGCTCGGAGATGACGAGCGACCTTATGGCATCTTCCGAAACCCGGCCTCCAGCATTCCTTATGACGTGCGCGTCTCCAACTTCGAGACCGAGGAACTTCTCCGGATGCAGCCTTGCGTCCATGCAGGTTACCACCGCGACCTGCCGCGCCGGCGGCATCGGAAGGTCGCCTTTATCGAAAGACGCCGCGTACTGTTCATTCGCTTTCGCGAACTCGTCAAACCGTGCCATGAGTTCCTCCCGTCGAAGCCTGTACTGACTTTGTTTATCTTACAGGGTCTTGGATGAGACCGGGCGCGCGGATGCCTCGCAAGCGCCGACCGAGAAGAAAGGACGCGTGACCGAGAACGCGCGCCGTGGATGAGAACATGGATCCCAGAAGCAATGTCAGGGATCCGGTCCGGAGGGCTAGCGTACTCTGGGAGGACGGCGATGTGGGTTGGCGCGGGAGCGGTTGAAGAGACGGTCCAGGTAGTGATCGGCGAGCCACGCTCCCGCGGCGCCGCCGAGTACGCCGAGCGCAACATCCATAACTGTATCGACGGCGGCGTTGGAGATCTTCGCCCCCGTCATAGCCAGAAGCGCCTCAATGACCTCCCAGCCTCCCGCGCCTAGAAGGCCTATGGCGCAGCCCGTGACAAGGGCGCGCCGCGGCGTGTTGAAGAACACGTCATCTCCGCCGCCCCGGTAGATCAACTCCGCCGTCAGCGCGACGAGCGTGAAGGGCGTTATGAAGTGCGCTATCTCGTCGTAAAGCGGCACGGGCTCGAAGAAATGCCACATGAACCCCGCGGCGTTGAGAGCTACGCACAACGTTACCAATCCCACGGCCCACTTCCACGGCATCAGATGACCTGCTCCCTGTGGTTTGATCCAGTTACGATGAGAGTCCACAAACCCCAGATGGGCACAACAAGGAGGACTCTCGAAATTGAGCAAAGGACATTCACCGGAGCAGATCGTCCGCAAGCTGCGCCAGGCCAAGGGCAAA
>JBBPZZ010000081.1:0-44458 GCA_038198445.1 Rubrobacterales bacterium
ACGACATCCGAAACTACGGGCGATACGACATCCGAAACGACTGGAGAGACTACTTCCGAGAGCACCTTCCCTTATCAGACTACTTCCGAAGTTACGAGTCCGGAAACGACTATACCAACGAACCAGAGCCAGCAGCCGATCCAACAGCCTGCCCAGCAACAATCTCCCTAACAACCGGCTCCGATCCCGGCCGCGAGTGGCGGCCCGGAGGAAACAGACATTCTCCCGGTATTGAAGTTTTGGAGGGCGGTGTCTCTAATTAGCCGCTACTTGCGGGCCAGGACTTCCAGGATCTCTTGGTGTAGCGGGTCTCCGTTTGTGGCGATCAGACCGTCCGAATCCAGTGTCCACGGTTGCCCGGAGAGGTCCGTGGCCTTCCCGCCGGCTTCGGAAACGAGCAGAACGGTGGGCGCATAGTCCCAGGCCGTGTTGCGGGTGCCGACGGACGCGTCAAGGTATCCGGTGGCGATCCAGGCCCCGCGCACGCCCGCGCTGCCCAGCGCCCTGAGTTGCCAGGCGGCCGCGAAGACCTCATCCGTGCCGCGTCTTCCGTCCTCCCTCATGGCGCCCATGAACGAGATATCCGCGCCCACGAAGGCGTCCTCCAGCCTCTCCGTGCCGCTGACGCGGATGGGGGCGCGTACACCGCCAGAGTCTCGGAAAGCGCCGCCGCCGAGGCGCGCGTGATAGAGGTCTCCGAGCCGGGGAGCGGCGACCGCCGCGTGGGTCACCGTGCCGGATTCGATCACCGAGATACACGCGCAGAACAGGGGATTTGCGCGA
The DNA here is from genome assembly GCA_038198445.1 of Rubrobacterales bacterium. GTDB lineage: Bacteria > Actinomycetota > Rubrobacteria > Rubrobacterales > Rubrobacteraceae > JACDDK01. The sequence goes on from JBBPZZ010000081.1 coordinate 784, forward strand.
GAGAAATTCGCCGTCCCATCGACCGGGTCCAGCAGCCAGGAGCGCCCTTTTTCCGATACCGCGCCGCCGCGTTCCTCGGAGAGGATGGCGTCCTCCGGGTAGCGTTCCTCTATGGCGGAGATCATCAGCTCCTCGCACAGGAGGTCCACCTCGGTCACGAGGTCTTTCGGGGCTTTCTCCCGGATCTCACCGGGGCTCTCATAACGAGAGAGTTGAAGCTCTCCCGCCCGGAGCGCCAGGTCGCAGACGAACTCGTGAAGCTCTTCGGATGTGTCCAGGGCGCGCCCGGAGCTACCGGAGGTACTCACGCAGGTTCTGGGTGCGGCGCTGCTCGCGGAGGAGGTTGAGGGTCTTCATCTGGATCTGACGGACGCGCTCGCGGGTGATGTCGAACTCGCGGCCCACTTCTTCGAGGGTGCGGGGTCTATCGTCCTTCATGCCAAAACGCAGTTCGATGATCTGACGCTCCCTCTCGGGAAGCTCGTCCAGCGCCTCGCGCAGGTGCAGTTTCAGGAGCGACTCGGAGACGGCGTCCGTCGGTGTGACGGCGGTCGCGTCCTCCAGGAAATCGCCGAGGTGCGAAGAGTCTTCGTCGCCGACCGGAGTTTCGAGGCTAATGGCCCTCTGGCTGATCTCCCGCAGGCGCAGTATCTCCTCGACCGGGATGTCTAGCTCCTGGGCGATCTCCTCGTCCGCCGGTTCGCGCCCGAAGACCTGGGTCATGCGGCGGTGGGTGCGGTGGAACTTATTGACCTTCTCGACCATGTGGACCGGGATGCGGATCGTGCGTCCCTTGTCCGCGATGGCGCGGGTGATCGCCTGACGGATCCACCACGTCGCATACGTCGAGAACTTGAAGCCTCTGGTGTGATCGAACTTCTCAGCAGCCCGGATGAGCCCGAGGTTGCCCTCCTGGATGAGGTCTAGAAACGAGACGCCGCGGTTCCGGTACTTCTTGGCTATAGAGACGACGAGCCGCAGGTTTGCCTCCACCAGCCGATCCTTGCAGCGCTTGTCGCCGCGCGCGATGCCTTTGGCCAGCCGGATCTCATCGGCATACGTGAGCAACCTGACACGGCCGATCTCCGCAAGGTACATGCGGATGGAGTCTCCCGTCGCGACGGCGTGGGCGATCTGAACCGCCGGCGCCTCCGGGACGCTTACCACGGCGACCTGCGCGGTCTCCCCATCGACGAGAGTTATCTCTTCCTCCTCAAGCGTGGCGTAGAATTCTTCGACCTCCACCGCCGACAACTCGCCCTCCTGGACGAGATCCACGACCTCCTCGGTACTGATGAACCCTTGATTTCTCCCTCGGGTTAGAAGCTCGTCCGTACGATCAGCCAGTACCGTGGTGTTTTCGGTCGACATCTATCTCCTCTCATCACACAGGACAACCACTGCTCGTGACTTCGATAATATGTAAGCCGCTTTATTAAATATTTATGAAACCGACCGGCGTAGACTAACACACCATATATGGACCGTCATCGCGTTTTTGCCTGATTTAGTGTGTTTTTACTTACAATTTTTTACGAACAAGAACTCCTCCTGATATTTCGGAGTTGTTTCGAGGATGTTTCGAGAATATTTCGGCGGTTTCACCTATTATATCTCGAACTCTCCGCCTCTTGCTACACTACGAGGCGTGAGCGTGGATCGGGTACAGTTGGAGAAAGTTCTTGGTGTGAGTATACCTTCCGGCGTGGGTTTCGTGACGGGCGTCACGCATGACTCGCGGGCGGTTGAGTCCGGTTTCGCTTTCGTGGCGGTTCCGGGATTCAGGCGCGATGGCGTGGAGTTCATTCCCGAGGCATTGCGCCGGGGGGCTGCCCTGATCGTCGCGGAACGTGAGATATCCGGCGCGCCGAACGCTGTCGTAGCCGATGCCCGCGGCGCCCTGGCGTCCCTGTCACGCGCCGTCTTCGAAGACCCTTCGGCGGACATGGAAGTCTACGGGGTGACCGGAACCAACGGCAAGACCACCACCTCTTACGCGCTGTACTCGATCCTGGCCGCCGCCTACGGAGCGGAGGCGTGCGGGCTCATGACGACCGCCGAGGTGATCCAGGGCGGTAAACGCCAACAGGCCTCCCGCACCACGCCGGAAGCCGTCGAGGTCCAGGGGACGCTCGCCGACATGAGAGAGAAGGGCGTCCGGCGGGTCGTGATGGAGGTCTCCTCGCACGGCGTGGCGCTCAAGCGAGTCGCCGGCACCCATTTCGCGGGCGCTCTCTTCACCAACCTGACCCGAGATCACCTCGACCTGCACGGTTCGATGGAGGAGTACTACAAAGCAAAGCGCGAACTGTTCGACTGGGCCGCGGGTCCCAAGCTCGCCAACGCCGAAGATCCGTGGGGGAGACGCCTCGCCGGAGAGATCGAGGGTGTGAAAACCTTCGGCGGGACTGAGGACGCGGACTATCACGTAACGGAGGTCGTTTCCGGCAGAGACGGTACGGTTTTCCACTTGCGTTACGCTGGGGACACCGTGGAGCTTCGGACGCCGCTGCTTGGTCCATACAACGTGTTGAACGTGGCCGGGGCGGCGGCGCTCGCACTGGAGGTTGGGGTGGATGCGGAGACGCTCGCCGGTGCGGCGCGGAAAATGGGGCAGGTGCCGGGCAGGTTCGAGCGGGTGGCCGCGAGCAAAAAGCGAGGGTTCGAGGTCATAGTCGATTACGCGCATACCGATGTTGGGCTGGAGGCGGTGCTGAAGGTAGCGAGAGAGACAGCGAAGTCGAACGGCGCGTTGGGACGGGTGATCTGTGTCTTCGGGGCGGCGGGCGATAGAGATGGAGCCAAGCGCCCGTTAATGGGCGAAGTCGCATCCAGGCTCGCGGATTTGAGTATCATCACCACCGACGACGCCTATTCGGAGGACCCGGAGAAGATAGCCCGAGAGGTCGCCGAAGGCGCGGATGCTGCGCGAACCGAGGTACGGCTGGACCGGCGAGAGGCTATCTTGCAAGCCCTGAGCACGGCGCGGGAGGGAGACGTGGTAGTAGTGGCGGGCAAGGGTCACGAACGGGTCCAGCACCTGCCGGAAGGCGACGTGCCGTTCCACGACGCAACGGTGGTCGAGGAACTTCTCGGGGAGATGGAACAGAAGGGGCGGTAGCGAGGACTTGCAGAAGCAGACCAGAATCGAAGTGCTAAGGCGTCTCAAGAGCGTGGAAGGACACGTCCGGGGCGTGTCCAAGATGGTCGAGGAAGGCGACGTTACATATGCCGAGGTCGTGCAGCAGACGACGGCGATCTTCTCGGCGATCCGTCGCGTCAACACCGTTCTTTTAAAGGACTTCGTGGAGGAACGCGCCGAGCGGGATGGAGCCTCGGAGGAGTTGATCCGGGACCTCATGAAGGCCATAGACCGCGTGATTAAGTAGCAGCCGGATGAACCGGATACATCCTCAAACTCTGCTCGTTATTCTCATAAGCGTCGTTCCTATAGCCGTCATCGGCGCCGGTTTCATATCTTTCCTATTGCTGAAGGCCGGGCACGGTCTTCTCATTAGTGCTGTCGTGCCGTTCGTGGTGTCGCTCGGACTCGTTGCCGTCGTAAGCCTGGTAATAGGACGGGCGGCGAGTAACTGGAGGGCTCCGGGGCGGGAGCGCCCCGAGCAAAAGGCCGATACCAGTCAAACCGGGGAGCGGGATGATGTATAGTCCGGGACCAATGGAAGATGGAAGACACGCGCCGGATATGGAGCGGCTCGAAAGCAAGGTCGATGAGCTGGAGAGGCTCACGGATGCTTTAGGAAGCGTGCCCGACAAAGAAGTCGTGGATGCGTTGAGCCATGCGGTGGGATTGTTGCGGGAGATCAATGCCGGGATCGAAGCCGGGCTCAAGTCCGCCCGCGACGGATCGAGTGACGTGGACGAGATTCTGGACCGCGTGAACTTCGGGCCGTTCGACGAGGCCCTGGAGGAGATCGAGTCGCAGGAGAGGAGCGCCGGTGAGCCTGGAACATAGCCCGGACCTTGCCGTTCGTGTCCGGGAGGCCGCGCTCTTAGAGGGAGACTTCGTCCTTTCAAGCGGCAAGCGCAGCAATTTCTACGTGGACAAGTACCGTTTCTCCACGGAGCCTGGGCTCCTTCGGGACGTGGCGGACGCACTGGCGGATACAGTGCCGGAGGACGTGACGCGACTCGCCGGGGTCGAACTCGGGGCGGTTCCGCTCGTAGTTGCCACCTCGCTTTTGAGAGGGTTGCCTTACGTGATCGCGCGCAAGTCGGTCAAGGAGTACGGGACCGGAAAGGGTATCGAGGGCGAGTTCGAGCGCGGAGACAGGGTCGTCCTGATCGAGGACGTGGTCACCACCGGGACGCAGGCAGTAGCCGCGGCCCGCAGGCTCGTGGAAGCCGGGGTGGAAGTCGTCAAGATCGTGGCCGTCCTGGATCGTCGGGAGACGGAGACGACGAGCCTTGAGGAATTTTCTTTCGAGGCGTTGCTTAGGATGAAGGACTTGCGGGTAACTAGCGAAAATTGAGGCCCAATGCCATCTTTGGTATAGTCTCCAGATTGTGTGGGGCGACAAGAAATGCAAGCTGTATACGGAGGTGTAAGATCAATGACCTTGAACAAGACTGACCTTATCCAGAAGATAACCGACAAGTCCGGTGGCTCGAAGAGCGACGCTCAGAAGTTCTTTGACGCGTTTACCGACGTAGTGACTTCCGAGCTCAAGAGCGGGGGGCAGGTCCAGATCACCGGTTTCGGTAAGTTCTACGTGCAGCAGCGCAACGCCCGCGAGGGCATCAACCCGCAGACGAAGCAGAAGATCAATATCCCCGCTTCCAAGGTCCCCAAGTTCACGGCCGGGAACGCGCTCAAAGATTCAATCAAGTAGCCGAAGATAGACTTACTGATGCCGCGGTAGTTTCGTCCGCGGCATTTTTCTGCCTGATCTAGATGCAAGCTCTGGTAGATTCCGCCCGGCGCAAGGACAGCGTATTGGTCGCCGGACTGGACCCGATCCCTTCTCGGCTGCCGCCGGAGATCAAAGCGCGCCACCTCCCCGAAGCTGAAGCGACCCTCGAATTTTGCCGGGGAATACTTGAGGCCGTTGCGCCCTGCGTCGCGGCGGTCAAGCCGCAGGCCGCCTACTTCGAGAGGCTCGGCCCGGCGGGGATGGAAGTGTACGCCGCCCTGATCCAGGACGCCGCGGAGCTTGAACTGCCGGTCATAGCGGACGTGAAACGCGGGGATATAGGGTCCACCGCCGAAGCCTACGCGGAGGCCCACCTGGCCGTCTACGGCGCGACTTGCGTAACGGTCAACCCATACATGGGCGCCGACGCGGTGCTGCCCTTCCTTGAGGAAGCCCGGCGTCTGAAAAGAGGCGGCGGCGTATTCGTCCTAGTGTCCACCTCCAACCCCTCGGCGTCAGAGATACAGAATGTTGGGGAGCCCCCGCTCTTCGAGGCGGCGGCCCGGCTCGTCGCCGAAGTTGGCCGGGTCGAAGACGCTGAGTACGCGGACGCCGGGGCGGTCGTAGGCGTTACGCGGCTGGAGTCCGGTAGAAGAGTTCGGGAGTTGCTGCCGGACGCGCTCTTCCTCGCACCCGGCTACGGTGCTCAGGGGGGAGACGCGGCCGGTGTACGGTCCCTGCTAAACGAGAGAAACGCCGGAGTGCTGGTCAACAGCAGCCGGGGAATACTCTACGCCCACGAAAGCTCTGAAGAGGATTACCGTGAAGCCGCCGGCCGGGCCGCGGAGCGGACGCGAGATGAACTAAAGGCCATCGGCGCCCGGCTGTAGCGGAGAGGACGCTTGTTCTCAGGAGGCAAAATACCAGTCGAAGAAGCTGAGGAAGCCGAGGAAGAAAGTAATCGCGAAGACTATAGAGTGAAACAACTGTCTGTTCGTCCACTCGTCGCGTTCACTCTCTTCCACGGGATTCTCTCGCCACTCGCGTCGCAGTATCAGACCCGAGCAAGCCGCCATAATCCCAAGCAACACCGTATCAACCAGCCGCGAGCCCGAAGCGCCAAGTAGACCTACCACGAAAGTATCGCTAAGAGCGTTGCCCGTCAGCCATATCAGGAAGAGTATCGTGGCCGCCCAGAAGACCGACGACAGTACCCGGATCATTGGAAATGGAAGCTCTGCCTACTCGCTAGTTTGCCAGAGCAGGAGCATCAGGTAGTATCTCAGCCGCTGGTGAAGAGATGAACCAGCGCCAGCACGGTTACCAGTACCGTCGCCAGGGCGACTACGGTTCCTATGACCTGGACTATGCTTTCTCGTCTCATGTTTTCCTCCTGAAACTCAAGTTTTCGTAGTGTATTTCGTTCTGCGACGCCGGGTCAACGGGACTTCCTAGCCTGTTCGTCGAGGACCTCTCTCAGTTTGTCCTTGAGGTCTTTATCGTTACCTTCATAGAAGCCGTTTTGGACCAGCTCTACCGTGCCGTCCTGGATCAGGAATAGCCTCGGCACCCGCTTGACGTTGTAGCGGGAGGCGAGCCTTCCCGCGGAGTCCTGGATGACGGCATACGGCGCGCCTTCGTTCTCCGAGGGAGCTCCGTTGATGTACACGGCGGCGAAGGAGACGCCATCTTTTTTATGCTCTTCGGCCAAACGGGCAAATCCCGTCCGCGCGTCAGATGAGCCTTCGTTCAGGGTACTCCAGAAAGTCAGGACGTATACGCCCTTGTTGTTGATCTCGAAGTCTCTGCCGTTGATGTCCTTCGCGGCGAATTCGGGAGCTTTCTGTCCCTGGTTCGGCGCTGGCTGCGCGAGAGTGAGGGAGCCGGTCCCAGTCTGGGCATTCCCTAGAGAACGGTAAGCAACCGCCGCGACGAGTACGAGAACCACCACCACTACGAGGCGTCTCATGAGCTTCGCGGATGAAAATCTAGGGAAGGATGCACGACAAAAATTATACAGCCCGGCCGAAGAGCTGTCCCGTCACACGGGCTGGCGGGAAACGCCTATAATCTCAACGCTCTCGTGAAACCCGTAGGAACAAAGCCCGTCCTCGTCTTGATGCTCGCCTGTGTATTGTTACTCATGGCGGGCGCGGGCGATGCGCGGGCTCAAGGCGCGACCGTCGAGACTACTACCCAGACTTCCCCAGCCAAGACGGACTCCACTAAACCCACCGCGCCGAAAGTAGCGGCCAGAGCCTGGGTGTTAGTGGACGCTCGCAGCGGGAAGTACCTCGCGGGGAACAACGCCTCCGACCAGCTCCCCATGGCATCGACGACCAAGATCATGGTCGCGCTCGTCGCCCTCCGGGAGGCGAACCTCGATGAGGAAGTGACGGTATCCAGCAAAGCCGCCTCCTTCGCAATACCCATCTACAGCAACGTCGGGCTCTTTCCGGGAGATAAGACAACCGTCCGGGACTTGCTGAAGGGAACTTTGATCTCCTCCGGCGACGACGCCGTCTACGCCCTGGCTCAACACCTCGGCGGCGGGAGCGTACAGAAATTCGTCGACACGATGAACCAGGAAGCGAAGACTCGGGGCCTCAAAAACACCCATTTCGAGAACCCGAGTGGCCTGGACGCGAAAGGTCACTACTCCAGCGCCCGGAACCTCGCAACCATGACACGGTTGGCTTTCAAATATCCCCAATTCCGGGAGATGGTCGGGACCCAGTATGCAACAATCTCTACCCAGGACCGCGAGATACCGCTCGCGAACACGAACGCCCTGCTCGCGTCCTACCCGCCCGCGACTGGCGTAAAGACCGGGACCACTCCCAAGGCAGGATCCAGCCTGGTCGCCTCGGCCTCTTCCGGCAATGAGTCGTATATCGTCGTCTTGCTCGACTCGCGAGAAGACCGCTTCACCGCCGCGACCCGGATTCTGGAATACGGATTCTCGACGTACGACCGGAAAAATCTGGTGGTACGGAAACAAAAATACGCCGAAGCGAAAGTCCCGTATCGGCGGGGAGAGAAGGTCGGGCTCGTGGCCCAGAAGGACGTGGAAGGTCTCGTCGACAGCGCTTCGAGCGTGAAGCGCGAGGCGGAGGTCATGAAGGAGTTACCGGACTCGGCGAAGGTCGGCGACAGGTTAGGCAAGGTAGTACTCAAGGTGGGTGGAGAACGCGTGGGGGAGAGCCCCCTCGTTGCGAAAAAGGGCTACGAAAAGGCCTCTTTGTGGCGGCGGGTGTGGTATACAGTTGGCGGGGTTTTCCAGTAAAAAGATAGAGGAATAAGGGGTTAAGTATGATCCTGACCGTTACCCTGAACGCCGCCGTGGCGCGGACTCTGGTCGTGCCGAGTCTGACCCTCGGGCAGCGGCATCGCGCGCCGGAGAGCATAGCCCTGGCTGGCGGCAAAGGGATAAATGTAGCGCGAAGTCTACGTTCTTTAGGTGTGCCGGTCCTGGCGACCGGGTTCGCCGGGGGACGCAACGGCGACACCATCCGCGACGGGCTTTCGGAGGCGGCGATTCCCTTTGATCTGGTCGAGATCGAAGGCCACTCGCGGACTTCGACGGCGATAATAGACCCGATGACCGGGACGCAGACCGAGATCAATGAGTTCGGTCCCGAAGTGAGTCCATCCGAAGCCAAGGAGTTCTCGCGGCGTTTCGAGCACTTGATGGAGTACGCCACGGCGGTAGTGTTCGCCGGCAGCCTTCCTCTGAACCTGGAGGAGAGCTTCCTGGTCGGCCTCTTGCAGCGCGCCCGAGAGAGGGGTCTCTACACGGTCGTTGACTCGACTCCCACGGTACTTCGGGCGGCGCTAAAGGCTTCGCCCTCGTTCGTGAGCCCGAACCAGCACGAGGCCGAGAGTGTCGCGGGGTTCGACTTCATCGAGGAGGAAGATTTCCCAAGAGGACTCGCGCGGCTGGTCGAACTGGGCGCGGGAAGCGCTTGCATCACCTCCTCCGAGGGACATTCGTACTTGCTCACGGAGTCCGAAGTCGTCTCCGCCACGGCGCCGCGGGTCGAGGCGGTATCGACGATAGGCAGCGGCGACGCGTACGTGGCGGGGCTTCTCGCGGGGCTTCTGTACCGGGATCTCGACCCCACAGACGCCGTGCGGCTGGCCGCCGGATGCGCCGCAGCGAACGTCGAGACACTGGGGGCTGGGGTCTTCGAAGCCCGCCGGGCGGAAGAGTTGGCTGAGGACGTAGAGATAGAGACCCTCGCCCGGAGCTTAGAGGAGGGGCGAGTCTAAAGAGCCGCGAGATTCCAGTTTTAAGCGTGCTAGAATCCCTGGGTCGGAAGATGTCTGGTCGAGCAACGGAGGTTCAGGTTTATGGCGGTAAGTGAAGTAACCGACGCTACTTTCGAGAACGAAGTTATTCAGTCGGAAAAGCCTGTAATAGTAGATTTCTGGGCGCCGTGGTGCGTGCCGTGCCGCAGGATCTCCCCTATTCTGGAGGAGATGAGCGGAGACCGCGACGACGTGCGCTTCGTCAAGCTCAACGTGGACGACAACCCCGCGACGGCCATGAACTATCAGATATCAAGCATCCCGACGATAAGCCGGTTCGAGGGTGGAGAGATCAGGCAGCAGGCGGTCGGCGCCCTGCCGAAGAATCAGCTCTCCTCGCAGCTCGGGCTGTAATTGCGCTAAGTAACCTGGACGGTTACAATCTCGGCGTGAAAATTCGTGGAGCCAGCTCAAGCTGGGCTCTCAAAGTGTTGTGTCCAAGTCAGAGGAGGTACGGAGAATGAAGTTCAAACCGCTAGGTGCGCGCGCGTTGGTCCAGTTGTTCGAGCGCGAGGAAAAGACGTCTTCCGGCATAGTGTTGCCGGATACCGCCAAGAACAAGCCGCAGACGGCCGAGATCATCTCGGTTGGCGAGGGCAAACTCGACGATAAGGGTCAGCGCGTATCGGTCGGGGTTAACGAGGGAGACATTATCGTCTTCGCCAAGTACTCGGGAACCGAGATCAAACTGGACGGAGAGGACTACATGATCCTCGACGCCGACGACATTCTCGGGGTCGTGGAGGACTAGTTAGAGCCGGTAATTAACCTACGGCTTCAGGAGCGCCGGGCAGCGCGTCATTACGCCCGGCGCTCCTCCTTTGTATCGAAGGAGGTCTCATGCCCCGACTCGAAGCCCAGGGAGTGAGAGTCATCGGGAGGCAAGGCTAGGACGTGCGCGCTTTACGCAGGGGAGATAGGGGACGGGAAGTCGTCGACCTCCAGACCCGCCTTCAGGCGCTGGGGCTGGACCTGGGAAACCGGGGCATAGACGGTGTCTTCGGACCCCGAACCGAGCTGGATGTAAAAGCCTTCCAGCAGTCCATAGGCATCCTGGCGGACGGCCGTGCAGATTCTATCACCTGGCGTGAGATCGTGGAGGCCGGATACCGTCCTGGTGGACGTCTTCTGTACCTGCGCCAGCCGCCTTTCCGGGGAACCGACGTCGTCGAGCTACAGAGGATGCTGAACGACCTCGGCTTCGACCCCGGCGCTGTAAACGGACTTTTCGATTCCCGGACCGCGCGAGCCCTCCGCGATTTTCAGAAGAACGCTGGTCTTCAGGCCGATGGGGTCGTGGACGGCACGGTCTTCAAGGTACTCTTTACCTACGCTGGGCAATCTCTCGGCAGCCACCAGTTGCCGGACAAGCACGGCGGCTACTTCCCGGAGGACCTCTTCTCCGGGACCATTGTGGTCGACGCCGCCCACGGCGGACAGGACGCCGGATACGTCGCCTCAACAGGTATGTCCGAGGCGAACCTGAACCTCTCCGTCGCCCAGGAACTTGCCCAGATTCTATCCGCCCGCGAGGTGCTTCTGACCCGCAGCGGCGACGAAGAAGTGTCCTCGCAGGACCGGGCGTTCCTGGCGAACTCATCGAAGGCGAAGATGGTCGTCTCCATTCACCACGCGCACCATCCTACCCCGACCGCAAGCGGTACGGCATCCTACTACTTCGAGCGTCTTGGATATCAGTCGCACCGGGGCAATATGGCCGCGACCTACATCCAGCGAGGCCTAAGCCGGGCTCTGGGCACCCGCGACATAGGGGAGTTCGGCCGGTCGTACGACATCCTGCGCGAGACCAATATTCCGGCCGTCATGCTGGAGCCGCTGCATCTCAGCAATCCCGAAGAGCTAGAGCTTGCCTTGGATCCCTATTATCCGGCGACCGTGGCGGAGGCAATCGCCGGCGCCCTGGAACTCTATGCGGGCCGGGATCAGGCGTTCATAGCCGTTTAGGCTGAAGTTTCGAGGCTGACAGCCAGCAACTGACTGCTATAATGTCTCCCGCAGTCGGGACGTAGCGCAGCCTGGTAGCGCGCCTCGTTCGGGACGAGGAGGTCGGAGGTTCAAATCCTCTCGTCCCGACTCAACGGTGGGAGATCATCCCATGTGTCACGTATCGAAGTGCTTTACAGTCCGGCCTCTTCGGCCTCCCCGAGGAGTTGGCTCCAGTCCTCGTAGAGGCCTTCCAGGATGCTCTTTAGCTGGCGATGCTCCAGAACTACCTCGCGGGAGCGTTTACCGTCGGCGTAGAGTTCGGAGGTGGCGAGATCTTTCTCCAGGCGGGAGACGCGGCGTTCGGTGGCGTCGATCTCACCCTCCACCGCGACCAGCCGGGTGGCGAGAACGCTCTGATGCTTGTCGAGACCGGGACGGACACGCCGGCGCGGTTTCCTGTCACCCTCTTTTACGTCCAGCCGCCGGTGGGCGCGGTAGTAGTCGTAGCCGCCGAGATAGTTGGTTAGCTTCTTGTCCCCCAACTCGACCACGCGGGTCGCCAGCTTACGCAGGAAGTAGCGGTCGTGGGAGATGAAGAAGAGCGTGCCGCGGTATCTGACGAGCGCGTCTTCCAGGGCTTCGCGGGCCGGGATGTCCAGGTTGTTCGTCGGTTCGTCCAGGAGCAGTAGGTTGGCCTCGCTGACCACGATCTCGGCCAGCGAGAGACGGCTTTTCTCGCCGCCGGAGAGCGAGGAGACCTTCTTGAAGACGTCATCGCCCGAGAAGAGGAAAGAGCCGAGAAGCTCTCTCGCCTCCGGCGCGTCGAGGCCCGTCGTGTCCATCGTCTCCTGGAGAACGATCTTCGACCCTTCGAGACGGGCCAGTTGCTGGTCCTGGTAGGTGGGTACTACGTTGTTGCCCAGGCGGGCGATCCCGCGTTGAGGAACCAACTCTCCGGTCGCCAGGCGCATGATAGTGCTCTTGCCGGTGCCGTTCGATCCGAGTAGCGCGACGCGTTCACCGCGCTCTACGACAAGCTCTAGCCCATTGAGTAGCGGCTTGTCCGAGTCGTCATGGGCGTAGTACACGTCCTCCATCTCCAGGACAACCCGGCCCGCGCGGGAAGTTTCACCGCCGAGGTTCAGCTTCATGTTCCTAGAGCCGTTGTTCGGTCCTTCGACTTTCTCCATCCGGTCCAGGAGCTTCTGTTTGCTACGGGCCTGGCTTGCCTTGCTCACCTTCGCCCGGTTCTTCTCGACGAAGCGTTCGAGTTGCGCCCGGCGCTCGGCGTTCGCTTTGGCCTTGCGGGCGAGCTGTTCGTTGCGGGCCTGTTTTTGCTCGACGTACTTCGTGTAGTTGCCGGGATACCGGGTGATTCCGCCACCGTCCAACTCCAGGATCGAACCGGAGATCGCATCCAGGAAGTACCGGTCGTGCGAGACGACGAGGACGGCGGACTTCGCGCTCTTGATGAAGCTTTCGAGCCACTCTATGGCCCGCAGGTCCAGATGGTTCGTCGGCTCGTCCAGCAGAACCAGGTCCGGCTCTTCCAACAGCAGCCGGACGAGGGCTATGCGGCTTTGCTCCCCGCCCGAGAACGATCCGACGGGACGTTTCCAGTCCTCCGGGGCGAAGCCGAGACCCGAGAGGGTGGAGGCCGCGCGGGCGCGGTACTCGTAACCGCCGTGGCGCTCGAACTCGCTCTGGAGGCGGCCGTAGCGTTCGAGGAGCGAGTCGGACGGGTTCTCGGAGAGTTGGGTCTCCAGTACCTTCAGTTCTTTTTCGCGCTCGATCAGTGGCGCGAAAGCGGAGATCATCTCATCCTCGACGGAAAGTCCGCCCCGGACGCCCGCGTAGAGGCTCTGGGCGGTCATGCCAACCTTCGCGTCGCCGACGCGCTCTACGCCGCCGGAGTCGGAATCCGAATGTCCGGCCAGGATCTCCAGCAGGGTAGTCTTTCCCGCGCCGTTGCGCCCGACCAGACCGACCTTCTCCCCGGCCTCGATGGCAAGCGTCGCCCCGGAGAGGACCTTCAAGTCGCCGCCGTGGTACTTCACCAGATCTCTTGCTATAAGCACCTTCATGCCGATGGATCTTCTAACCTGGAGAAACCCATGCCCTTTCTACTCACTTCGGGCGCACCGCCGGCTCCGCGATGCGCCTCCATTCCGATCACTCTATACACCAGCTAGCTTTCTTCCGAGTCTCTTCGAGCGTAGTGAACCTGATCCGAAACTCCCCAAAGTCTATCAGCCCTCCGGCGACTATCTCCCGGAGTCCAACAAGAGCATTAGCCGGCGCCTGTTGCTCCCTGGCGGGCTCCACCAGGGTTTCGAAAGAAACCATTACAAACTATACGCTTCACTGCGTTCCGGCTACCGGCCCGGATGCTTTGAGGCGGGAGTTGTCAGAGGTCCCGGCCTCGCGGCTAATGGACGGTCTTGATCTTGCAACGATATGGGACGTGTGCTACTTGTTCCTATATGGAATCGGGATCAAGAACCAATAGTTCTTTCGTTGTTGAGCAAAATTTAGCGAGTAGTCGCCGCCGATTGGGGCATGGCCTGGCAGGCGCTGACCGCCGAGGTTGCCGGACGCTCGACCCTCGTAAGACGCGACAGGATGGGGGAACCACGAAAACATGAGCTTTGCCGAGCAGTCTCTTATAGGAGAGTCATTCGTTGGAGAAGGAAACAACGCCGCGCACATCAACGTCGTGCTCGGCCGCAAGGGCGGTCCAGTGGAGACGGCCTGGGCCACCGCCCTGGCGACGCCGAGGATGGGACACACTCCCTTCGTCGCCGTGCTTCGCCCTGGTCTGCCGGTACTGCCGTTGACTCTATTCGTTAACAAGGCGGCGATGGAGAGTGAGTTGCATGGGAACCTGACCTGGGGCGCGGCGCAGGCCGGGGTGTCGAGCGGCGTCGCGGCGGCCGTCGCCGACGGGTTGATCCCTTCGGACGAGGTGCATGACGTGCTCCTGATCGCCGCCGTCTGGGTGAACCCGGAGGCGGAGAGCGAGGAAGAGGTCTTCGCCAACAACCGGGACTCGGCGCGTGGGGCCATCGAGGCCGCCGTAAACCGCGTCCCCGCCATCGAGGCCGTGCTCTCCCAACGCGACGCGCCTGAGAACCCGTTCTACGCAGGGGTCTAGCCCTGAAGATAACCGGCATCAGGATAAAACATCTCTCGCGGGAGTTGGACCCGCCCTTCCACGCAGCCTGGGACCCGAAGCCCCGCCGAAACTTCGACGCGACCCTCGTTTTCGTGGATACCAGCGAGGGTCTGACCGGCGTCGGCTCCGGGGACACGATGGCGGGCTTCCAGAGCTTCAAGCACCTGTTCATCGGTGAGGATCCGATGGAGATGGTCCGGCACGTCCGTGTGCTAGAGACGATCACCTTCCACGCCGGACGTTACTGGCCTCTGGAGGCGGCGCTATGGGACGTCGTCGGCCAGGTCTGCGGCCAGCCCGTTGCGACGCTCTTTGGAGGCGGCGCGAAGCGTGTCCCGGCTTACGCCTCCTGCGCCGAGTTGAGAGGGCCGGAAGAGCGGGCGGAGGTTGCGCTGGCGTTGCGGGAGGAGGGTTTCCGGGCGATGAAGATCCGGATAGACCCGGCCCGCCTGGAAGAAGGGATCGCCAGCGTCAAAGCGGCCCGCGAGGCTGTCGGCTCCTCGATGGAGATCATGGTGGACCTTAACCAGGCCTGGCGCATGGCGGGGGATGTGACCCAGAGTATCGACCCGGTGACCGCTATAAACATCGCCGGCCGTCTGCGTGAGCTGGACGTATTCTGGCTCGAAGAACCGTTGGACGCGGCGGATATCAAGGAGCTTGCGGAACTGCGGGCGTCGGGGGGCATTCGGATCGCCGGTGGCGAGATGGCCCGTACCCTGCCGGAACTTCTCGCCTACATCGAGGCTGACGCCCTGGACGTGTACCAGCCGGATGTAGTCCTCGCCGTCGGAATGATGCGCGCCCGCACGGTCGCCGAGCTTGCGTTGGCCCGCAACCGCTGGTTTACGCCGCATACCTGGACGAACGGCCTGGGTGTGCTCGCCAACCTGCACGTCACGGCGGGCGTTGGAGGCGGCCCGTACCTGGAGTTCCCCTACGACCCGCCCGGCTGGACACCCGAGCGCCGCGACTTCATGCTCGCCGAGCCGTTATGCATCGACGCCGACGGTTGTTTGACCGTCCCGGACATGCCAGGTCTTGGGGCGGTCCTGGATGAAGATGCGCTGAACTCTATCGAAAGCGACGCGACTTGAAGGTTTCGGCTACGATACGCAGACGCCAGACAACGAAGCTCGGAGAGAAAATATGACAGTAACCGGCAATTCTCACTCCGCATCCTGGCTTGAAAGGGCCAAGAACCTCGCCCGCCGACGCGAGCCTGGATCGACGGCCGCTTCACCGACGCCGCCTCGGGGCGCGTGTTCGAGACTATATCACCGCGCGATGGAAGCGTGCTCGCCGGCGTGGCGGAATGCGACGGGGCGGACGTAGACCGGGCGGTTCGAGCGGCGCGAGCCGCCTTCGAGGATGGGCGTTGGTCGAAGACGCCGCCTGCTGACCGGAAGAAGGTATTGCTAAGGCTGGCGGCGTTGATCCGCGAGCACCTGGAGGATCTCGCGCTCATCGAGACGCTCGACGTTGGCAAGCCTATTACCGATTCGCTCACCGTCGACGTACCCGGCGCGGCGACGTATTTCCAGTGGTACGCGGAGGCGATAGACAAGCGTTACGGAGAGATAGCGCCCACGGGTCCAGAATCTCTCGCGCTCGTCACGCGAGAGCCGGTGGGCGTCGTGGGGGCAGTCGTGCCGTGGAACTATCCGCTCATCCTGACGGCGTGGAAAGTCGCGCCCGCGCTGGCGACCGGTAACTCGGTGGTCCTCAAGCCCGCCGAGCAATCGCCGCTCTCCGCGTTGATGATCGCCGAGCTTGCGGCGGAGGCCGGATTGCCAGACGGAGTCCTCAACGTCGTGCCGGGCTTCGGGCCTACCGCCGGAGCCGCGCTCGGCCGGCACTCGGACGTGGATAAGATCACCTTCACCGGCTCGACCGAAGTGGGAAAGGCTTTCCTGCGCTATGCGGGCGAGTCGAACATGAAGCACGTCTCGCTGGAGTGCGGTGGCAAGAGCCCGCAAATCGTCATGGCCGACGCGCCGGACCTTGCCGAAGCAGCCTCCAGCATCGCTTCGGGTATCTTCTACAACGCAGGACAGACGTGTCACGCCGGCTCCCGCGTCATAGTGGACCGTAGCTTGAAAGACGAGTTGATCGAGCGAATCATCGCCCTGGCTAGGGAGATGCCGCCCGGCGACCCACTCGACCCGGAGACGAAGCTCGGAGCGGTAGTCGACGACACCCAGATGGAGCGCATTCTCGGTTACGTGGACATCGGCCAGAAGGAGGGCGCCAGGGTCGCCGCCGGGGGTGGACGGACGCGCCGGGAGAGCGGCGGGTTCTACGTCGAGCCAACGGTCTTCGAGGGAGTAACGCGTGAAATGCGGGTGGCGAACGAGGAGGTCTTCGGTCCCGTTCTCGGAGTTATGAAGTTCTCGGATGAGGCGGAGGCCGTGATGCTCGCCAACTCCACCGACTATGGCCTCGCGGCGGCTGTCTGGACGCGGGACGTCAGCACGGCGCACCGGGTCGCCGGTGAGATACGGGCAGGCACCGTGTGGATCAACTGCTTCGACGCCAGAGCGACGCTACCGTACCTTTCGGCGGCTTCAAGGAGTCGGGTAACGGCCGCGACAAGTCGCTCCACGCGCTGGACCAGTACGAGCAACTCAAGACGACCTGGCTGAACCTGAAGGGCTAGGTATATGAGGGACATCCTGATGCTCGTCCGCGGTATCGGAACGGAGGATATGGAAATGCATCTAGGCGATAACTTCGCGAGGCTGGAACATGCCGGCGCTTAACGGGCGGCGCCTGGACATCGCGTTCGCGGGCCGAACCGTTTTCGGTCTGGGCATGGCGGAGCGCGTGGGAGAGTTGGCGGTGGACCTCGGTGCAGGAGGAGCGTTTCTGGTGACGGACCCCGGCGTCCTGGCATCGGGAGCGGTGGAGATAGTACGCGCCTCTCTGGAGGAGACGGGGCTTGCGGTCTCGGTGTTCGCATCCGTTACGCCCAACCCGGCAACATCCGACATCGAGGCCGGGAGCGCGTCCTTGCTGGACTTCGGCAAAGAAGACGTCGCCGTGGTCGCGGTCGGCGGCGGCTCCTCGATGGACGCGGCGAAGGGGATCTCTCTGCACGCCGTCAACGGTGGCAGCGTCCTTGACCTGGACTACAGGAGAACCCCTGACCAGCCCGGATTGCCGGTCCTGGCCGTGCCTACAACTTCGGGCACGGGCTCGGAGACGAACGGGTTCGGGGTTATCATGGACCACGGTAGCGGCCGAAAGTACTACGCCGGCCACGCCAGCGCGCAGCCGAAAGCAGCGGTATTGGACCCGCTGCTGACACTTGGTCTTCCCCCCGCGGCCACCGCCGCCACGGGCATTGACGCCCTGACCCACGCGCTGGAGTCTCTCATGTCCCGCAACCCGAACCCCTACGCGGAGGGGCTAGCGTTGCAGGTGATACGCATGGTTTCCGAATGGCTTCCCGCGGCCGTCCACGATGGCGGAGACGTCGAGGCGCGTTCCCAAATGCTGCTCGCCGCCCATCTGGCGGGACTCGCTTTTTCGAGCGGAACGGGGTTGGAGGTCTGCCACGCGGTCGCGCACTCCCTGAGCGCGCGCCTGGACGTGGCTCATGGCGTGGCCCTCGCCGCCGTGCTCCCCGCGGTGATGACCTTCAACCTGCCATCGAGCACCCGCGAACTGGCCCTCGCAGCCTCTTCAATGGGTGTCTATGATACCAGCGGGAGCGAAGAAGAGAATGCCCGAGCGGCCATTGCGACGACCGAGGCGCTGGTCTGGGACCTTATAAGCCGGCGAACGCTGGCGAGCCTCGGGGTTACGGAAGACCTGCTCCCCACGCTCGCCCAGGACACCCTTGAAGATGGAGTGCTACTCAATACACCCCGGATGCCCTCGGGCGAGGAGGTCGAAAACCTCCTCGCATCGGCGTTGTAAAAAGGGTGGAGATGCTCGTGTCCGCGTTCCCGCGTCCGGGAGCCGGAAATCGCGGTGATCCCACAACGTCCGTCGGCGGTTAGCAAGGGGTGAGGGCGCGTGGAAAATCTTGCCGGACCTCATCTGGCTTTATAGTGCCGACAGGGGTCGCGAGCACCATATGTGGAACCTTCTGCACGCCCTTGATGCAGGGGGTAAGCTTAGGCCATGCTCGCGACCGGCAGCAGGGGAAACACGATACTCGGCATAGATCCCGGCACGGCCACGATGGGGTGGGGCGTTATCCGGCAGGAGGGGAACCGCTTGCGCTACGTGCAGCATGGCGCGATCACCACCCCATCCGATTGGGAGATGCCCCGGCGGCTTGGACGTCTCTTCGACGGCGTGACGGAGCTCGTCCGGGGTTACCGGCCGGAGACGGTCGCGGTCGAGGAGCTATTCTTCAACACGAATGTGACCACGGCCATCACGGTGGGGCAGGCTCGGGGCGTGGCGATCCTCGCGGCTTACAGGGCCGGTATCGAAGTTACGGAGTACACGCCCTTGCAGGTGAAGCAGGCGATAACGTCCTACGGCCGGGCGGATAAGCGGCAGGTGCAGGAGATGGTCAAGACGCTCTTGAGTCTTCCAGCCATCCCGCGCCCCGACGACGCCGCCGACGGGCTCGCAATCGCGATCTGTCACGCCTTCTCGTCCAGGATGGGCGGCAAGGTCGGGGTGGGGAAATAGCCCTTCATGCGGGATAATTAGGCGATGATTTATAGACTTCGCGGACAACTGGTAGAGAAAGACGCCGAGGGCGTCGTCGTGGACTGCGGCGGCGTGGGGTACTTCGCGGCGGCTTCACAGGGGACGATCCGGGCGCTGCCGCCTGTTGGCGAGGAGTGCGTGCTGCACACCCGGATGGTCGTGCGCGAGGACGCGATGTTCCTGTTCGGGTTCGCCTCGCGGGACGAGCGGGCAGTCTTCGACGCTCTGGTGGCGGTCAGCAAGATCGGACCGAAACTGGCCCTCGCAGTGCTCTCTCACATGCCGCCTGCAGAGGTCGCGGAGGCCGTGGCCCGTGGCGACATCGTGAAGTTCGCTTCCGTGCCGGGTCTTGGCAGGAAGACGGCGGAGCGGGTGGTGCTGGAGCTTCGCGGCAAGAACCTCGCCGTGTTCGCGCCGGAGGTCGCGGATTCGGCTGGCGGCGGCGGTGGGGGGCCGTACCTTGAGGCGCGCGACGCGCTGGCGGCTCTCGGTTATTCGCTGGATGAGGCGGAGCGGGCGCTGAGAGACGTGCCGCCGCAGGATACTGCTGAGAAGTATATCAAGGAGGCGTTACGACGGATCGGGAGCAGGCGTTGAGCATGGAAGAGATGGACGACTTCACCGTTCGCGGCGACGGCCGCAGTGGGGAGCCGCCGGAGGATATTACCGGGGCGTCGTCGGGGTTCGGAGACCCGCTCGACCCGGAGCCGATGGCCGATGACGACGAACCGACGCTCCGTCCAGGCTCGCTCGACGAGTTTATCGGGCAGGAGGCGCTGAAGCAGAACCTGAGGATCTTCGTCGAGGCGGCGAAGCGGCGCGGGGAGCCGCTGGACCACGTGCTCTTCGCGGGGCCGCCGGGGCTCGGGAAGACCTCCCTGTGCCGCATCCTGGCGGGGGAGATGGGTGTCCAGATCCAGCAGACGAGCGGTCCGACCCTGGAGCGGGCGGGAGACATGGCGGCGATACTCACCTCTTTGGGCGAGGGCGACTTCCTGTTCATAGATGAGATCCACCGCATGAACCGTCAGATCGAGGAGATCCTCTACCCGGCGATGGAGGACTTCGCGATGGACATAGTGCTCGGACAGGGTCCATCAGCCCGCACCATCCGTATGGACGTTCCGCGCTTTACCCTGGTCGGCGCGACGACCCGCACGGGTCTGATGACCAAGCCGCTCCTCGACCGGTTCGGGTTCACGTGGCCTCTCGGCTACTACGACGCGGCGGACTTGAAGAAGATCATAATCCGCAACGCTAAGATACTCGGCATACCGACTACGGAGGACGGCGCGGAGCAGCTCGCGGGCCGCAGCCGGGGTACGCCGCGCATAGCCAACCGGCTCCTCAAGCGCGTGCGGGACTACGCCGAGGTCGTCGGCGACGGCACGATAGATGAGGAGACGGCTCGCGCCGCGCTCGCGATGCAGGGCGTGGACGACCTCGGGCTAGACCGGGCCGACCGCGACTACCTCAACCTCATCATCGAGAAGTTCGACGGCGGACCCGTGGGTGTCGGCACGATCTCCGTCGCGCTCGGCGAGGCGCGCGATACGGTGGAGGACGTGTACGAGCCCTACCTCTTGCAGAGCGGCCTCATCCAGCGCACCAGCCGCGGCAGGATAGCTACCCACCGCGCCTACGGCCATCTCGGCGTCCCGACGCGGGAGTAGGTAGAGTTCCAGTAGCTATCGCCCCAGATTACGAACGGCAAGACACACTGCCTGGTCCCCAAAGAACCTGAAGGGACTACTACGTGCCCGCGAATTAGGGCCATGCCCTTCAAGAAACGACCGAAGATCGGCGGAGACGCGTGGGGACGCACGGTCCTGGACGGCCGCACACGCCAGATGGTCGCGGTCGCGGCCTTCGCGTCCCTTGGCATGACCGACCTCATGAAGGTCCATGCCGGCTATGGGCTCAATGTCGGTGTGAGCGAAGAAGAACTCAAGGAGGCCGTCTATCTCACGACGGTTCCCGCCGGGTTTGGGCGGGCGATCCAGGCGGCGCGGACCCTGGGCCAGCTCTTGGCCGAACGCCGCGAGGCGCAAGCGCGTCAATAAGCGCCCGGCCCTCGCGCGTACCTCGGTTCCAGCGGTAAAATAACTTTTGATATCCAGGAGCTTCGGGGGCATCATGAAAGACAGGTCCAGAAGCAGTGGTTGGTTTGGAGCCCCGCCCAGAGGTCTACTCCTACTCTTGTTCAGGGTTCCGATCTACCTGTACCGGTTCAACCTCGGATGGCTGTTTGGCCATCGCTGCCTGTTGCTGATACACCGGGGGCGCAGGAGCGGCCTGGTGCGTGAGACGGCGCTGGAGGTCATACGGTACGACCCGGTCACCCGCGAGAGCGTGGTTCTCTCCGGCTGGGGCAAAAAGGCCGACTGGTACCGGAATATCTCCGCGAGCCCCGCGCTTGAGGTGCGGATCGGTCGCGAGCGTTACGTCCCCGAACAGACGTTCCTCGACCCGGAGAAAACTCACTCTACAATCTACGAATTCGCAAGCCGTCATCCCTGGGAGATAAGGCTCTTCGCCAGGCTGCTCGGTTACCCGCTTTACGGATCAGAGGCGGAACAGAGAGCCTTCGCCGAGGCCGTTCAACTCGTGGCTCTCCGTCCGTTCCGGCCCTGACGCCGTTGCTACGCCGAGGCTACTAGTATTTGCGGTCAAGACCTATCGCGTCACCCTTGCCCAGGGTCCTCTCGGAAGCCTCGCAGGGACCGTTGATCTGGGGGCTCATGGTGAGGTCGCCGTGCCTCCGCTCGCTTACGTGGCCCAGGCCGAAGCTGTGGCCGCGCTCGTGCGTGACGACGGATTCGAGGTCGAACTTTCTCTTGCAAGATTTCGAGCCGGGGTTCGTGGTCCAGTTCGCGCTGGTCTTGTTGATCTTCAGGTCCGAGGTGGTTACCGGGTTGTAGCCTTTCTGCACCTTGAAGAAGGTACACGTTACCCCAAGCGTCCCTCGCGGGAGCTTGCCGAACGAGGTGACATTCTTTCCGTCAGACCTGGTGCAGTTGGTCCTGGAGACGTTCGCGCCAGCGCGAGTATTGCCCAGATAGGGGACGCCGACCGGTACTTTGTCCCCGATCCTGCAGGGGTTCCTGACGTTGGCTATGTTGCTTCCTCCGCGGCGTATGCCGCGCACCGCCGAAGACCGGCTGAGCTCGGAGGGGGTGCTTCTCAGGTTGTAATAGAACTTGAGCGGGGAGCTTACCCGGTAGCCAACGTTGTTGTAGGCGCGGTCGCCGCACGCCTTACTCGTGGACTGCGCCGTATAGTCACCCGTCGCGGCGGCCGAATCATCGCCGATACCACCTCTGTCGATCTCGATAGAGCCGTCCTTTTGGTGAATGATCATCATGTCTTCAACGCCCGAAGTAGTCAGCGCCTCCGCGTAGACGCCCTCTCCGGGGGCGGGCAGGACGCTGCCGACTCCACCGTCCACGATGGGCCTGTCTCCGACCGGACACGTATCCGTACCGAAGGTAGAGGGCAACCCCGAGGCCACGATGGCCGTATTGTCTTTGCCGCAAGCCACTACCGTATCCGACGCCTGGACAGGCAACCCCGCGTATACCAGGACCGCCAGCGAGCCGATCGCGACCGCGACGCCCAACATAAGTGTTCTTACCAAAGCAGCTCCTTCGTATGGTTTTTGATCGCTGTCCAAGTAATCGGACGGATTGTCTGAAAACTTTAGTGGAATTGCTGATCCTGTCAGCGAACCTTGGTGGAGGCTTTAGAACGACGACGCCAGTACTATACTTCTTTGCTCGTTGGCAACAAACTACCGTTAAAGCAGTTCCCTCAAAAATTCGGGTTATTCCACGACTCCCAACGACTCGGAGAGGATTCTGCCTTGAGCGCCCTCTGGCGGGCGAGTCTGCAACAGGGCACATACTGTCGGCGCCACGTCCACGAGCCGCGGGCCGCGTGGAGGCACATCTCGGCGGACACCCGCTCCAGATAACAGCAGCGGTATCGCCATCTCTCTGGTGCTTCCATGTGCTCCCCGCTTTTCGCCAGCGGACTCTTCCGGCGGGACGAATCCCCACGGCTCCTCCGCCTCGATGACGAAAGCGCCGAGTTTGTCGCCAACGTGTCTGTCTTCGAGATCGGAAGAGTTGAGGACTCTCGCTACGTGCGGCGCCGTTTCAAGGGCTGCCCCAACCCGGCGACTCTCCTGCGATGTGTTCGCCCGTCCTCTCAGGGTGACGCCCGCGGTCCGAACGGCCCCGGTGGCGAGCACTACTTCGGTCGCGGATTGCGGCGCCTCACCGTCAGCAACGGCCTCAGGGACGTAACCTGCCGACGTGAGCGCTTCGAGCACGTCCGGGGTAAGGTCTCTCTCCCAACCCGTCATGCCGTGGTCTCCTGTGAGGATGAATGCTGTCCGGCCGTTGATGCCTGTGTCCTCTATCGCTTGCATGAGCCGTCCGAGCTGGCGGTCCATCTCCGCAAGGAGAGGGCCGATGTTCGGTCCATCCGGACCTTCCGCCTGACCCAGATCGTCGAGGTCCGAACCGTAGACCGCCATGAAGTCGGGGGTCCGAGGTACCTTCACCATCTCGCCTCCCGAATTTACGGGACGGCCTTCCAGGATGTCTATCGCCGTGTCGATGCGAGCCCCGAACAGCCCGCCAGGCTCCACATAAAGGCGCCTGGCATCTCTGAAGGAGACACCGTGGCCTTGCACCATGTACCACTGTACCGACACCACGGTCTTACCCGCGTCCACGAGCGCCTCCATTACCGTCTCGGCGGACAGAGAACGGTTCTCGCCTACCATCGTTCCGGTCTTTCGGTCCAGGTAGTGGGCGAGGTTGCCGTGTACCTCGGGGTACGCTCCGGTGGACATCGAAGCCCGTGCGGGATTGGAGATGGTAGGAAACGTGCTCTGCGCTACCGAGAGGCTACCCCGCTCGGCCAGAGCGTCTATATTTGGTGTCGGCGCCCGGTCCAGATAGGCAGGATCGAAGCCGTCCCAGTCCACCAGGACTACGTGTTCCGGACGTTCGCTCTCGGTAGATCTCTCCTGTCGGAAGAGCAACCAGGCGGGTACCGTGCCGGCGGCGGCGAGAACAGACGCTGCCGCAAGAAATCTTCGTCGAGACAGTCTCATCCGGCGCTCGTTCCATACACCGGAGTGGAAGATGCCAGCCTACGATCCGAACCGCATGTCGTCACGTACGCGCCTTCTTCGGCCAGAAGCCGCGGGGCCCGGCGAGGAGCGCGAGGGAGGGTACGAGGAGGGTTCGGATGATGAACGCATCCAATAGTATGCCCAGAGCCGTCGCCGTTCCGATCTGGAAGAAATCTTGCAGGGGGATGAGGGACAACAGGAAGAAAGAGCCCGCAAGCGCGAGACCGGCGGCGTTTATCGTGGGGCCGGTCCGGTTCAGGGCGGCGGGCACGGCCTCGCTTAGGGGCATCCTCTCGGCTTCTTCCCGGATCGCGGCCATGATGAAGATGTTGTAGTCACTCCCCAGGGCGATCAGGAGCAGGAACAACGCGAAGGGAACGTAGTAGACGATCCCATCTTGCCCGAGGATGTTTTGGAAGAGCACCGTGGTGACACCCATGGTCGCGCCGAAGCTGAGGATCGTGGCGCCGAGCAGATATACGGGGGCCACGGGGGTGCGCAGGAGCAGGGCGAGTACGATAAAAGAGGCCGCGAAGAGAAGCGGCGCGAGCCTTCGGAGATCGGCGTTGGAGGTGTCACGGGCCGCCGCGGCGAGCGCCGTCTGACCACCGACAGCTCCCGTGGCGTCTTCAAGCCCCGCCCGTTCAAGGAGCGCCGGCAACTTTTCCTGAAGCTCCCCGACCTGGTCCAGAGCCCCGGCCGAATAGGGAGCGCCGTAGAAGACGAGCAAGATGCGGGACGACGAACCGTCCGGGGTGAGGAACTGGATGCCGGGTATGCGCCCCTCATACTGCGGCCCGAGAGTCGCCGCCGCAAGCTCTCCGGATCTCAGTAGTTCGGTCTGCATCGCACTCTGAAGCCGCAGCAGTTTCTTGTCCTTCTCAAGAGCGTTACCCTGCACTACCACGTTGACCGGCGAGATGATCCCCCCGGGAAACTCACGGGTAAGCTCCGCGTAACCTTTCGCGGTGGAAGAGTCCCGCGGCAGGTTCGCAAGCAGGTCGAAGCCCACCCGGAGGCCGAGGACGCCTGAAGTCAGGACCACGAGAACCACGACCAGGCCCCCGGCGATCAATCCCGGACGACGTAACCAGCGGCCGGGTGTCCGGAAAGCTCTACTGGAGGAGGGTCTGCTTCCGAATGAGATCGGACCGAGAATCGCCAGGAGGGCCGGGACGAGGGTCAGGGTAACCAGAAATACGAGAGCGAGGGCGAAGGCCAGACCAGGGCCGAGAGCCCGATAGAGGCTGAGCCGAGCAAAGATCAGCAAGACGAAAGCGGCCACCAGAACCGTCGCCGAGGAGAGCAACACTCCACCGACTTTCTCTACCCCGACCCTGGCCGCTTCCACCCGTCCAATTCCCTCCTCCAAAGCCTGGCGGGTCCTGGAGAGAAGGAACAAGGCATAGTCCGTCCCGACCCCGAAGAGCAGGACGACGATTATGGGCTCGACCTGAGAGGGCACGTCCACTCCCCGCTCGACCGCCAGCCAGGCCAGAACCCGGAGCGTAAGGAAAGCAGCGAGGCCGATACTGGCGAGTGGGATTAGAGGCGCGACCGGCGAACGGTAGGTGAAACCCACGATAAAGAAAATGGCTAGCGCCGTGGCGATCGTGACC
Source organism: Rubrobacterales bacterium (assembly GCA_038198445.1). Classification (GTDB taxonomy): domain Bacteria; phylum Actinomycetota; class Rubrobacteria; order Rubrobacterales; family Rubrobacteraceae; genus JACDDK01. Next base: position 26,530 of record JBBPZZ010000081.1, read on the forward strand.
AGCCTCAGATTCCTCTGGATGAGGTCAATCGTATCGGACTGGACCGGCTGAACCCCGGTGACCTCGGCGCGCAGCGGTCCGGGTTTATTCAGGGCCTCCCGGGTCTCTCGCACTCCGGTGGACATCCCTGTCGGGCTAGCTCCCCGCTCGAAGGAGAGAAGCACCGGTAGGACTCGCTGGCCCAGAAGCCCAGGGCCTATCTCCGCAGGATTTTTTTCATTGCGGATCGCGAGGGGCGCAGCTCCCTCAATCCGGTATGGCTGCCGCGGGCTGTTCAGGTACCGTACACTGGCTCTCATCTGATCCAGGTCGGCTTGTGTAAACCCTGTGGAGTTCGAGTAGACCAGTATGGCTGGTGGCTCGACCGGCCCGGAGAGGTTGTATGCTGTGCCACGGGACTGCCGGCCCGCGATTGTCGAGGGCGCCTGACTCTCACCCGACGTAGATCTCTCGGCCTGTACCGCCGGGGCGGACTCTGGCACCAAATCCGAGAGGCTGCCGGTCGTGTTGCCCTCTAGCGGTGGCAGGTAGAGGTATGCGGCAAGGGCGGCCACGGCCCAAAACAGCACAACCACGTGGCGTAGCCTGACCAGAAGCCATCCAAATATTCCGAAGAAAGTTCTAGAACGCACAGAATCGTAGTTTATATGGTCGGGTCTGTTCAGAGCGGTGCAAAGACCTTGACTGCGAGTAAGAAGGGAGCTCAAGCATCCATCGGCCCCACGCGAGAGTTCTTCGGAGAACAGCCCATGCTCCATGGTAGCTGATGTTGTTGGCGAGTCCAGCTCTGGAGTTCATACTGCTAATTTCGCGAAGGCCGAGACCCGTCTCTCAGGGGCAGGTTTTACGACCAGGGCGTTCCTCCGGGTAGCGCCTTGTGCAACCAAACCCTCTGTAGAGCGCGGAAGGGAATGCCCGGATTTGGTAGTAGCTCCTTTCTCCACGCAGAAGGAGGCTGGCGAGCGGCCGCCAGCCTCTCTTCCTCCGATAGGGAACTGGAGCGCCATGTGGCAGACTGTTCCCTATCCCGCTTCCTACTTCGCGGCGATGCCGATGCCGGCGCCGGCGGGGTCAGGCGCCGCAATGGTCTGCAGGGAGACGAGGTTGCCGTCGTCCGCGACCCGGAAACTGCTGATCGTGCCTTGCACGGAGTTGCGGGCGTACAGGAAGCGGCTGTTCCCGCTAAGCGACTGGTCGGACGCTCCGGAGCCGCCGGTATTGCCGGCGTTGGGGTTGAGCAAAGTCAACCGGCCGTCCGGATCGACGCTGTAGCTCGAGATGTTGCCGCTGATGAAGCTCGTGACGAAGGCGAACTTGCCGTGGTCGGTGTTGACTACCCAGCAGGTATCCGACTGCCCGTTGCGGGTGTTGGTCCCGGCGACCTCGAGCGTCCCGGTCTTCTGGTCCACATCGTACGACGCGAGACCGCCCTGCCCCGGTGCGCCACCTGAGCTCTCGGTGACGAGGAGCTGGTCGCGCTGCGTGAACGTGAAACCGAAGGGGCCGCTGCCTCCGCTCTCCGCGTTATCGTTCGGGGTCGGGCCGGTGGCGATACCGTTTCCGTCGACTGTATAAGTGTCGATGATGTCGCTGCTGCGTTCGGTCACCGCGAGTACGGTTCCGCTGGGGTTGAACGACACCTGGGCGCAGCCGGAGGACTGCCCTGTGAGAGGCCGGGTCGAGCCAGCGATCGGCGTGAGCTGACCGCTCGGGCCGACGTTGAAGCCGGAGATGTTCGACTGGCCGCCCGTACACTGAACGTTACCGCCGTTGAGAACGTAGAGCACGTTCTTGCGGAACGTCACACTCATCGGGTGGGTACCGCCCGACGGCTGCTGGTCGACGAGCTCAAGCCCATCCGGCCTCACGCGGAAGACGGAGATCGTATTGCTGCCCGCGTTCGTGGCGAACAGGAACTTATAGCCCCCGTTGAGGTTGTTGGGCGACTGCTCGTCGAGGATTAGACTGTTCGCCGATTGCTCGAACACCCCGCTCCCCTGCCCACCGGTGGAGAAGGTTCCCGCCGGAGTGAGAAGCCCGTCAGCGTCCCGCTGGTAGGCAGTAACCTCGTTATTGGTGGGGTCGTTGGTCATCGCGAACACTGCTCCGGGGCTCAGGTTTACCTGGTTACCCTGCGCCTGCGCACTGCTACCGGCGCCAATCCAGGCGAGTGCACAGAGCAATAGGCCCAAGGCGAGGATGCTGCCTCTGAGGGGCCACCCACGGTGCTCCGACGAAGTATGTATCTCCGACATTATCTACCTCCTCTTTACAAGAGCGTTTCCCTTACACTCAACGTATTTATCATCCTCAACCATCTCTCATGATGCTAAAACGCGGTATTTAGCGAATGTTCATTCACTTGTAAGGCATCCGTAAGTTACGTAAGGGCTCTGTAAGACATTCGAATGGGCAGCGAGGCAGAACTATAAGATTCCGGCTCTGTCGCGCTGTTGGTAAATAGGCCTTACCGTGTGGCTACCTTGCTCGTAACAGCGGCCAACTCTCCGGGCCTTCTAGTGATGACGCCTGTAGTGCCGGGCCACCCTGACGCGGTTCCCGCAGACCGTCGAGCACCAGCGTCGACGCCGGTTCTCGGCAAAGAAGATGAGGGGACATCCGGGAGCGGGGCAGAATCGTAAGAACACCCGCTCGGGACCGCCAGCCAGCTCTATAGCGGAGCGGGCGATCCCCGCCAGCGCAATAGACACTTCGTCGCCTGATACATCTCGCGTCTCGGCGCGCAGATCGCCTGGGCGACCCTTTGCCCCCGAGTAGCTTAGCTCACTAAAACGCGGCCCCCTGGCACTCGCCGCGTTGACCTTCTTCACTACCTCCTTCGAAGGGTATCTGCCGTCGAGCAAAGCATGAAATAGCTCGCGGATCGCGGACCGCAACGCCAGAAATTCTGGCAGGCGTCCGGCTTGCCTGGCGGGGTCCAGAACGCCCAGCCGCCCACTCTCGGCCTCGCACCAGGCCGAAAGCCGTTCAGGGATGGCGAGAAGATCCACACTCCCCTCCTCGCCCTGAAGCAGCGTGTTGGCAAGGTCCACGGCCAACGGCTCCCCGATCAAAGGAAATGTTATCGTCTTTTCTTCCACTACCTAATTGTAAACCATCGTGCTTGCACATTAGGCGTCCCTCTGCTAATGTTTTAAATCAGATGTAAGCATTAATTTGAAAGGGGAAAGAGTATGAGCACGCTCAAGCCACGGGAGGCGACGCCTTCTCTGGAAGTGGACACGATCGAGGGAAAACGCTTCACTTTGGGCGAACAGGACCCGGAGGCTTTCACGATGATCGTCTTCTACCGTGGGTTGCACTGCCCGGTTTGCCGCATGTATTTGAAAGAGCTCGACCGCCTGCATGAAGACTTTGGTGGTAAAGGGGTTGGGGTGATCGCCGTGAGTGGAGATACGCGAGAGCGGGCGCTTGAGGCGAAGCAGAAGTGGGGTCTTGAGAGTGTGCCGATCGGCTACGGGCTCGAGGTCGAGAAGATGCGCGAGTGGGGTCTGTTCGTTTCGGGGGGCGACGGGGATGAGGAACCAGAATTGTACGGTGAGCCGGGTCTGTTCTTGATCCGGCCGGATGAGACTGTCTACTACGAGGCGATAAACAGTATGCCTTTCGGGAGGCCCCAGCTTCAAGAGATGCTTACCGCCCTCGACAACATCAAGAAGATGGACATTCCAGCGCACGGCGAGGCGTGACCTTAAGCGGCGACGTACGTGCAACCATAGCTGAGAAATAGCCTATTAGGAGGGTTTTGAGATGGATCTATCGCGGAAATCCGTGCTGCTGACCGGGGCGGGAAGCGGGATCGGACGCGCCTCCGCCGTTGAGTTTGCCCGCAAGGGAGCGCGGTTGACGCTCGTTGGTCGTCGGGAAGAGCCGCTGGAAGAAACGGCTCGGCTGGTCGCGGAGACCGGAGGCAAGGCACAGGTCGTATCCGGCGACGTCAGAGACGAGGAGGTCCGCCAGCGCGCTTTAGAGGCAGCGGTTGAGCGCTTCGGTGGTCTCGACGTTCTGGTCAACAATGCCGGGGCCGTACGAGCGGGGCGACTGGAAAACATCGACCTCGAGGAGATACAGTCACAGATAGAAGTCAACCTCACCGCGCCGATCCTTCTAACCCGGGCGGCGCTCCCCGCGTTACGTGAGGGTGGCGACGCCGCCGTCGTGAACGTCTCATCCGGCTTTGGGCTCGTTGGAATGCCTTTCTACGCGACCTACGCCGCAACCAAAGCCGGTATCGCCCACTTCGGTGAAGCCTTGCGGCGAGAGCTCTTCGGCGAGGGAGTGCATGTGATGACCATCTATCCCGGAGCCACCGAGACGCCGATGATGGAGACCAATGAGGCCGGGCCGGATCTTGGCTTCGCGTACGAGTCGGCCGAAGACGTCGCAGGGGCGCTCGTCGCGGGCCTGGAATCTGGAGAGCTGGAGGTCGTGCGGGGCGCCGAGGATCGTTCCGCGATGACGAAGATGAGCCGCGAACAGCCCAGGGAGTTGGACGAACAGGTTGCCGGGATGAAAGACAGTCTCGAGGCGGCCGTCGCCAATCATAGCAGCCTCTGAGTTTCGCCCTAGCCACCCTAACGGCGGTGCATCGCAGGCTCGAATATTTTTGCTATCCAGGGCTATCCTATTGAGCGAATGGCGTTCATGCACGGGGGCTTTCATCGAAGCGTGCCAGGGCCTCTAGCATACTCTACGGCTCTCGGACGGGCGGTGCGGAGGTAGAGAAGTAGTACCATTACCTCCACAAGGAGGAACTCCTCCGGAAAGGAAAATGCCATGCATCAGAAGCAACAGGTAGCCGGCATGGCTGTCGAGGTTCTGCGCCGAGAAGCGGAGGCTCGCGCCGCCCGGACCGGTGAAACATTCGAGGTGGCTCACAAGGCCGTTCTAGAGACCAAAGCCGGCCAGCAGCTTGAGGACCTGCGCGATGGACCGCACCACGGCGAAAGCGCGGAGCATTGGCAGGAGGATATCGCCCGGCAGCGGGACATGGAGCGTAACCGGAGCCGACACGAAGAACGCAAGCTGGCCGAACGAGCCGTCGATTGGGAGCGGTTCATAAAGGCGGAGCGACGGGATCTAGAGCTGCGAAAGGACGGCCAGCTCGCCGCGTTGCTGGGCGAACCGTTGCAGGGGGAGCTACCGGCGCAGTTGCGTATGCTGGTCTCGGAAGACCAGAGACAGGCCGAACAAGGGCTCGTGGCGCTAATGAGCGGCGGGAAGGTATCTTTCAAGCGCCTGAACGAACTCGTCCAGGAAGACCTTCCGGCGAGGATCGCGGCGAACAGGTTGCGGACAGCGTGGCTTAAGGAGCGGCTAGAAGTGTGGGGCGGGGGACAGGCGAGCAGGGGTCTGGGTGACCTCTAGTACGGCGCGACGACTCGGCCTGGAGCGTTCGGCCGCGGCAGACTAACAGGCTGGAGAAACGAAGACGAGTACGCGGAAAGCTCCGCTGCGTGGCGTTCCGGTCGGCGTTGGTTGATCGCGAGCCCGAAGAGTCCAGCATCGAGGGTTGACAAAATTTCTGGATGACGCTGGCCGACGTCGCCGGTGTTGGCGCCGGTCCCCTGGTTGATCTGCTATCTGTGTCGTAACGTACTGATGCAGAGGAACAAAAACTGTACAACTAACCATATATTAATCCTGACGGTACCTGGCAGACCTTGTGCCTGCCAGGGTAGCCGGGAAAACAAAAGTGTACATGCGCCTGGGCAAGGGGGAATATTGCTCTTAGGAGGGAGGATAGCCATGTTGAACGAGGTTTACGAGCGAGGTTTCTCAGAAGGCTTCGTCCCGCGAAATCCGCGCGGGTACGCCTCGGTTCACCGAAGAGTGTCTTGTCCTTGAACGGTCCTCTGGAAAATATGGGGCGTCTCAGGTCGGCTTTCGAGGGGGCGGCCGTTGGCATAGTTATAAAAGACATCGAGGGAAGACCGCTGCAGTCCAACCCTGCCTTCCGCAAAATGCTCGGCTACGAGGAAGGAGAGCTCCAGGCGATGCTCCGCCGGGACTTTACCCATCCCGAGGACGCAGACGAGGACACCGAACTCTACGCGGAGCTACTGCGCGGTGAGCGCGAGAGGTTCCAGATCGAGAAGCGCTACGTCAAAAAGGAGGCGACATCATGTGGGGCCGGCTCTCGGTTTCCCGCATCGAAGGCGCCGGGGGAGAACCGCCTCTTGCCGTGGGCGTGGTCGAGGACATAAGCGAGCTAAAGAGGGCCGAGGCGGCTCTCGGGGCCTCCGAGACTCGGTTCAGGGCGGTCGTCGAGCAGTCGCCCCTCTCCATCCACGTCTTTGCTCCCGACGGCCGCTCCATAAGGGCCAATGACTCCTGGAACCAGTTGTGGTATCTCGATGAGGGCGAGGAGCCGGAGGGCGCCAACGTCTTCGAAGACGAGCAGTTGCGCGTGGCGGGCTTGCTGCCATACGTGAGCAACGGCGTGTCCGGTACCGGGGCGAAGATACCGCCGATGCTTTTCGACCCGGCGCGTGTCGGGCGGGAGGGCGAGCCCCGGTGGCTGGAGGGGGTGATCTACCCGCTCAGGGATGCTTCCGGGGAGATCAGCGAGGTGACGCTCATGCTCGAAGACGTTACCGAGCGCAAGGCGCTGGAGGATAGACTCGCCCACCAGGCCCTCCACGACCCCCTGACCAACCTGCCTAATCGGACGCTGTTCCTGGACAGACTCGGCCAGGCTTTCGCCCGCTTGCGGCGGCGCTCCGAACAGGATGCCGTCCGGGATGAGGGACAGGGTGCCGTGGACGAGGCCGGATGGGACGTCGCCCCTTACCGGGGTTCGCATCAGGAGGGGATCGCGGTACTTTTCCTCGATCTGGATCAACTCAAAAACGTCAACGACTCTTTGGGCCACGATGCCGGCGACAGGCTACTCGTCGAAGTCGCCCGGCGACTCGGGGGCCGTCTCAGGCCCACCGACACTCTCGCGAGGCTCGCCGGAGACGAGTTCGTCATCCTGGTCGAAGAGGTGGACGAGGCGGAAGCCGTTCGGGCGGCCGAGAGGATTATCCAGGGGGCCGGCACCCCGTACACCATCGCGGGACAGGAGATCTTCGTCTCGATCAGCGTTGGTATTGCTTTGGGTGGAAGAGACATTTTCGATGCCCGGCAGCCGCTGGGGCAACCCGTGGACCACGAAGCCGAGATGTTGCTTAGGCATGCGGACCTCGCCATGTACGAGGCCAAAAAGCGTGGGAAGGCCCGCCACGTTCTCTACGAGGATCGGATGGGCCAGGAGGCCAGCACGCGTCTCAAGATCGAGAGCGACCTCAGGCGCGCTCAGTAATCAGGAGATCGAACTCTACTACCAGCCCAAGGTATCCCTGGAGAGCGGCGGCGTCGTGGGGGTGGAGGCGCTTGCGAGGTGGCGTCATCCCGAACGGGGCATCGTGCTGCCGGCCGAGTTTATAGGGCTCGCCGAGCAGACGGGCCTGATCGTCGAGCTTGGCTACCAGGTGCTGAGAATGGCGCTCCAGCAGGCGAGGGAATGGCGCCAACACTGGCGGGAACGCCGGCGGGCGGCGGACGTGGAGGTTTCTCTGCCAGCAGTGTGGGTGAACCTTTCGGCCCGCCAGTTTCACGAGCCCGATCTCGCAAGCCGTATACGTGGGATCCTCGCCGAGACGGGCGTCGAGCCGGAGGCCCTGGGCCTCGAAATAACCGAGAGCATCCTCGTCGAGGATGCCAGCCCATCCGTGTCGCTGCTTGAGGACCTCAAAAGCCTCGGGGTGAAGCTGGCCGTGGATGACTTCGGGACCGGCTATTCCTCGCTAAGCTACCTGGCGCGCCTGCCCGTGGACTACCTCAAGATAGATCGCTCGTTCGTCGCCGATCTTGGTTCCGTTGCCGGAAACGCTGTTCGGAGGGATAATGGAAGCGCGACGATAGTCTCCGCGGTGATAGGCCTGGCGCGGGCGATGGGAATGAAGGTGGTCGCGGAGGGCGTCGAGACCGAAGGCCAACTCTCGCTCTTGAGGGAAATGGGCTGCGACCTCGCCCAAGGCTACCATTTTGCAAAACCTCTACCGGTCGAGCAGGCCTCGGCGTACCTGGCTGCCCGTGCCGCCAGTGGATGACCGCCAACGGGTCTCGGAGCTTCTGGAACGTACTCGGAAGGGGTTGTTCAGTCGCTCTTTAGCTCGGCCTGGTCTTCGTGCTGGGGCGGGTGCAGTTCGAGGAAAGTCTGGGTTACGTCGGGCATCTGGTTGCCTATCTCCTCCGTTATGCGGGAGATGAGGTCTTCGATCTGGTCGGTGTCCATGTCGTCGGCGACGTGGATCTCCGCGTTGACGAGCACGGAGTCCGGTCCCAGGTGCATCGTCAGCAGGCGCACGATGTCGTTTACTTCTTCGAAGCCGGTGACGGCCTCGCGCAGCCGCTCCTCGTCCTCGGGCGGCACCGCTTCGCCAAGCAGTAGGGCGCGCGAGTCCCTGCCAAGCTCGAAGGCGACGAAGACCAACACCAACCCGATGCTGATAGAGGCGATCCCGTCGAAGGCGTGGTTGCCGGTCACCTCGCTCAACAACAGTCCGGCGAACGCGATGAGAAGCCCCACGAGCGCCGCCGTATCCTCATACAGCGGTACCTTCATCGTCGTGTTGCGCGTGGTCTTGAAGTGCTCCCGGAAAGTGCGGTTACCTTCTTGCGCGGCCTTCTTGAACTCTCGCACGGTTACCACCAGAGAAATGCCCTCGAAGACGAATGAAACACCCAAGACTATGTAGCCGGCCAGAAACGAGCTACTCTCACCGCTCGAACCTTCGAGAATCTTCGAGACGCCCTCGTAGAACGAGAATACCGCGCCCGCCACGAAGAGGCCGACGGCGACGATCAGTGACCAGAAAAAGCGGTCCTTCCCGTAGCCGTAAGGATGCGTCCGGTCCGGCTCGCTCTTCGATGAGCGCAGGCTAACCAGCAGGAACACCTGGTTGACCGTGTCGGCCACCGAATGCGCGCCCTCGGCCAGGAGCCCGGCGCTTCCCGTAATGAACCCGGCGATGAACTTGGAGATGGTGATCAGGAGGTTGGCGGTGAATGCCGCGTAGACGGCCTTCTTCGTCCCGCTGTCGCCGCCGCCCGATTCGCCGTTCTTCGCCATGTCACCGTTCCTAGATAAGAGGTCCCGCACGGCAATTATTGCAGAAAGTCCGCCATACTAAACCGCGAGACGTATTTATGCGCGGTTGCTACCGCTTTAGACTCAACCGTCCTGGTCCCGGTCGTAGCGCAACGGCACTACTTTGATGGGAATAGATAGGTCCCGCAACTCCGTCACATGGGCCTCCTCGACCCCCGAGTCTACGACCACGAGATCGAACTCGCGCAAAGGGGCGAGACGGTGGAGGGCGCGCTTGCTGAACTTGGTGTGGTCGACCAGCATAATGCGGCGTTCGGAAGCCTCCATCATCGCCCGTTTGACTTTTACCTCTTGCTGATGCTGGTGCAGCGCGTAGGCCCCGGACACCGCCGCGGTCGAGACAAAACAGATATCGGCGTTCAACGAGGCTATCGCCTGTTCGCAGATCACCCCGAGGTATGAGTTGTAACCGGGCGAGTACTCGCCGCCAAGCGAGATGAGGTTTATGCTCCTCGTGCTGCTCAGCTCGTGAAGAGCCGTTCTGAAATTGGTGATGACCGTAAGAGGAGCTTTGGCGGGCAACAGTTCGGCCAAAGCCAGCGCCGTCGTGGAGTCGTCCAGCATTATCGACTGGCCGGGCTCCACCAGCGTCAGCGCGAACCGGGCGATCGCCTCTTTCTCTCTCTTCGCCATCCGGAGCCGGTACGCTACAGTGCTCTCGAAGAAACTGGACGGCGGGGCCGTAACCCGGCCCCGCATCTTCCTTAGCACGCCCTGGCTCGTCAGCTCGTCCAGGTCCCGGTGTATGGTCATCACGCTTACCCCGAACAACTCCGCAAGATCCTTGGCGGCAACGGAACCTTGCTTTAGAACGTGCTCGAATATCCGCTCCTGGCGCCGCACCGGCCCGGACCTGCCCGCGTTGGAACCCGCTCCTGTTGGATCAGCTATCTTCGGCGCTCCTCGTGATTTGCATGCGGCAATTCTACACCGTCAGGCACAACCTACAGCACCTTTCGCGCTCAGTTGTAATGACCTCTATCTCGTATTAGAGACGACTATTATTGTGTTATCCTGCGACGAGGAAAGGCAGGACCTCTGAGACCGTGGTCGAGGAGTGTAACGAGGGTGGGAGGTGTTCGGCCATGTAAACGTGACGGAACCTCGGGGCGGCTCTTGTCCCATGTGGTGGGTTCGGCCTGATGCGGCGAGAGAACGAGCCGATTCGTGGCTGAGTGCGGGCGCAACCAACGAAGTGAATACGGTCGAGGCGGAGGAGTTAAGCAGGTCATGAGCCCTTACTTGTTGGGAATAGACAGCGGAAACACGAGCACGAAGGCGGTCGTGTTCGACGAGGAAGGTTACGAGCGGGGTGTGGGCAGCGTCAACAACACGCAGATGAACCCCCAACCGCGCTGGGTCGAGCAGGATATGAACACTGTCTGGGAGAACACGCAGAGTGCGATCCGGGAGGCTATTTTAGCGGCGAAGATAGACGGCGGTGAGATCTCCGCGGTCGGAATGTCGGGCCACGGGGACGGCATCTATCTCCTTGACGAGGGCGGAGATCCGGTACGCGCCGGTATCCAGTCCATGGACTCCAGGGCCTACAAGTTGCTCGAGCGCTGGAACGAGTCGGGCGTGGGCGACAGGGTGCTGGAGTTCAACGGCCAGCGGCCTTTCGCGGCGCTGCCGCCGGTCCTCCTTGCGTGGTTCAAAGAGAACCAGCCGGAGGTGCTGGAGAAGACGCGCTGGGCCGTGTACGTGAAGGATTGGCTCCGGTACAAGCTAACCGGCGAGTTCGCCACCGACCCCTCTGAGGCGAGCAGCGGCTTTACCGACGTTAGAACCCAGGACTACGGCGACGAAGCGTTCTCCATCTACGACCTCGAAGAAGCCCGGGGGATGCTGCCTCCCATAGTCGGCTGCACCGAGGTGGTTGGCGAGGTAACTCAGGAAGCCGCCCGCCTTACGGGGCTCAAGCCTGGGACGCCGGTCGTCAGCGGGGCGCACGACGTGGACTGCTCCTCCGTGGGCGTCGGCTGCGTAGAGCCCGGCGACCTGACCATGATCGCCGGAACCTGGTCCATAAACGAGGTCGTCAACGACGAACCGACCTTCAATGAGGGCGCGGCCTGCCGCAACTTCGTCGAGCCGGGCTTGTACCTCAACATGTCCGCCTCCCCGACGAGCGCCACGAACCTGGAGTGGTTCGTGCAGCGCATGTGCCCGATGGAAGTGAAGTACTCAAGGGAGATCGGGGCCTCACCCTTCGCGTTCGTGAACCGGGAAGTCGAGCAGGTGATGAACGAGGAGCCGCGCGTCTTCTACCATCCGTTCCTCTACTCCTCTCCGCACGGCGACGACGCCACCGGTGGCTTCTTCGGCCTGCGCGGCTGGCACACCCGCGGTCATTTGCTGCGCGCCCTCCTCGAAGGCACCGTCTTCAACCACAAGACCCACGTGGACATCCTCAGAAACGCCTTCGATGTAAAGCGCATCCGGCTCACGGGCGGGGGCTCCAGCAGCCAGGTCTGGTCTCAGATGTTCGCCGACGCCCTGAACGAGACCGTTGAGGTCACCGGAGCCGGGGAGACGGGGGCTTTGGGCGCGGCGCTGTGCGCCGGGGTCGGGACCGGTGTCTACGACTCGCTCACCGACGCCACCGGGAGCGTTGTGCGACGGTTCCGCATCCACGAGCCCGACGCGCGGACCAGCGAACGCTATGCCGAAGCCTACGAGACCTTCATGGGTCTCGTGGAAGCCCTGGGACCCGTCTGGTCTCGCACGGGATAATCGAAGGTCGCTGATCGGGGCCGCCTTCCGCGGCCCCGGCGGTAATTCGGAATCACTTTGCGCCGGGTCCGGCGTAAGGCCTTTTGCGGCCACCCTTGTCGCCGGGCTTTGAAAATCTTCGGTTCGCGCCGAAGTGGGAACCGGGCTTGGTCCGGAGCCTCTCACGCGGGTGGGCCAGCGCGAAAAGACGCGCGTCGTCTGCCGGACATCCGTGGGCGCATACCGGTAGTTTTTAGGAGGGCTGCGCTAAAGTTATCCCCGGTTTGTGCCGATACAAAAGTGGCGGCGCGAACACCTTGAGTTGGGAAAGATATTAATCTCAGACAGAGACTGAACACGGCGGAGGCCAGGCTGAACGTGGGTTTCGCGCTTTTGCTGGCGATGCTGTTGTTGCTGGCTGGCGTCGTGACGTATGAGTCCCATCAGATCTCCGCCGTCTACCTCGAAAGGCAGGAGCAGGCCGCCAACCTCTACTAGTACGCGGACAAGTTGGAGATCGACCTGCTCGACATGGAGACTGGAAAGCGCGGCTATCTTCTGAACCACGACGACAGCTTCCTGGAACCCTACAATATGGGCCGGAGCAACTTCGAAGACGACTTCCGGGCCGCCCAGCGGCAAAATACGCTCAACGGTGTAACCCTCATCGACACCGGGTCCTTCGACGAACTGCAGTCGCGATACGAAGGCATATCCAAACTCTTTCAGAATCAGATAAGCAGCGCGCGCGATGGCGTGACGGACCCTAAAAAGCTGCAACTCAAAGAGGGCAAGACCAGGGTGGACAGCGCCCGCCAGACGTTGAAAAAACTCCAGGATCGGGCGTTCGAAAGACGGACGGCCTCGCGGGACAAGACCACCGCCGCGGCCCGAAAAGAGGAGGCGCTGTCGCTCGGCCTGGGCGCTCTGGCGTTGCTAACAGGGATCATCTCGCTGCTATATGTGCGGCGCGGTGTGATCTCTCCTATGCGGAAACTGAGAGATCGCGCCCTCGCCACCACCGGTCTCCTTCGGATACAGAGCATAGACTTCGACCTCCACCTGGCGGTAGAGGAAACGGCCGCGCTGCTCGCTGAAAGGGCGCACTCCAGAGACCTTGAGCTTGCCACCCTGATCGAATACGACGTACCCTCTGCCCTCAGGGGAGACCCCGGACGGATCCGTCAGGTCCTGACCAACCTGATCGGGAACGCCATTAAATTCACCGAGAAGGGAGAGGTCGTTATACGGGTCGAGCTTGCCGGGAGGAGGGGGATTCCTTGCGCGTGCGGTTCTCTGTCTCGGATACCAGTATAGGCATGAACGAGGATCAACAAGACCGCATCTTCGAGTCCTTCACCCAGGCCGACACCTCAACCACCCGCCGCTACGGCGGCACGGGGCTCGGGCTCTCTATCTCCCGGCGACTGGTCGAGATGATGGGCGGCAGTATGAGCGTGAAGAGCGAGCCTGGGGTGGGCAGCACCTTCTCCTTCGAGCTACCGCTGAAAAGATCGGCCGCCGCGTTGCGTCCAGCGCCGAAGTCGCACGGAAGTCTGGACGGCGCGCGCGTCCTCGTCGTGGACGACAACGAGACGAACCGCAAGATCCTGACGAAGCAGCTATCTTCCTGGGGACTTCGCAACTCGCAAGTCCCGAGCGCGCAGGACGCGCTGGAATAGTTGCGCGCCGCGTCCCGCGCCGGTGATCCGTACAACCTCGGCGTCCTGGACATGCAGATGCTGGGTATGGACGGCCTGGAACTCGCCCGTCACGTAAAGGAAGACCCGAAGATCTCCGGCGCCCGGCTTGTGCTCCTGACGTCGATGGGCCGGCGCGGCGAAGGCAAGGAGGCCAGAGATAGCGGTATATCCGCCTACCTCACCAAACCCGTAAAGCAGTCCGAACTCTACGACGCCATATGCGCCGTCATGGGATCCAAGACCCAAGAACCAGACGAGGCGGAGCTTGTCACCCGGCACAGCATCCGCGAGGATCGCCAGCGTTCCAGGACGCATTTCCTGCTCACCGAGGACAATCTGGTGAACCAGAAAGTGGCCTCGAAGATGCTGGAGAAGCTCGGCTACCGGGTAGACGTGGCGAACGATGGGTTCGAAGCTCTGGATGCGCTTTTGCGTTCCACCTACGCCGCCGTCCTCATGGACGTGCAGATGCCCGGCATGGGCGGGTATGAGGCGACCGCGGAGATACGCCGCCGCGAGACACTGGCGGAGTCTGCCGGGCAGCCCAACCGGCGGATTACGATCATAGCCATGACGGCGAATGCCATGCAGGGAGACCGGGAGAAATCCCTGGACGCCGGGATGGACGATTACCTATCCAAGCCTGTGAAGTCCGAGGATCTCGCCGAGGTCCTCAAACGCTGGACGGGTGGCCCGGCGACGGAGGAAACGGACCCTGAGGAGGGAATCGAGACCTCATCTTCACCGGAGGAGGCCGTGGACTCCAACATGCTCGAAAACTTGCGCGACCTGGGCGGAGATGACGAGGACCTTCTCTCCGAGCAGACCGACTCACAAAGTGCGCGGCACATGGGTGGAGCACCCTTGACGGAATCAAACTGTAAGTATCATTGAAGCGGAAACGTAAGGTAAGCTCTGTGTAGTATCGGGTCGATGAGGAACGGTGGGCCTCTGACGGGAAAGGAATCTGCGAGCACCTTGCAGCCGCTCGTCCGCAAGACCGTAGACCGGATGTAGTTGGTTCTGTAGGACCACTCGAATTACGCCTTCGGACCGATGGCAGGACGCGGGCCGCACAATAAGCTGACCTCGTAGGAAAAGGGCATAGGTCGAGAGGTTGGTGGTGCGGATGCTGCCAGAGAGGAGCAGGACCAGCAAGAAGTAGGGACAGAAAGATAATCGCCGAAGCAAACCTGGAAGAAACCGTCTTTGGGCTGGGCTTCGTCGCGTGGTTCGTGTGGGTGGGGATCTTTCTGTCGCACAGTCGCCAAAGCGTGGCGTACGTGAAACGCCCGGATCAAAGCAACAAACGAGGTAAAAATGAATGCGAACAGAAAGACCGCAAGAATTGTAGGAATGTTGTACATAATTGGGACCGTTGCCGGCATACTGAGTGTTGTTGTCACGGGACCTGTTCGCAACGCCCAGGATTACCTTGTGAGTGTTCCTGCGAGCGAAACCCGGCTAGTGGTGGGAGCGCTTTGTGTCTTAACGCTGGGCTTAGCTCTCGCTATGGTTCCGGTTACGATGTTTCCCATCTTAAGGAGACATAACGAAGCTTTAGCGCTCGGCTATGTTGTTTTCAGGGGAGGGCTCGAGGCCGTCACCTATCTCGTCATAGCAACCGGCTGGCTACTACTGGTGCCACTAAGTCAGATGTATGTTCAAGCTGGAGTCCTGGACGCTTCCAATATTCAAGCTCTGGGCACCCTATTACTAGAAGCGAAGGAGATTGGTTCAATTACGACGATAGTTTTTTGCCTGGGTGCTCTGGTATTCTATTATTTGTTGTATCAAACAAAGCTCGTTCCTCGATGGTTGTCGGGTTGGGGTCTCATTGCAATCGTACCGTATTTAGCTGCGGGCTTATTAGCTATATTCGGCATCATCACTGCTTTGTCGCCAATCTATGCCATCTTCCAACTTCCATTAGCCTTACAAGAAATGGTGCTAGCGGTATGGCTGATAGTTAAAGGCTTCGACTCGTCTGCGACGGTTTTCGCGAAGCCCCCGGGAAACACCCAGGAGGAACGCGTGATTGATGCTGTTGGCAAATCCGCTGAGGGCGAACCATACTCCCGGGCGTAGCGTTCAAACATGGCCCAGCCGGAGGTGAAAACCCGTGTCGTTCAACCCCAACCCACCGGCCCGGTCCCCGAAGAGACCGCCCGCGTTGCCCGTGCTGCCTTCCCAAAGGGAAATACTTGCACAAGGGTAAGGGATGAATTCGGGGGCGTCTGGAACGATAAAGACTTCACTGGCCTTTTCCCTAAACGCTCGATGGCTAGCGCCGAGCGCGGCCAGGAGAAATAACCCGATGACAGGATAGCCCGCCTTCGGGATTCTCGACCGTTGGGGGAGCCCGCCATTCCGGCGACCGGACGAGGCCCGTCCTCTACCTGGAATAACAGGCCCCGCCGTGTCTGGCCGGGTATTCTTTCGGACAGCGGTGGTCGGGCATCAGCGGGACGGGACCGCTCCATGAGCCGCCCGACGCTTTGAGCTTCTTGTGCTTCGGGGCGGTCCGCTCGGGGGTGGTTTGCTGGGTGGTGTCCTCGGTGGTGGACTGAGTGTTGGAGGTCCTCCGTTGCCTGAAGGTGGTGTTCTCCTGGGTGCTTTCCTGTCCGCCGGTGCTCTCGGTAGTCCTCTGAAGCCCGGTGCTCTCGGTGGTCGTATCCTGCGCGAAAGCGGAGGGGAGTACGGCCGGCAGGTTCACGTCCGCGAGTTGCCACACCATCCACAGCGTGAACAGACAGGTGACGGCCAGGGCCGAGAGCAATATCTTGAGCGTGTAGTCTTCCCAGCGGATAGCGGGTCACCTCCATAATCGTTGACCGGACCACATTCTAACCGCAACCTCTACGGCGGGCCACCAAAGCCGCTTTATGCGATGGGGGAGAGGACGACGTGTGAACTACCCGAAGCCGGGCAAAAAGCCCCAGGCGAGAAGGCTCCAGATCAGGGCGGCGACGATGAGGACCGCCGCGAGTACACCGAGCGTTGCGCTACGCCGGCGGGCGAGTGTCCCGAACCCACTGCTACGGGCTGGCACGATAACCGCTTCCACCGGCTCCGGGCTTCGAGGCCGGCGACTATAAGCGGAGATGGCTTCCACGTCTCTAGCCCGGACTCCAGGACCGTTGCCGCTGCCTTCTTCGCCTGGGAAGGAGGGAAGTAGGCGCTCGTCCTCCGGAGAGTCGAAGGCGGGCCTTCGCGGACGGCCGTTGGTGGCTAACAACTCTTCCATCATCTCCGTCAGGTTGAAGACGGCTGAGATCAGAAGGCTCTGCCGGGCCAGAATGATTGGTATCGCCTGGGAGGATGGGAGGCTATCGGCTGTTTTCAGTGCGGGCCTGGAGCTTTCGAGCGCCTCGGAGAGACGGTCGAGGCGCTCTGAGATCCAGTCCACATCGACGCCGTCGCCTTCTTGGAGCCTGCGACGAACCGCCGTCGTGCCGAGCCCCTCGTCGTGCAGTTCCCGAACCGTGCGTATCCTGCCCAGAGAGGCCTCGGGGATCGAAATCCGCCCCGCCTGACGACTGTAGGGTATGGCGTACTCCCGCAGGTAACGGTAGAGCGTGGGACGCGGGACGCCCAGCAAAGCACTTACTTCATCGACCGTGTAAACCAAGCCCCTCCTGTTTATCACACGGATATTTTGAAACTTTTTCTAAACCACCCATATCGTAGCATATCCGAACGCATTTCTCGCATCATGATAATAGGGCTGATAATCCCTGCATATGAGCCTCTTCGAGTCTCCGTCGAAGATAGATCTTGGCACCTGGAGTTGATGTATTTTACCTTCGCGGAATCATCACGCGATAAAGAACAGCGATGTCTTGACCTGCCATTAGTGATCGCCATACTTAACGCGAAGTTGAGATTTAGATAAACCAAAAGTAGACGTTGAACTAGGAGGGGACACGTGCTACCCAGGATAGTGCAGTTGTTATGCGTGATGGTTTTGGCGGGCGCTTTTCTGGCATTCGCCGGTGGGCGGGCGGAGGCCGAGGAAGCTCTAGCATCCTGGTATGGTCCAGGTTTCGCGGGGCAGCCGACCGCCAGCGGAGAGATCTACGACCCGGCTGGTTACACTGCGGCGTCCAAAACGCTGCCGCTAGGGACAGATCTGGTGGTGACCTACGGGGGGAACTCGGTACCCGTAACCGTCAACGACCGCGGCCCCTACGTTGGCGACCGTAGTCTGGACCTCTCGCAGGGCGCGGCCGAGCAGATCGGACTGACGCAAGCCGGTGTGGACTACGTCGACTACGCCGTTGTCGGCGGCTCCACGGAGACCGCTTCCACGGAGACCGCTTCCACGGAGACC
>JBBPZZ010000082.1:0-3751 GCA_038198445.1 Rubrobacterales bacterium
ACACGCTTCTATTGCTCGCGGTGGCGGCGATGGCCTTACTTCTGGCTCTCTATATGTGGCGCCGTCGCGACACTCCCGGCGCGAAGGCGGTGGCGGCGCTGATGCTGGCGGTCTTCGCGTGGAGCCTGGGCTACGCTTTCGAACTTGGCGAGAGCGGTCTCGGGGTCAAGGTCTTATGGGCAAAGTTCGAGTATCTGGGCATCGCCACGATCCCGGCGGCATGGCTCGTGTTCGCGCTCCAGTACGCCGGAGGGGAGAAATGGGTTACACGCCGAAACCTGATGCTGCTCGCCGCGCTTCCGCTCGTTACGCTCGTCCTGGTCTTCACCAACGAGGCGCATGGTTTGATCTGGAGCCGCACGGCGGTGGATGACTCCAGGATATTCCTGACTTTGCGTCACGGGGTGTTTTTCTGGGTGTATTGGATCTACTCATACGCGTTGCTGACTCTGGGTACGTATTTCCTCATCTCCTTTCTACTCCGCGCTCCAGGATTCTACCGCCGGCAGACATGGGCCTTGCTGCTCGGCGCCTGCGCGCCGTGGGTTGGTAACGGCATGTATGTAATGGGCCTCAATCCGCTCCCTGGCGTTGACCTGACGCCCTTCGCCTTCCTGTTCAGCGGCGCGGCGTTGGCCCTGGGTCTCTTCCGTCTGCAATTGCTGGACATCCTCCCAGTGGCCCGCGACGCCGTGATCGAGGGAATGAATGATGGTGTGATCGTCGTGGACCCAGGGGACCGCGTCGTGGACTCGAACCCCGCCGCCCGCCACGTCCTGCGCCTCTCCGCGGCCGATGCCGTAGGTAAGCCTCTATCGGAGGTGGAGTCCGGCATCGGCGCTCTGCTAGAAGGTCTCGACGCGGAAGAGGCGCAGAAAGAGATCACGCTAGCCGCCGACCCGGAGCGGCGCGATTACGAGGTGTCAATCTCCACTCTTCGAAACCGGAGGGGAGATCTCACCGGGCGCCTGATGGTCTTGCGCGACGTAACCGAGCGCAAGAAGACGGAGCGGGCTTTGATCCATCAGCAAGCCGAACTCGAACGCGCTAACGCCGAGGTAGAGCACTTCGCCTACCTCATAGCGCACGACCTTCGCGCGCCCCTGAGAGGTATAAACGGCTTCGCCCACATCTTGCTGGAAGACTACGCCGACGCGTTCGACGAAGAGGGCAGAGACTACCTGGATCGCATAGGGGCCGCCGCCCGCCATATAGGCCGGATGATAGATGAGCTGCTGGACTACTCGCGGATCACGCGCATGGAGCTCCGAGACGAACCGGTCGACTTGAGCGCCCTGGCCGGTAACGCCGCCTCGGAGTTAAAGCAAAGCCAACCGGACCGCCAGGTCGAATTCATTATCCCTGGCAACCTCGAGACCGAAGGCGACCGCCGACTCCTGAAAGTGGCGCTGGCGAACCTCCTGGAAAACGCCTGGAAGTTCACCGGCAAGAACCCCGATGCGAAGGTAGAGTTCGGGATGGACGCGAGTGGAGCGGAGCCGGTGTACTTCGTGCGCGACAACGGCGCCGGGTTCGACATGGCATACGCCAGCAAGCTCTTCCAAGCTTTCCGGCGTCTGCACTCGAACGATGAGTTCGAAGGCATCGGCCTCGCCGCCGTAAGACGCATCGTCGAGCGCCACGGAGGCCGCGTGTGGGCCGAGAGCGAGATGGGAAAGGGGGCTACCTTCTACTTGACGCTCTAAAGCGTCTTACGGGCTCTAACTTCCCTTATGAATGAAAAGAAGAATGCTAGATAGTAAGATGCTAGATAGTAAGGATCAGGAACCGGTAGCCTATCCCAGGATTAGCCTCTTCAAGCCCAGGAGCCGTAGCCCGGCCCGTGGGACATGGGAGCCAGGCTGAAGGTCCGCCCGCTGCCGTTTGGCGAAACTATTCGCGTGTACTTCCTGCCTCAGTTCGTCCTGCCGGGCGTACACTAGAGACCGATTCAGGTACAGGTTGTTCATTTCGTCTGCTTCCTCGTCGCCGTTCGTGGTCCGTTGCCTTACACATGAAACATGGCAGCCGGATAAGCGGCGCGCATCGCGCAAATGCGTGATCTTTTTCTAAGGTGTTTGAGTGAGAGTTCTCCAGGCAAGCGAAAGGGCCGGAGCCCCGAAAGACCCCAGCCCTAATAAATCGGTTGGTTGGCGGTTACTTCAAGAGGTCTTTCGCGGCGCCTTTTTTCTCCTTGAGAGTACCCTTGTTCTGGTCGGATTTGCCCTCGGTCTTTTTGTCCTTGTCGCCGGTCAGCGCGCCGCCAGCTTCCTTCGCGCGGCCCTTGGCCTTGTCCATCGCCCCCTCGTTCTTGTCCTGTCTGCTGCTCTTGTCGGACACGTCGATGCTCCTTCCGTTGCTTTCGCGTCTTCGGGTTCTCTACCCACCAGCTACGAAGCGCACACAAAAAGCCCGAAACTTTTGCGGTCTGAGCGTTTCCTCGCCGGCCCTACTCGTCGCCCTCCGGCTCGCGCGGCAACTCGGCGTCTCTTTGCTCCCTGGTCATCGCCGCCGCCACGACCTGCGGATACAGGTAGCCACTTTGCGGGTTTCGCCAGATCTTCTTCTCGACGTTGCTTTCGACCAACTCCCACCCGGCGGCGGCGAGCATCTGTTCAGTAGAGTCCTCGCCGCTTTCGGGCTCTTTCGCACTATCGACGCTCATGATCCCCCGCGCGTCTTCGGACGCGCCTTCCAGGATGTCCCGCACGTCCACCAGGGCCGCCTCCAGGCTTTCGGTATCCTCCGGCCGGGCGTCGTCTTCCCACTCCTCGCCGATACCCAACGCGTTTCGGGTGACCTCCAGAGCCTCCTGCTGGCCGTCCGCGAGCCGGGCGACCACCCTCCGCAGGCGTTCGAGTTCCTGCTCGCTCAAGTGGGGTTGCCCTCCTCGGATGGGAAGTCCTCGGGCTGGAAGCTCTGATCCTCGGCTTCAATGGCGCCCAGAGCCTCGGCCACCAGCGGCGGCGCGGGCTCCTCTTCGAGATGGCCGTACTCGATCAGGTGACGCGCCACCTCCCCGGCCGGCAACGCTCTCAACCGGGGGTGCTCTTTCAGAGCTTCTCTGAGGGCATCCAGTATCCTGTCGAAGCCGGGTTCGTCCTTGTCCGGTATGTAACCGCTGCTCATATCGCTCCTTCCTCTACGCTCTCGCCAATTCTACCGCCCGGACGCCCCGGCGAACGGCACCTCCAGTACGTGTGTGATCTACGTGGCGACTTCGCGCGTAGTGCGCCCGTAGCGGTTCTCGTGGTCCGGGTCTGCCCCAGCGTTCAGAAGCCGGGGGATGATCTCGACCTGCGCGGCCTTTGCGCCGTTAAGGACCGCCGTCCACGGCGTGCGGCGCCGGACAGGGTACGCCTCGCGGGCTCGTTTCAGGCGGTTATGCTCTCGGTCTCGACCCTGTTCTTGCCGAGCGCTTTGGCGCGGTAGAGGGCCAGGTCGGAGCGCTTGACGAGCGCGTCCACGCTGTCTCCCGCGCGGTGGGTCGCCACGCCGAAGCTCGCCGAGAGGTTGCGTCCGACCTTGAACTCGTGGAGTATCAGGGTGGTCCGGACCCGATCCGCGAGAAGCCAGGCTTCTTCGACGGGCGTCTCCGTAGCCACAATAGTGAACTCCTCTCCACCCCAGCGGCCGAAACGGTCGCTCGCGCGCATGCAGGACTCGATCACACGCGCTGTCTCGACCAGCACGGCGTCGCCGGCGTCGTGTCCGAGGGTGTCGTTGAGCTGCTTGAAGTCGTCCAGGTCGA
>JBBPZZ010000083.1:0-6876 GCA_038198445.1 Rubrobacterales bacterium
CCCGAACTCCTCGGCCAGCTCGGCGGCCGTGAAGCGCGGTTTGGTCTGGACCCTTATGAGCAACTCTAGCAACCTCGCGGTGCGCGACATGTTTTTCCTCCGAATTTCCGAGATAGGTGACGCTTTTTGTCACCATTATGGGTTAGATTTCATTCGACCGCACAGACAGAGAGGCGGAACAGAAAGGAGCAGCATAAATGGGTAATCCGGTTACGTTCTTCGAGGTCGTCGGCAGGGATGTGGAAGTCCTCCAGAGCTTCTACAGGGACGCCTTCGACTGGCGGATTCGGCCGTTCACTCCGATTCCGAATTACAACGTCGTTCGTACCGGCGCTGAGGGCGACATCACCGGTGGAGTCGGTCCGGCGTATGATAGTGGTTTGGGTCACGCCACCTTCTACGTCGGGGTTGCGAATCTCGAAGAGGCACTGAGCAAGGTCGAGAGCCTAGGCGGCAGGAAGGTGATGGGGCCAGTGGACGTACCGGAAGGCCCCAGCTTCGCGCTGTTCACCGATCCCGAGGGCCACCTTGTTGGCCTCTTCAAGGTCTAGGACAACCGACCCTCGATTCGCCGTCCGCGAAGCAGAGCAAGCGTGAGCAGCACGAAAGAGCTGGTGAGCGACGGGCCGTGGGGGGTCATAGAGACCTGCTGCCGCCGCAGCCGCGCGGCCTGCTAACGGGCAAGATGACCCCCGAGTGCATCCAGAACCTCTCCTACGATGACTGGCGGCGCAACGCCGACGACTTCCAGGAACCTAAGCTCTCGAAGAACCTCGAAGTCGTGGAACTGCTCACGGAGATTGGGGCTCTTTACGGCAAGTCCCCGGCCGAAGTTGCTATCGCGTGGACGTTGCGGAATTCGGCGGTAATGGCGGCCGTCGTGGGTGGCCGCAGGCCGGATCAGGTCGACGGCATCATCGGCGCCGCCGACTTCCGGCTCTCCAAAGACGAGCTCAAAGAGATAGAGGCCGCGCTTCCGTAGAGGTCGCCGGAGCGACTTACTTGATCCAGGGGTACCCAGACTCCGGTCTCGGGTTCACGCTGTCCGCGGGGCTCCCGAAGATACATGTCGGGACGGCGCGTCTATCGTAGAGCGCCGTCCCGGTGAAGGTAGCCTCGGTTACGAGGCCTGATCCGCTATGCTCTGTAGCTCTTCCTGCAGCGTCTTCACGGCCTGCTCCGGCGATACGTTGCCCTTGAAGGCGGCGCTGAACTGCTCAGACATCTTGAGTGACGTGTCCGAATAAGCTGGCGAGACTGGCCGTGGGACCGTGTTCTTCAACGCCTGTCCCGCGAGATCGATAACCGGCACCGCATCAAGAATTTGCTTGTCGTTGTACAGAGTCGTGAGTGTCGGCAGGAACGAGCCTTTAAGAGCCCGGTACTTCTGCTGCTCGGGAGCACTCATCCACTGTACAAACTCCCACGCTTGGTCCTGTTTCTGAGAGTTGGCGTTTATGAGTAAGTTCCAGCCGCCCAGACCGCTGACGCTGCCAGCCGAACCGGCCGGTAGCGGCGCGACGCTGATTTGGTCCGGTTTGATCTTCGACTGCTTCGGATCAGAGGCCAGCGCATACATGTAGGGCCAGTTACGACAGAAGACCGCATCCCCGTTCAGGAACGTGGTCTGAGATTCGGTCTCGGTGTAGTTCGTCACGGCTAGAGGTGATATTTTGCTTTCGATAAAGGCACGCGCCTGCCCCAAACCCTTCGCAGATTCGGGAGAGTCTATGATGACCTTGCTGGCGTCGTTGGGGTCGAGCACTTTTCCGCCGAAGCTGTTGATGTACTCCAACTCGTCCACGACCCCGCCTTCGTACTGTGAGCCTTGCCAGACAAAGCCGTATTTCGTTCCTTCAGCCTTCTGAGTCTTTTTTGCAACCTGACCCAGTTCGTCCCAGGTCTTGGGAGCTTCCTTGAAACCATTTTTCTCCAGCAAGTCTTTCCGGTAGTAGAGCATCCCCGCGTCCGTGAACCACGGTACGCCGTAGAGTTTGTCTTCGTAGATAAGTGACTGTATGGGGCCTTCAAGAAACTTCTGCCTCGCAGAATTGGGGAAGCGGTCGCCCACGTCAAGGATCCAGCCGTTCGCGGCGAACTGGGCCGGCCAGATCACATCTCCCGCGAAGACGTCTATGTCGCTGCTGCCCGCCTGGAACTGTGTCCGCATCTTGTCGAAGTTCTGGCCTGTATCCGCGGGCATCTCACGGAACTTGACCTGGAACTTGCCCTTGTTCTTCTCGTTGAACTTCTTGAGAAGCTTCTCGGTGGCCCCGCTCTTGTCAGGCCCGTTGGCGAAGATGATGTCGCCGGAATCGCCGCTACTACTGCCGCCGCCACCACCGCAACCCGCTACACCCAGAAGGGCAGCGCCCGCCAGACCGGCGCCGCCGATCTTCAGGAACTCTCTCCGCCCCACCAAACGCCCCGCACGCACTTTCCCCGCCATGTCTTCCTCCTTGGATCCCGCTCCGGTTCCCTCGACTCGAAGAATTACCCCACCCGACTTCGCCGGGTCGTCATTTCTCGCGCGACGCCCCCTGGACGCACGAATCAACTACCTTACGTTCGCCTATAACCCACCGCCCATCCCGAGAGTAAATCCCTTTAATATCCCCTTAATAAATCGTTTTACTATAATGACAGTAGTGTTTTCCGCGTCAAGCGCGTGGAAGCCGAGCGGTCTCGTCGGGGCGCTTTTTAGGATCTTGGGGGTTTTGGGCATGGAGAAGAGCGGATCGGGGGTGAAGCGGGCGCCGACCATCGGGGACGTCGCGAGTCTGTCGGGGGTCTCGCCGACGACGGTGTCGTTCGTCCTCAACGAGGTAAGCGGTGTCAGCATCTCCGGGCGGACGCGGGAGCGGGTTCGGCGGGCGGCTTCGGAGCTTGCCTACAGGCCGAACACGGCGGCGAAGCTCTTGCGGGCGAGCCGGTCGGACACCATAGGGTTTATTACGGATGAGGTCGCCTCGTCCCCGCACGCCGGTGGGATTATCTCCGGGGCGCAGGACGCGGCGTGGGAGAACGGCAAGGTACTCATGATCGTCGACACCGGCCGCAACCGGAGGATAGAGCAACGCGCCGTCGAGATGATGCTGGAGCGCCGGGTGGATGGCATGATCTACGCCGCGATGTTCCACCGCGCCGTGGAGCCGCCAGAGGAATTGCGCGACGCGCCGGTGATACTGCTCGACTGCTACTCGGCGGACGGGCAATGGCCCTCCGTCGTCCCGGACGAAGTTATGGGCGGACGCACGGCCACGGAGGCGCTACTAGCCCGCGGACATAAACAGGGTGGGATTCATAAACCTGGCCCCCGGCTTCCCCGCCACGGTTGGACGCTTGGCGGGATACAGGCAGGCGCTCGAAGCTCGCGGACTGCCCTTCGAAGCCTCTCTGGTACGCTCCGGGAATGGACTTGCGAGTGGCGGGTACCAGCACACCCTGGATTTAATGCGGGCCGGGAGACCTCCGACGGCCATCTTCTGTGGCAACGATCAGACGGCCATGGGCGCTTACGAGGCGCTCAAGGAGGTAGGGCTGCGTATACCCGAGGATGTGGCGGTCGTCGGTTTCGACAACCAGGAGATCATCGCGGAAGGACTACGGCCGCCGCTCTCGACGGTCGCGCTCCCACACTATGAGATGGGGCGGTGGGCGGTGAACTATCTGATCGAACACGCCGGGTCCGGGGAGATGCCGCCGGTACAGAGCGTCCTCGACTGCGCCTACGCGGAACGCCAGTCCGTCTGAGCAGCCTCGAAGCCCAAAGGTTGCTAAGATGGGCGCCGCTTATGCAGAAGACCAGAAATTCATGGTGGCAGACTAGGGTGATCTACCAGATCTACCCTCGCTCCTTCGCGGACGCGAGCGGCGACGGCGTTGGAGATCTGGGCGGCATCACGGACAGACTCGACTACCTCGAATGGCTCGGCGTAGACGCCGTCTGGCTCTCGCCGTTCTACCCATCGCCGATGGCGGACTTCGGCTACGATGTCGCCGACTATTGTGACGTGGACTCTCTCTTCGGAACTCTCGAAGACTTCGATGCACTGCTCAACGAGGCGCACCGGCGGGGTATACGGCTGATCGTGGATCTCGTCCCCAACCACACCTCCGACGAGCACCCCTGGTTCGTGGAGTCGCGCGCGTCGCGCGAGAACCCGAAGCGGGACTGGTACATCTGGCGCGACCCGGCTCCGGACGGCGGGCCGCCGAAAAACTGGGAGAGTGTCCACGGAGGCGGAAGTTGTTGGGAGTGGGACGAGAACACGAGTCAGTACTACCTGCACACGTTCCAGGTCGGGCAGCCCGACCTGAACTGGCGCAACCCCGAGGTCCGGGAGGCGATGTACGGCGTGATGCGTTTCTGGCTCGATCGTGGCGTGGACGGCTTCAGGATCGACGCGCTCTCGTTCTGCATAAAGGACGAAAAGTTCCGGGACAACCCATCCAACCCCGAATGGCGTCCCGGTGACCAGCTTGGGTTGCGACAGCTACGGGTGCATTCCGACGACCGGCCCGGGATCCACGAGGTCGTACGCGAGATGCGCGCCGTGACGGACGCCTACGATGGCGAACGGGCACTCATCGGTGAGCTTTATCTGCCCCTGGAGCGCCTGATGAGATACTACGGGACGGAGCTGGACGGTGTCCACCTGCCGCTCAACTTCGGGCTCGTCGTACTGCCAGAGTGGGAATCCGGCGCCATCGGACCACTCGTGGAGCAGTACGAGGCCGCGTTGGTGGAGGGGGCGTGGCCGAACTGGGTCCTCGGCAACCACGATAACCCGAGGATAGCGAGCCGCCTGGGACGGGAACGGGCCCGCGCGGCCCAGATGTTGCTGCTCACACTCCGGGGTACGCCGACCTGCTACTACGGAGACGAGATCGGGATGCAAGACGGCGAGATACCTCCCGAACGCATTCAAGACCCTCAGGGCAGAGCTGACCCCGCCTACAACCGCGATCCGGCACGCACGCCGATGCAGTGGAACGCTGACGCGAATGCCGGTTTCTGTCCGGAGAAGGTCGATCCCTGGCTGCCCTTCGCCGGTGACCACGCGAAGACCAACGTAGAGGCGCAGAAAGACGACCCGCGCTCGATGCTCGCCCTCGTCCGGCGCCTGATCGAACTGCGCAGGACGCTTCCGGCCCTCGCCATCGGCGCGTACCGTCCGCTGGAAACCGGAGACGCCTCCGTACTGTCCTACCTGCGCGAGTACGGCGATCAGCGCGTGCTCGTGGTGCTCAACTTCAGTGCCGAACACAAGACGCTCGACTTATCGGGAGCGGGCGATAGAGGCGAAGTGCTCTGTTCAACGCACCTGGACCGGACACACCCTCTCGGACTCGAGAAACTCAGCGTGCGTCCCGGCGAGGGTATCCTGGCGTCGTTGAGGATCGGCGCTTAGTAAGACCCTCGAAAACCGGCGCGATCTTTGTCCGCCAGGTGTTCGGATGCTCGTCGAGCTTACGGGTGGGAGCCTGTGATGGAGGCGAGCGTATCGAAAGCTCTGTTGTGCAGCCGATCAACGGCGTACGAGGCAACGCTACTCGTAATCAGACTCAATATAGGTAGGAGCGAGAGGCTACCGGTATAACCTCGAACGCATGGAACCAGCCGTACCTGAAACGGTCCATTCCGGCTATGATTAACTGGGATAAACGCGACAGGTGGAGGGGATGACCGTGGATTTTCCAGAAGGCTTTCTGTGGGGCGTGGCTACGGCGTCGTATCAGATCGAAGGGGCTGTGAACGAGGGCGGTAGAGGACCCTCGATCTGGGACACTTTCTCTCACACGCCGGGCAAGGTCCTTCACGGAGATACCGGCGATACCGCCTGCGACCACTACCATCGTCTCGAAGAAGACCTCGATATGATGGCGGAGTTGGGCTTGCAAGCGTACCGCTTCTCCGTTGCCTGGCCTCGCATACAACCCGACGGCGGCGGCGCTACCAACCAGAAGGGTCTGGACTTCTACCGACGGCTGGTGGACGGACTCCGGGAGCGTTCCATCGAGCCCATGCTCACGCTCTACCACTGGGATCTTCCGCAGGCGCTCGAAGACCGTGGTGGCTGGACGAACCGGGAGACGAGCGAACGTTTCGCGGAATACGCCGGTATCGTGTACGAAGCGCTATCGGAGAGCGTGAAATACTGGATCACGCTGAACGAGCCCTGGGTCTCCGCATGGCTGGGACATGGCTACGGCCTCCACGCGCCCGGCCACGCGGACCCCGCAAAGGCTCTGGCCGCCACCCATCATCTCTTGCTCGGGCACGGCCGTGCGATGCGGGTCATGCGCGATGCGGACGGGGGCAACCAGCTCGGTGTCACGATGAACCTGCATCCGGCTCTCTCCGGACGCGACCGTGACGCCGACCGGGAGGCCGCATGGCGGGTGGACGGTCAGGCCAACCGGCTGTACCTGGACCCCGTTTTCAAAGGGAGCTATCCGGAGGACCTGATCTCCTTCTACCGCGAGCGTGGCGTGGAGCCGCCACCCGTCAGAGACGGCGATCTCGATACCATCTCCTCGCCCGTGGATTTCCTCGGCGTCAACTACTATTTTCGCCACCACGTCCGCGACGCGCCCGAAGGCGGCCCGCCGGAGGCGCCTTTCTCGGACCTGAATGCTCGTGCGATAATCCCGCACGCCGCCGAGAAGACCGCGATAGGCTGGCCCGTCGACCCGGAGGGACTGACGGAGATACTCGTACGGATAAAAGAAGAATACGCTGACCTTCCCATCTACGTCACCGAGAATGGCCGTGCCGTCCACGACTACGTCGACCCGGAAGGCAACGTGAAAGACGAAGAGCGCATCGCCTACCTCGCCGCGCACTTTCGGGCGGCGCGCGATGCGATGGAA
>JBBPZZ010000084.1:0-16528 GCA_038198445.1 Rubrobacterales bacterium
CAACCTCATTGACTCGTTTCTCGCTGCGGGGCTCGTCGCGGTTCTATTTGCGCCGATGCGTAACCGGCTGCAGCGGGGCGTCAACCGCCTGATGTACGGTGAGCGGGACGACCCTTACGGGGTACTCTCGCAGTTGGGGCAGCACCTGGAAGCCACGTTAGAGCCTGGAGCCGTTATGCCAGCAATCGTGGAGACGGTCGCGAACTCGCTCAAGCTGCCTTACGTGGAGATAGCACTTGAACAGGAAGGCCGGTTCGAGACCTCTGCATCTTACGGGTCGTCCACTGGAGAGGCCACCGTACTCCCGCTCGTCTACCAGAAAGAGATGGTTGGACATCTGATCCTGGCCCCTAGAAGTCCCGGCGAGCCTTTCACGAGGGCGGATCGCCGCCTGTTAGAAGATCTGGCCCTCCAGGCCGGGGTCGCGGTTCGCGCAGCGCGCCTTTCCATCGATCTTCAGCGGTCGCGCGAACGTCTGGTTGCGACGCGTGAAGAGGAGCGGCGCCGGCTAAGACGAGATCTGCACGACGGACTTGGGCCGACCATATCCGGGCTGCCTCTCCAACTCGATGCCGCGCGCTACCTGCTCAGGGAGAGCCCGACGGAGGTCGAGCCACTGCTCTTGCGCTTGAAGACTCAGACTAAAGACACCATAGCCGATGTCCGTCGCATCGTTTACGACTTGCGCCCTCCGACACTCGACGACCTGGGCCTCGTTGGAGCTATCCGGGAGCAGGCGAACAACCATCTGTCCGCTATGGCGCGCGGCAAAGGAGAACCCGGCGAGGAGGCTTTCCACGTGGAAACCCCGGCTTGCGTCCCGCCGCTTCCCGCGGCAGTCGAGGTGGCCGCCTATCGTATTGCGCAGGAGGCGATGACCAACGTAGCTCGTCACGCTAGGGCCAGCACCTGCCGTGTCAGCCTCTCGTTCGAGGATTCGAGGGACATGCTGTGGCTGGAGATCGTGGACGATGGTGTCGGCTTACCGGAGGACCGGCGCGCCGGGGTCGGTATGAGCTCTATGCGTGAACGCGCCTCAGAGCTGGGTGGTACTTTCGAGGTAGCTCAGGTCTCAACGGGAGGCACGCGCGTATTGGTCCGTCTGCCGTTACCCGCTAGTGAAGAGCTGCATCACAACGAGGAGTATCCACAGTGGAGAATACCCGTTTCCTCATAGCCGACGATCATGCCCTCTTCCGCTACGGACTTCGGACCATGCTAGATGCCGTTCCGGAGTTCGAGGTGGTAGGAGAGGCCGCAGACGGGGAAGAGGTCGTCTCGATGGCGTCTGTACTCGAACCGGATGTGATCCTCA
Source organism: Rubrobacterales bacterium (assembly GCA_038198445.1). Lineage (GTDB taxonomy): Bacteria > Actinomycetota > Rubrobacteria > Rubrobacterales > Rubrobacteraceae > JACDDK01. The sequence continues at coordinate 1,316 of JBBPZZ010000084.1, forward strand.
TGGACATACAAATGCCGGGCGTAAACGGCATCGAGGCAACGCGACGGATACTGCGGGCAAGACCGGACGTGGGGATCGTCGTCGTTACCATGTTTGAAGATGACGACTCCGTTTTCTCCGCCATGCGCGCTGGGGCCAGGGGCTACGTGTTGAAGGGCGCCGATGGCGACGAAGTTCTCAAAGTTGTCCGCGCCGTAGCGGACGGAGAGGCTCACTTCGGACCGGATATAGCGCGCCGCTTGCTGGGATTTTTCTCCGCCGCGAGGTCCGGAATCGTACCAGAAGCTTTCCCCGAGCTCACCGCTCGCGAGCGGGAAGTCCTGGACCTCATCGCGCGAGGACGCAACAACGTGGAGATAACCAGTTGCCTTTACCTGAGTCCCAAGACTGTGCGAAACCACATTTCCAGTATCTTCACCAAGCTGCAGGTCACCGACCGCGCCCAGGCCATAGTCCGCGCCCGCGAGGCCGGTCTCGGACTGAACAGCGCCTGAGAATCCGCGCTCGCCGCGCGGCAGCGCTCCCCGATACCGAGGATACCGAGCATGGCGCCGTTAGTTCGTTACGGACACCGTAGGTAAGATAAGGCAAAGAAGCGGGTAATTGCGAGCCTGACAGGTGACGGTGTCGGTAGAATGGGGAAGACATGAACTTCGAGATCAGCAAGAAGCAGCGGGAGATCAAGGATCGGGCGGCGGAGTTCGCAGACCGGGAGATAGCGCCGTACGCGGCGGAGTGGGACCGGGAGGCGCGGTATCCGGCGGAGGTATTCGAGAGGCTGACGGACGCCGGGTTCATGGGACTGTGCGTGCCGGAGGAGTACGATGGGGCGGGGGCGGACTTCCTATCTTACGCGCTCTTGATCGAGGAGGTCAGCCGGGCCGACGCGGGAGTTGGGGCGACGCTCGCGGTCCACACCAGCGCGGGGACGCTCCCCATCCTGATGTACGGGACGGAGGAGCAGAGGGCGCGTTGGATACCGCCGCTGGCTCGCGGGGAGAGGATCGGGTGCTTCGCCCTCACCGAGCCGGGAACCGGGTCGGATGCCGCCGCGATAGAGACGAAAGCGGAGAGGGTGGATGGAGGGTACCGGATCAGCGGTCACAAGCAGTGGATCACCAACGGCCGCGCAGCCGGGACCATGATCCTCTTCGCCCGTGCGGAAGGCGGAGCCACGGAAGGCGTTACGGCATTCATCGTGGACATGGACGCGGAAGGTGTCTCCTTCGGCAAGCACGCCGAGAAGATGGGCGTCCTCTCCGCCACCACGGACGACGTGCTCCTGGAGAACGTTTTCGTCCCCGACGAGAACCTACTGGGTGAAGAGGGCAAGGGCCTGCGCGTCGCGCTCGGGACGCTGGACGCTGGCAGGATCGGGGTGGCGGCCCAGGCCGTGGGGATCGCAGAGGCCGCCTTCCGGTACGCGACGGACTACGCCGCCGGACGCACCACCTTCGGCAAACCCATCGCCGATCATCAGGCGGTAGCGTTCAAGCTGGCGGACATGCAGACGAAGATCAGGGCGGCCCGGCTCCTGACGCACGAGGCGGCCTGGATGAAGGATGAGGGGATGCCTCACGGGGAGTCCGGTGCACGGGCGAAGCTGTTTGCGTCGCAGGTGGCGAACGAAGTCGCGTATGAGGCGGTCCAGGTGCTGGGCGGCCAGGGGTACATGAAGGACCATCCGGTGGAGCGGTACTACCGGGACGCGCGGGTCACGGAGATCTACGAGGGGACCAGTGAGATCCAACGTCTCGTCATCTCCCGCGCAATCCTGCGCGAGCACGCGGAGTCCCTGGAGGCTCCGGGTGGCGTCGAGGACTCGCATCCCGTCGTCGGGTAAGCGTCCGACCTATGCTACAGTCTAGTCGTCAGGGGTTGCATCTCAGGAGGAGCACGCATGGATACCAGGAAGAGCGCTAAGGACCGCTGGGAGGACGCCTACTCTAAAGGTCCCGAACGCGACGCCGAGTTCTCGACGATGTCCGGCGTCCCGGTAAAACCGCTCTACACGCCGGAGGACGTCGAGGGCGACTACGATGAGAAACTGGGCTATCCCGGCGAGTATCCCTACACTCGGGGCGTTTATCCGAACATGTATCGCGGCAGGCTGTGGACGGTGCGTCAGTTCGCGGGTTACGGCTCGGCGGAGGACACCAACAAGCGGTTCAAGTACCTGATCGAACACGGCCAGAACGGCCTCTCCGTCGCCTTCGATATGCCAACCCTCATGGGCCTCGACTCCGACTCGCCCCTCTCTCTGGGCGAGGTCGGGACGGAGGGCGTCGCGGTCGACTCGCTTGAAGACATGGAACGGCTCTTCGAGGGCATCGCGATGGACGAGGTCTCGACTTCCATGACCATCAACGCACCCGCTATGGTGCTGCTCGCGATGTACGTCGTCACCGCCGAGAAGCAGGGCATATCGCCGGAGAAACTTGCCGGGACCAACCAGAACGACATCCTCAAGGAGTACATCGCCCAGAAGGAGTGGCTCTTTCCGCCCGCGCCCTCGATGCGCGTCTTCAAGGACATGCTCGTCTACGCCACCGAGCACATGCCGAAGTGGAACACCATCTCCATCTCCGGCTATCACATCCGGGAGGCGGGGAGTACGGCAGCGCAGGAACTGGCTTTTACCCTCGCCGACGGCTTCGCCTACGTGGAGGCGGGGGTAGAGGCGGGCCTGGATGTGGACGACTTCGCGCCGCGCTTCTCGTTCTTCTTCAACTCGCACATAGATTTCTTCGAGGAGATCTGCAAGTTCCGCGCCGCGAGGCGCATCTGGGCCACCGTGATGAAAGAGAAATACGGCGCCAAGGACGAGCGGTCCTTACTCATGCGCTTCCACACCCAGACAGCCGGTGTCTCGCTCACGGCGCAAGAGCCGTACAACAACGTCGCCCGCACGGCCTTCGAGGCGCTGGCGGCCATCCTCGGCGGGACGCAGAGCCTGCACACCAACTCATTCGACGAGGCGCTCGCGCTGCCGACCGAGGAGGCAGTCCGCATAGCTGTCCGGACGCAGCAGATAGCGGCGCTTGAGACCGGGGCGGCGAACACCATAGACCCGCTCGGGGGCTCTTATTTCGTCGAGGCGTTGACCGACGAGCTGGAGCGCCAGGCGTACGAATACTTCCGGCAAATAGACGAGATGGGCGGCATGATCCCGGCCATAGAGGCCGGCTTTCCGATGCGGGAGATCGCCGACGCTAGCGCCCGCTACCAGCGCGAACTTGAGGAGAAGCAGCGCTATATGGTCAACGTCAACGTCTACGAGCCGAAAGATGAGCAGGACGTGGAGCTGCACCGGGTAGACCCGGCAGTCTCAAGAGGACAGGTCGAGCGTGTAAAGGAACTAAAACAGCGCCGCGACAACGACGAGGTCCAGCGATGCCTCGAAGAGCTAAAGCAGGCGGCCAGAGGCGAGGAGAACACGATGTATCCGATCCTCGAAGCCGTCCGCGCCTACGCAACGGTACAGGAGATTTCAGATGCCTTGAAAGAGGTCTTCGGCGATTACCGAGAGACGCCGGTGATCTAGGGTGAGCATAAGAGACATGGAGAATAGTGGCTCTGTTAGAGAACAATTGACTAACGTGGCTGAAAATCTTGCTGCTGAAAATAAAGAACAGCTTGATCTAATGAAGGCGGAACACGATCAATTGGCGCGGCCCGATTTTCTCTGGCACTATCTGCTTCAAAGCTTCGCAACGATGGGAAGGGCGGCAGGCTGGCATGGCTTGATAGGCAACGAAGACAACTACGATAAAGTTCGCTACGAAATGCTCGCAGAACTCTCGCCCGAGGTGCGGACTTTGCAAGTAGAGGATACGTGCAGGGCAGCCAAGATTCGTATGCCAGGCAACAAGGCCCGCTACATACTCGGCTGCTTCGAGCAGGTTCGGCAGCTTGGTGGGCCGGAGCTGGCAAAACAGCAACTACTTGCGCAACCGGGACGTGACGCTAAAATTCGTTTCCTCAAGACATTTCCCGGAATCGGCCCCAAGTACGCACGCAACATTATGATGGACGTTTACCATGAAGATTTTCGAGATTCAATTGCTATCGACGCCCGAATAAAGTCCGTGTCAAATGCCTGGGGCCTTTCGTTTGGCTCTTATGAGGAACAAGAAGATTTCTATCTGTCCGTTGCTGGTGAGGCGGGACTGAACGGCTGGGAGTTGGATAGATTGATGTTCAACTATACGAATCAGTTCCTACCTTCAGTCAATAACGTAGGGAAACGATCAGGAGCGCCGACCACACCCGACCCGCTGCAGCGGGTCGGGCCAGTTTTCACGAGCAAGGACTGATGCGGCTGCTGGGCGCCGAGGTCGTTGAGGCGGGGCCGGGGCTTTGCGTGATCGAAGTTCCCTTTAGCGAGGAGTTGACGCAGCAGGAGCGCTACTTTCACGGTGCCGTCACCGGGGCTATAGCTGACACCGCTGGCGGCTACGCCGCGCTGACCCTCGCGCCGCCGGACCGGGAGGTGCTTACGGTCGAGTACAAGGTCAACTTCCTCGCGCCCGCCTGGGGCGAGAAGCTCGTGGCTCGTGGGGACGTCGTGAGCGCCGGGCGGCGTCTGTTTGTTTGCAAGGCCGAGGTCGAGGCCATCTCTGATGGAGAGAGCCGAACCTGCGCGACCCTGCTTCAAACGGTCTCTCTATCGCCTGTCAGGGAGTAGTGTACAGCGCGGAAGAAGAGGTGCGAGGTTCCGGGTTTGGTGCGCTTCGGGGCTCTTAGAATGCGGCTGGTCTGCTAAGATTTAGATGGTGGAGGAGTGATCTCCGCTTCTCCCGTGGGGACCTTTGAGCAGAGGAGGAGGTCTATGGCTATCCGAGAGACCCGAGCCCATCACGAGACGCTGGGGCTGGACGAAGACGCCCTGCTGAGGATCTACCAGCACATGCTACGGGCGCGAAGGGTGGACGAGCGGTCTTGGATCCTGAACCGCCAGGGTAAGGCCGCTTTCGTGATCTCCTGCCAGGGCCAGGAGGCCGCCCAGGTCGGCGCCGCATACCACCTGCGGCCCGGACACGACTACCTCTACCCCTACTACCGCGACTCCGGCATGACCCTCCTGCTCGGCCAGACTCCTCGCGGCCAGTTCCTGAGCCTCATGGGCAAGAAGGAAGACCCCAACAGCGGTGGACGCCAGATGCCCGGCCACTACTCCGACCGCTCCCTAAACATCGTCACCGCCTCGGCCCCGGTCGGCGTGCAGTACCCGCAGGCCACCGGCACGGCCCTAGCATTCAAGATGCGTGGCGAGGATGGGGTGGTACTCGTCTGCGGCGGCGAGGCGTCAACAAGCGGCGGCGACTGGCACGAGGCGATGAACTTCGCCGGCATCCACGGCCTGCCCGTGATCTTCTTCGTCGAGAACAACGTCTACTCCATCTCCACCCCCGCTACGGCCCAGGTCGCCGGCTCCATAGCGGGACGCGCCGAGGGCTACGAGTTTCCCGGACACGAGGTTGACGGCAACGACGTGCTCGCCGTCTACGAAGCATCCCGTGAAGCCTTCGAGCGTGCCAGAAGCGGTGACGGCCCGACGCTCATCGAGGCCAAGACCTACCGTATGACGGCGCACTCGTCAGACGATGACGACCGGCGCTACCGGGAGCGGGAAGAGATAGAGGAGTGGCGCTTGAAAGACCCGATCCTCCGTTTCGAGAAATACCTCACGGAGAACGGCCTTCTCGACGAAGAGAAGAAGGAAGCGATGGACGCCGAGATAAAGGCCGAGGTCGCCGAGGCCAGCGAGTACGCTGAGAGCGCCCCCTTCGCCGATCCCGAGGACGTACTGACCGGCGTCTACGCGGAGGTCTGACATGGCGACGAAGAACCTGCTCCAGGCCATCCATGAGGGACTGGCCGAGGAGATGCGCTCCGACGAGTCGGTGATGGTTTTGGGAGAGGACGTGGGACGGGCCGGTGGAGTCTTCCGGGTGACGCAGGGGTTGCAGGACGAGTTCGGACCGGAGCGGGTAATGGACACGCCGCTCGCGGAGAGCCTAATAGTCGGCTCCGCCATCGGTCTCTCGGTGAACGGGATGCGTCCCGTGGCGGAGATACAGTTCGGGGACTTCATAACGCCGGCGTTCGACCAGATCGTCAACGAGGCCGCCCGCTTCTACTACCGCTCGAACGGCGCCTGGACGTGTCCCATCACCATCCGCGCCCCCTACGGTGCCGTCCACGGCGGCGGTCTATACCATTCCCAGAGCATCGAGGCCTGGTTCTGCAACACCCCCGGCCTGAAGGTCGTCGCCCCTACGTTCCCGGCCGACGCCAAGGCCATGCTAAAGAGCGCCATCCGCGACCCGAATCCTGTCCTCTTCCTCGAACACAAACGCACCTACCGCCTCATAAAAGAAGACGTCCCCGAGAACGGCCACGAAGTCCCCATCGGCGAGGCCTGCATCCACCGCGAGGGGACGGACATAACCGTAGTCGCCTACGGTCTGATGCTCTACACGGCCCTGGAGGTTGCGGAGAAGCTCTCCGGAGAGCACGGCATAGAGGCGGAAGTCGTCGAACCGCGAACGCTCTATCCGCTGGACAAGGAGACAATACTCGACTCGGCGAAGAAGACCGGGAAGTTCCTCGTGATCTCGGAGGCGAACCTGACGGGCTCGGTCTCCGGCGAGATCGCCGCTATCGTTGCGCGGGAGGCGTTCGAGTGGCTGGACGCGCCGGTGTCGCGGCTCGGGGCGCCGGACGTTCCGGCGGCGGCGTTCTCCCGGCCGATGATGGACTACTTCGTGCCGTCGACGGAGAAGATAGAGGACGCGATGCTGGAGCTGGCCCGCTACTAGGAGGAGAGAGAAAGTGGCGAAACCGGTAACCATGCCGCAGCTTGGCGAGAGCGTTACGGAGGGTACTATTACCCGCTGGCTCAAGGCTGAGGGCGACGAGGTGGCGATGGACGAGCCGCTCGCCGAGGTGGACACCGACAAGGTCAACGCCGAGCTACCCTCGCCCGTGGCCGGCAGGATCGAGAAGTTACTCGTCTCCGAGGGCGCTACCGTGGATGTTGGGACCGAGATCGCGCTGGTCGCCATCACTGCTGAGAGTGATTCCCCGGCCGCCGAGGCCCCGCCACGCGAGAACGTAGCCGCCGAAGCTCCGACCGAGGAATTTCCGGCGGGCGAAGCCGGCGCCGAGATTCAACCCGTCGCGAGCGAAGTAGCCCATCCCCGGAGCGCCGCGGCGAAGAGGGGCGGCAACGGACGCGGCACGGTCGAAGACGTGGAGACCCTGCGCCTGACCCGATCCTCGCCGGTAGTGAGGCGACTCGCCGCCGAACACAACGTGGACATACAGGAGATCTCCGGTACCGGCATCGGTGGTCGCGTCACCAGGAAGGACATCGAGGGTTACATCAAGGAGCGCGGAGCGGAGCGTGAAAGGGAACCCGAGTACGCGCCGCCCGGTATGCGCGAAGAACGGCAGGCGTTCGCCGCGCCCGAGCCGGAACCCGGACCGGAACCCGAGCGGAAGCGCGCGCCGGTCTACGAGGGCGACCGGACCCAGGACCTGACGAGCATCCGCCGCGCGATAGCGAACCGCATGTCCCTGAGCAAGCGCGAGGCGCCGCACGCCTGGACGATGGTCGAGGTGGACGTTACGGGACTAGCCGCCCTGCGCGAGCGCGAGAAGGCCGCGTTCGCCGAGCGCGAGGACGTAAAGCTCACGTATCTGCCGTTCATCGTCAAGGCGGTCGTCGAGAGCCTCAAGGAGTACCCGGTCCTCAACTCCGTGTGGGATGGGGGCAGGATCATTCTGAGAAAACGCATCAATATTGGCGTGGCGGTAGACCTGGACGACGCGCTCATAGTACCCGTGATCCCGGACGCCGACGAGTTGAACATCCGCGGTCTCGCCCGCAAGATCGACGACGTGGTGAAACGGGCACGGAGCGGAGAGCTTTCGCCCGGCGACGTATCCGGCGGCACGTTCACGGTCAACAATCCAGGTTCACTTGGCAGCGTAGTCTCGACGCCCATAATCAACTACCCGCAGGCGGCGATCCTCTCCGCTGAAGCAATCGTCAAGCGTCCGGTCGTCATAGACGGCGCGAGCGGCGAAGCTATCGCCATCCGTAGCATAATGAACCTCGAAGTCTCCTTCGACCACCGTATTCTCGATGGCGGCGCAGCGCTCAAGTTCCTGAACACGGTCAAGCGGCGGCTGGAAGGCTACGGGCCGGAGAGCAGCGTCGGTTGATTGCGGATGAAATACGTTCCGCAATTCGCAGGCGGCTTTTAGGAGAGGAAGGTATTTGTGCAAAACGATAGCTTGTTCGGACATCTGGCAAGTAGGTTCAGCGGCCAAACTGAAAATATCGCAACAGAGGCACTAAATTACATTATCAACCGCTCTTCCGTCGCTAGGCGCGCATTCCTGCAATTTGTCGCGCGGGCCGATGTCGAGTTGCCTGATACGTTGCGGTTTCAGACTCAAGCGGTCGGAGATGATAATGCTATTCCAGATTTGGTTGGCATGGATTCGGAGTCAAGGCAAGTTCTTCTAGTTGAAGCCAAATTCTGGGCCGGACTCACGGGTAATCAGCCAGTTACTTACCTCAAGCGTCTGCCATCACAAGCGGACGGTTTGCTGCTCTTTGTTGCTCCAGCTTTACGCTTCGACACGCTGTGGTCTGAGCTGCTGCGGCGTTGTCAGGAAGGAAATTTCGCAGTTGGACAATCTCACAACGACATCGCACAGGATTTTATAGCTGTAAAAGTCGGACCCGCTAAGACGCTCGCGCTCACGAGTTGGCGTGCTGTATTGGCGTATATCCTTCGCTCACTGGAAACCGAGGGAGAACATCATGCTGCTTCTGACGTGCAGCAACTGCAAGGTTTGTGTGAACGTATGGATAGCGAGGCGTTTCTACCACTTCGTTCGGACGAACTCACCTCCAACATAGGAACGCGCATTGTCCAATATTGCGAAATCGTAGATGAAGTTGTCAATAAAGGTAAAGCAGCGGGGATCGTTTCGACAGATGGACTACGCCCTACGCGGGGGCCAGGCTTCTACGGACGCTATCTGGCACTTCATGGGCATGTATGCAATCTGCAGTTTAACGCGACGCTCTGGGGAAGTTTGCGGGCGACCCCACTCTGGTTGGGTATTCATGAACTAAAGGATAAGCCCTGGAGCAAGGACGCGCTCGCAAGCCTTGAGCGCGAGCAGCCCTCTCGACTCCTTTCTGACAAAAGAGGTCATCTTGCGGTCCCAATCAACCTGCCAACCGGCGCCGAAAAGCAAGAAGTAGTGTCCGCCGTATTCAAGCAGATGAAGGAAGTAGGCGAACTGTTGCTTGACTACAGTCAATCGGAACAAGAGGAAGCTACCGGCATCTCTACGAATAGCTAGACCCATGTCCGAACTGAGCGTGCAGCCCGCCGCAGATCCCGGATTCGACAACTTCCTGGATTCCGTACTGTCCCGTATCGACCGTGAGGAACTGGTACGTCTAACCCAAGAACTGGTCCGCATCCCGAGCGTCTACCATCCCGAAGCATCGGATGGCAATGAAGCCAAAGCCGCCGGGTTCGTCGCCGACTACCTCGGACGCGCCGGCTTCGACGTTCGTACCGAGGAGGTCGCGCAGGGCCGCCCGAACGTGTGGGCAGTGTGGGAGGGGGATCAGCCAGGAAAGACTCTGCTCTTCGAGGGACACACGGACGTGGTTACGGAGGGACGGGCGGAGGACTGGACCTATTCGCCGTTCGAGGCGGAGCGAGTCGATGGGCGTGTCTACGGCCGCGGAGCTTGCGACACGAAGGGGAATGTGGCGGCGGCGATGGTGGCGGTGTGCGCGATCAAGGACTCCGGCGTTCCGTTCCCCGGTCGCCTTGTCCTTTGCCATCCGGTGGATGAGGAAGGGATGATGAGCGGCATCAAGGCGTTTATCGAGGGCGGGTATGCTGGGAGAGTGGACGCGGCCGTGATCTGTGAGCCGGAGGAGAACCAGCTCTGTGTGAAGCAGAAGGGTGCCTTGCGGGTGGAGGTCACGTTCCGCGGCCGGATGGCGCATGGGGCGATGCCCCTGAGCGGCGTCAACCCGGTAACGCGGGCGGCGCGGTTCGTGGTGGCGGTTGAAGAGTTGGAGCGGGAGGAGATCGAGCGCCACGGCGAGGACCCGTTCGTTGGTTATCCGAGCCTCACGCCGACGATCCTGATGGGACCGGATTGTGGTGAGCCCCAGATCAACGTGATCCCCGCGAGCGCCTACGTCGCCCTCGACATCCGCACCACCGCGAGCCAGTCGCACGAAGACCTAATCAGCCGCCTCGACGAGATCCTAACGCGGCTGAAGGCCGAAGACCCGGACTTCGACGCGACGATGGAGGTGATCGAAGAGCGCCCACCGACCGAGACCCCGAGAGACGAACCGCTCGTCCGGGCGATGGCCGCCGCCTACACTCGCCTGACCGGTGAGACACCGACGTACAACGGCGTCCCCGGCGCGACTGACGGGACTTTCCTCCACGCCTGGGCCGGCATCCCCATCGTCACCACGGGGGCGGGGAACCGCGAGATGCCGCATCATAAGGACGAGTGGGTGAGCGATGAGGAGCTTCTCGCCACCTGCAAGCTCTACGCCGCGACGGCGATGTACTACTGTTTCGGAGAGGAGACCGATGTTTGATTACGCCAGGATGTTCGACCTCACCGGCAAGACCGCCCTCGTGGTGGGAGCGGGAAGCGGTATCGGGGAGGCGAGCGCGCACGGCCTTGCGGCTTTCGGGGCGCGCGTGGTGTGCGCCGACGTGAACGCCGAGGCCGCCGACGCGACAGCCGGAGAGATAAAGTCCCAGAACGGAGAGGCGGACGCCCTCGAACTGGACATGACGGACGCCGAAAGCGTGCGGACTGCGGTTGGTAGTGTGGGCGCGCCGGATGTCCTGGTGAGTACCCCGAGCGTCAACGTGAGGAAGCCGGTGCTGGAGATCTCGGACGAAGAGTTCGACCGGATCGTGGACGTGAACCTCAAGGGCACTTTCCGCCTGATCCGGGAGTTCGGACGGGGCATGGCCGAACGCGGCTCCGGCAGCATCATCGCCTTCTCCAGCATCCGGGCACAGACCGTCGAGCCGGGCCAGGGCATCTACGCCGCCACCAAATCCGGCACCGTCCAGATGCTCCGCGCCCTCGCCACGGAGGTCGGGCCGCGCGGCGTCCGCGTAAACGCCATCGCCCCCGGCATAGTCGAGACGCCGCTCACCGCCCAGATCAAGGACAACCCCGAGTGGTACGACGCCTACGCGAAGGGGGGTATACTCGGACGCTGGGCGCAGCCGCACGAGATGGTCGGGATGGTCGTCTACCTCGCCTCCGAGGCCAGTTCCTACGTCACCGGAGGCTTCATGCTCGTGGACGGCGGCTGGACCGCCGCCGACGGACGCTTCACGCCACCACTATAAGCTATTGACACAATGCACATAGGTGCGGATACTTCGGAGGGCTGGTTAGACACGGTAGAGTGTTCCGCCGGCAACACAAACGGGAAAAGGAGTGAGGTAATGGCGACGGGTACGGGAAGTGAGGGACGTGGCTCGGGGTTCGGTCTCGGGGTTCGGCAGATCGTCATAGCCGGTGTGTTGGGGGCCATCGCGATCTTCCTCGGGGCGACCCGGCTGGGGTTTATCCCGGTGCCGAACCTGGCGGGGAACGCGACGATCATGCACGTGCCCGCGATCCTGGGCAGCGCGCTTGAAGGGCCGGTGGTCGGTGTTATCGTGGGCGGCATCTTCGGCATCTACTCCTGGCTGTATGCGGAGATACCGCTCTTCAAGGACCCGATAGTGGCGATAGTGCCGCGGTTGTTGATCGGGATCGTGGCGTGGATAGCGTTCGTGGGGTTCAAGAGGTGGAGCCTGGATCTCGCATCCGCGGTGGCCGGAGTCCTCGGTTCATTCGCCAACACCATCGGGGTGCTCGGTCTGGGCGTCCTGTTCGGATACCTGCCGTTCGCGGCCGTCATTCCGATAATCCCGCAGGCCATAGTGGAGGCGATAATCGCGGCAATAGTTACGGTGGTGGTCGTCCGTGGCGTCATGCTCGTTCGCAGCGGACGGACGACGGCCACGGAGACGAAGTCCGACGAAGAGCGCCGCTACTAGCCACGCAAAGACGCGAACGCGAGCGCGATGATCGAAATAGAAGGACTTTCGTTCACCTATCGGACGGGTGAGGACGACGCGGTCCCCGCGCTGCGCGACCTCGACCTGCGGATAGAGTCGGGTCAGTTCCTTGCGGTCATCGGCCACAATGGATCGGGGAAGAGCACGCTCGTCAAGCTGCTCACCGCCGTGATGTACCCGACGGAGGGCAGCATTCGGGTAGACGGCGTCCCGGTAGACGAGGCAAACCAGTGGGAGATCCGGCGCCGGGTCTCGGTCGTCTTCCAGGACCCGGACGACCAGCTCGTGATGAACCGGCTGGAGGACGACGTGGCCTTCGGTCCCGAGAACCTGGGGCTACCGCGAGAGGATATAGCCGAGCGGGTCGAGTCGTCGCTGAAGGCGCTTGGGTTGAAGGAGATACGGACGCGCCTGATCGAAGACCTCTCCTCCGGCCAGAAGCAGCGCGTCGCGATAGCCGGCGCTCTGGCTATGCGGCCCCAATTCCTCATCCTGGACGAGCCGACCTCCCTACTTCCGGTCCCGGTAGCGATGCGCCTGATCTCGACGGTCAGGGACCTGAACCTTCGGGAAGGAATGGGCGTCTTGCACATTACCCACTCCATGTCCGAGGCCGCGCTGTTCGATAGGGTCGTGGTGATGGACGCGGGGCGCAAGATCCTGGACGGAACCCCCGCCGAGGTCTTCCGGGACGTCGAGAAGCTGCGCGAAGTCGGCCTGGACGTTCCTCTCGCCGCCAGCCTCGCCCACTGGTTGCGCGCCCGGGGCATCCCGCTCGAAGGCGACATCCTCGATGAGACCGACCTTCGGGGAGCCTTATCCGGTCTCGGGACCTCCGACGGACGCGCTACCGGAGCTTCCGGCTGATGCAGGCCACGGGAGCTACGCCCGTAATCGAGCTGCGGGATTTCCGCTACACCTATCTCGAAGGCACGCCGCGAGCGAGCGAGGCGATCCGGGACGTGTCGTTCGAGATACAACGCGGCGAGCGGGTGGGGATCGTTGGCCCCACGCAGTCCGGCAAGTCCACCATCATAGATTCCTTCGTCCATCTCCTGCGGCTCAAGCCCGGACAGGTCTTCTACGACGGCGAGGACGTGGCGGCCTCCGGCTACGACCGCGGGAGGCTGCGGCGCGAGATCGGGATAGTCTTCCAGCAGCCCGACTCGCAGATCATAGAGAACGTCGTCGGCGCGGACGTCGCTTTCGGCCCCACCGCCGCCGGACTGCCCGCCGCCGAGACCCGCCAGCGTGTGGAAGAGAGCCTGAACACCCTGGGCCTCCCGTATCCCGACTACCGGCTGCGCTACGTCCACGCCCTCTCCGGCGGACAGCGGCGGCGGGTGGCGATAGCCGGAGTCCTAGCCATGCACACGCCAGTCCTCGTGCTCGACGAGCCGATGGCGGGCCTGGACCCCAGGGGCCGCAAGGAGCTTCTGGAACTACTGACCCGGCTCCAGAGAGACCGGGACCTCACCCTGATCGTCTGCTCCGCCAGCCTCACCGACGCGAGCCTCCTGTGCGACCGCTTCATCGTGCTCGATAAAGGTACGGTAGTCATGGATGGCCCGGTGCGCGAGGTCCTAAAAGAAGCCGACCGCCTCGCCGAGCTGGACATCACGCTCCCCGAGCCGGTCATCGGCGCCCGCGAAATGAGGAAGCTCTTCCCGGACTTCCCGACCGAGCTGCTGACGGAAGACGAGCTTGAGGCCGAGCTGATAAAGAGATTGGGAGTGGCGTAGTGCTGGAACTTCAGCGAAACGTCATCTTCGGGCAGTTCGTGGATACGGGTTCGTTCGTGCATCGGATGGACGCCCGGATAAAGCTGGCGATCACGTTCGTCTTTATCGTGGCTTCGTTCCTCATCGGCGACTTCGTTGGTTTCGCGTTGGTGTTTCCGCTTCTGGTCCTGATCCAGTTCGTCTCACGCATCCCGATCGGCTACCTCCTGCGAGGGTCGCAGCTTTTCCTGGGATTTCTGATCTTCATTCTCGCTTTCCAGGTTCTCTTCTACACCGGCGAGGTCCCAGAGGGAGGATACCTGTGGAAGTGGAGGTTCCTCTCGATCTCGACCACCGGGCTCTATACGGCGGGCATCCTGGGGCTGCGCGTGATCTTCCTCTACTACGTCACGACGATGCTGATGCTCGTTACCTCTCTGGTGGATCTGACTAACGGCCTGGAGCTCATCTTCGGTCCACTGCAGCGGTTCCGGATACCCGTGAACGAGCTGATACTGGTGTTCGTCATCGCGATCAAGTTCGTCCCCATCTTTATCGAGGAGGTCGAGCGCCTCGCCCGTGCCCAGACCGCTCGGGGCGTGCCGTTCGACGAGGGAGGGCCCATCACCCGCGCGAGGCGGATCGGGCGTTTGCTCGTCCCGATCTTCATCAGCGGCTTCGCCCGCGCAGATCTCCTATCCACAGCCATGCACACGCGCAGCTACCGTGGAGGCCGTTACCGCACCAAGTTCCGCCAGATGCAGGCGCGAGCGAGCGACTGGGCGATCCTCGTACTCGTCGTTGTCTGGATGGCGGTGGCGTGGCTGTTACCGTAGAGCGCTCTCGCCAACTTCCGCTTCTTCGTCCCAGCGTTCGTATCGCACCAGGGAGTCGAGCGGGATTCGATCCCGCCATCCATTAGTCTGTAGCAACGGTTCTTCTGGAAAACCGTCTCTCGGGTAGCCCATGCAGAGGTAGGCGACGGGGATGATGTGGTGGGGCATACCGAGTATCTGCCGCAGTTCCGCGTTACGGAGGATGCTCACCCACCCAACACCGACACCCTCGGCGCGGGCCGCGAGCCAGAGGTTCTGGACGGCCAGGCAGGTGCTGTAGACGTCGGTCTCCGGGATGCTATTGCGCCCCAGGACCTGCGGGCCGCCGCGCGTCGGGTCGCAGGTTACGCAGGTAATGGTTCAATGGAGAGAGACGCGCTACACTCACTATCATGGTTACGCTTCAGATTACATGCCGGCATTGCAAAAGCGAAAATATCGTCCGAAACGGGATGACCTCCAACTCAAAGCAGCGCTTTTTGTGCAAGG
>JBBPZZ010000085.1:0-81575 GCA_038198445.1 Rubrobacterales bacterium
CTTTTCCGTCTCGTTGACGATGCCTACTACCGTCTCCTCAACCCCCGAGGGAGGCGCCATGAGTCGCTTAAGAAGCTCTCGGACTCCGAGGTGCTCGCACTCGCCCTCTTGCGGCAACTTCGAGGTGTGGAGTCCGAGCGGGCCTTCCTGCGCGATGCCCAGCGGTTCTTCGCTCATCTGTTCCCGGGCGTAGCGGATCTTCACCCTTCCTCGTTCCATCGTCGCATTAGGAGGCTCCGGCGCTTCTTGGAGCCGTTGCGCCGGCAGGTCTTGCCTGAGTTGGTGGGAGATCCTGAGACCCTCGTCGTCGACTCGACGCTCTTGGAGGTGTTGCACCCGCGCCAGGTCTCTCAGTCCGCGGGCTTCGAAGGAGCGGCGTGGGTAAGGTGGGGCTCCTTCGCCGTCTACGGGGTGAAGCCGCACCTTTTGTGCGCAACCAACCGCGTGCCACTCTCCTACGAGCTCACCGCGGCCAACGTGGCGGAGGTCCGCCTGGTCGGCGAGTTGCTTGGCGAGTCGGGTCTCGGGGAGAATCTCGCGAGAAGGCTCTTGGGAGACCTGGCCTACCAAAGCGAGGAACTGGAGAGTTCGTTGGCAGGGGTCGGGGTCTCTTTGGTGACCGAGTGCTCCCGCCAAGGCGGCAAGCGGCAGCAGGCGGAGATCGCCTTTTCGAGCCTCAAGCGAGTGTTCGGGATAGATCGAACGCTGGCCAAGACGCTGGTTGGCTTGGTCATCAGGATCACGGCGAAGATAACCGCCTACACATACGCCTTCATGGTCAACTGGCTCTTGAGCAGACCGCAAGGGATGATCAAGGATCCGTGGGCCTGAAAATTACGCAACAGACATCTAGGGCTGAGATGGTCGGACGTAACCCTCGACGGGACGGCCACGCTCCGGGTCGCCCGACAGCTACAGAGGATGCGCGATGGCTCGGGGCTACAGTTCGTTCCCCCGAAGAGCGGCAAGGGGCGACGATCCGTCTGCCTCTCCGCACCGTGGAGGCCCTCAAAGCCCACCGGGCGCGCCAGGCGGAGGAGAAGCTCAAGGCCGGTTCTCTTTTTCAGGACGGTGGTCTCGTGTTCGCAACTGAAATCGGCACGCCGCTGGAGCCCTCCAACATAGACCGGCGCAGCTTCAAGCCGCTTCTGAAGAAGGCAGGACTGCCGGACATGCGCTTCCACGACTTGCGACACACCTGCGCCACGGTGCTTCTCACCGAGGGTGTGAATCCCAAGTTCGTGCAGGAGCTGTTGGGACACGCTGACATCGGGCTCACGCTGGGAACCTACTCGCATTTTCTGCCGAGCATGGGAGATCAGACCGCGAATGCTATGGAGAGCGCCCTGGGGTGATCAGACGCGACTCACCGGCCCGAATCCCATGCCGAGCTCTTTCCCGTCCTAGTTTTCACTTGACGTTCTTGCGCTATAGTTATAAGATAAATGTACTTGACGTTCTTGTGCAAAAAGGAGTGACCGTGGCGCCGAGATTATTGGACCCGGAGATCGAGAAGAGCTTTCTAGAGTTGCCGAGGGGCGAGCGGGAGGTGTTGTCCGGTGCGATCAGCGGCGTCGCGCGCGTCCTGCTCGGCGGCTCCTCCGAGGACATCGCCGCTCTGGAGAACAAGTTGCGGCGAGACCAGGAGAATGAGCGACATTCAGATAGCCTCGAAGAGTTGGAGGTGCGCAACAAGCTGCGGGTCTTCGCCCGGTATAGGGAGATCGAGGAGCGTTCACTCTCCGGCACGGAGTTGCGGGAGCGGTTGGGCGTGAGCCGCCAGAGGCTCGGGCAGCTACGCAAGGAGGAGAGGCTCCTGGGTGTGAGGCTGCCGATTCGGCGCGAAGTCTACTATCCGCTGTGGCAATTCGATGAGGATGGCAGGCCGCTAGAAGCGATGCCACGCCTGATCGAGGCGTCCGAAGAGGCCGGCCTGGGTGCGCTCGCCCTCGACGCCCTGATGACCAATCCAGGGGCAGCAGAGAGTGAGGCCGGCGGGTCCACGCTTGCGGGCCTGCTCCGGTCGGGCGACCCGGAGACTGAAGAGTACGTGCTCGGGGCGGTACACGCGGCGCTCTCGGGTGGAGCCTGAAGTCCTTTCATACATCGGCCCGTAGAGGCAGGGTCCGGTGTTAGAGGGCGACCGGCTCCCAGAGCCTCCCGAACGGTTGCCCGTACCGTTTGATCTGATGGAAGAAGAGATCTCCACCTGGCGGCTGCACTGGGAGTTGGATCCTCTCGAGGCCCGACACTACCCTACTGGCCGGTATCGCTTCGACGCGCCTTCGGGCGAGTACGCCGCCGTGTACTGCAACGCCGGCCGCCTGGCCGTCTTCGCCGAGGTATACAGGGACGTGCGGCTGATAGACGAGAACCAGAAGAGCCGCCGGTTGAGCCGCATCTTCTCCGAAAGCAGCCTCGGCTTCGTGCCGCTCGACGATCCAGGCGTGCAGAAGCGCCTCGGCCTCGACGGGCGTATAGGAATGTCCAGGCAGTACCCAACCACACAAGCCTGGGCTCTTGCCTTTCACCGCTGGTTCCCCGAAGCCGACGGGATCCGCTACCTCTCTCGCCACGCTGGAGAGAACCGGAACTACTGCCTGTTCCCGGAGCGCTGCGTGGGTAAGTTGCGGGTCGAGGAGCACGGTGAGATATCTACGCTTCGTAAAGTCGTGCTACTGGCCGCAGACAAGTATCACCTTGAGGTCCACTGGAACAGTTGAGGCTCAAGCCATCCCATGGGTTGCGCCACGCTTTCCTCCTCCAAGAGGAGAAGCTCACGTTTGCGCAGGAGCTTCTAGAATACACCAACATCTCCATCACCCTCGACGTCTACTCCCCGACGAACGAATTTTGGAAGATCAGGCTTCACTTCTGACCCTTGGATGTAGCGTTTTCCGCGATCGAGCGGGCCACCATCTTTACCTGTTCTTGCTCCCTTTACACCGAGTACCTGCACAGCGTCTCGCCACCATCCACCCGAACGAGGTCGCCGTGGATATAGCTCGACTCGTCGGAGGCCAGGAACACCGCGAGTTGCGCGATATCCTCGACTTCACCCCAACGCTTCAGCGGGATCGACTCCTTGAATGCCTCGTCGAAGTCCTTGTCGTCGAAGAGCGCCCGTGTAAGCGCCGTCTTGGCGTAGGTCGGACAGATGCCGTTGACACGGATCCCTTTCTCGCCATACTCGATAGCCAGGCAACGAGTGAGGTTCGCCTGGGCGCCCTTCGAGGTGTTGTAGACCGACTGGTTGGGATGACCCTGGAGCCCGGCGGTCGAGACGAGGTTGATGATGTTGCCACCATCTCCCTGCTCCAGGAACTGTTTGACCGCCTCCTGAGCGCCGAAGAAGGTGCCCTTGACGTTGACGTTGAAACAAGCGTCGAGGTCCTCCTCGGTGAACTCGTGCGTGATCTTCCCGCCGCGGTAGATTCCGGCATTGTTGAACATGATGTCCAGGCGCCCGAACCTATCCACGGCAGCCTTGATGAGATCCCGCACCTGCTCCTGCTTGGTGACGTCGCAGCCAACATAGATGGCCTCGCCACCATCCTCCTCAATTGCCTTTACGGTCGTCAGTTCGGCGTCTTCCTCGAAGCCGCCTTCGAGCGGCTCTTCTCGGATGTCGCTGACGACCACCCTGGCACCCTCGGCTGCAAACGCCCTGGCGGCCCCACGCCCGAATCCGGAGCTTGCCCCGGTAATTACCGCAACCTTGTCCTCAAGACGACCCATCTATTAGCCCTCCTTTCTCATCAGGTGTTGCTCAAACCACTCGACTGCCGGGGGCGCTGACTGAGAAAGTCCCGGCTCAGTGTAGGCGTCGAAATGCTTGCTACCCTTCAGGATAACTAACTTCTTTGGCTCCAAAGCCCGCTCGTAGGCCGCGACCGCCAGGTCTGTCGGCGTAAGGGTGTCCTTTTCGGCTACGATCATAAGGAGTGGGATCGGCGAGATCAGGTGTATGCTCCCCGCCGGGTCGTACTCCAGGAACGCCTCCATGGACTCCAGAGAGACCTCGTTGCGCCAGTTGGGTGCTACGGTTTCGCCAGCGTGGGTGAACCACTCGTAAGATTCGGGCGTCGGCAGCGCGGAAGGCTCTCCCTCGGGAGCTACGACCGGCACCTTCGCGCTCTCCTCTCCCGCATAGCGTTGGGTGCGGTCGTGGGCGAGGGCCCCGAGAAACCCTTCGAAGATGTCCGGACGCATGAGCCTCTGGGCATTCTGCCAGCCATTGACGAGCAGAGCTTGGGCGACGGCGGCCTTGATCCGCTTGTCGAAGGAGGCCAGGTGCAAGACATGCCCTCCACTATAGGAGCTGCCCCAGATCCCGATGCGTTCCGGGTCCACCTCGGAGCGTTGTGAGATCCATGTTATGGCGTTCTTATAGTCCTTGTGTTGCTCAGCGGGGATCAAGTGTCCCCGCGGCTCGCCCTCGGAGTCACCAAAGAAGCGATAGTCGAACACCAGCACCACGAAGCCCGCCGCCTCGAACTTCTCGGCGAAGTTAGCGAGGTAGTTCTCCTTGACCGCGCTGAAGCCATGAGCCATGACGATGGCCGGACGCTTCTCGCCGTCCTCCAGGTCATCCGGCAGGTACAGCCAGCCGTCGCAGTTCAACCCCTCGCTGGGGAAAGTTACGTCTTGTCTCATGCGAATACTCCCTTCGTTCGTGGATACGCTAAAGTCTTGCCTTTGCTCCACAGGGTCAACTGGGCTGAGTTCGCCATACTGGAGACTCAGCGTTGCGGAGCTTGGGTTCATCAACCTGCGGTGTAGCCTCCGTCGAGCACCTGCGTGGACCCGGTCACCATCTCGGCGTCGTCGGAGGCGAGGTAGAGGGCGAGCTTCCCCACGTCTTCGGCGGTGCCGAGGTGCGGCCAGGGCGAGAGGTCGTGCAACGTCTTGTTCAGCTCCGGATCATCGAGGAAGGGGCGCACCATGGCGGTCGCGAGGAAGCCCGGGCAGATAGCGTTGATGTTGATCCGCTCCGGCGCGTAATCGACCGCGAGCTGGCGGGTGAGGTTCACCGCCGCTCCCTTCGAGGCGCAATAGGCGGGCTCCGCGGCAAGTCCCACCAGGCCGCCGATAGAGGCTATGTTGATGATCTTGCCGCGCGAAGTCTCTCCACCGCCGGTATCTTCCTGCTTTAACATCTGGGCGATGGCGAACTTGCACCCCAGCCACACGCCCTTGGCGTTGACGGCCATCGTGAAGTCGTACTGTTCTTCAGTCTCGTCGACTATGGTGTGGAGGTCAGTGAACACGCCGGCGTTGTTGACCATGATGTCCAATCTTCCGAAGGTGGAGACCGCCGTTTCGACCAGGGCCTGAACGTCGGATGCCTTGGTGGTGTCGCAATCCAGGTACTCTGCGCGACCGCCTTCGTCGCGAATGACGTCGTCGGTGTCCTTCTGAAGATCTTCCTCGTATCCTTCCTCTCGCGCAGACTTGCGGATGTCGGAGCAGACCACCGCCGCACCCTCTCGGGCGAGAGCCAGCGCGATAGCCCGGCCGTTGCCCGAGCTAGAGCCTGTTACCGCCGCGATCTTTCCTTCGAGCCGATTCCCCATCTCTCTCCTTTCCCGTACATTTGCATCCGCGCCGTGGAGCCGCCCACGTTGCGTGGCGCCCCGGACCTGGCTCGATTCCCCGTCGAGCCTGCTGTTTCTCCTCCTCAATGGAAGAGACTGGCGAGCATGGTTCTTGAAGGTCAGTCTATGGAGCGGGGCCAATCGCGGCTAGTATGGTTGCGCCAGGAATTTGCACGAGGCTGCCAGATTTACAGGTGGAGGATCACTCGGCATTCGGTAAATCGGTCCTCAGCCGAGCGCTAGAGACTGTTCTCGATCGCCTCTGGCCTGGGAGAGAGCCCGGTATTCACTGGGGGACACCCCGTAGTGAGCTTTGAACGCTTTGCTGAAATGGCTAGAGTCAGAGAAGCGCCAGCGATAAGCTATGGTCGAGATGGGCTCGCCACTTTCTGCAACATCCCGGCGAGCCTTCGCCAGGCGCCGTACCCGGACCACCTCGCCCACGGTTTCGTCCGTCATCTCGAATACTCTGTACACCGTCCTTACGGAGACGTTATGGGCGGCGGCGATAGCCGCGGGAGTTACCTCGCCGTCGAGGAGGTGGCGCTCGATCCAGCGCTCCATATTCGCCCGGAGGGCGGGTCCGACCGTCGAGGAATCCACGGGACCTCCCGGTTGCAGAGCTCCGATGAACAGTTCGAGTGTCGCATTCCGGGCGGCGGAGACGCCTGATATCGACAGGTCCGGAAGCGTCCGGCTTAGCGCGTCGAGATAACCGGTGAGCAGGCGTACGGCTGGCGCCGTTCCGTCGAGCAGCACGCCGGCTCTCGTCCAGGCGCGGCCGCTCACTTCATCGAGGGCGGAGCGGGGGATCAGGAGACTTCGTTTGGCGAGCGGCTCCCACACCTCGAAGCGGGCGGGCCTCGTACTGTCCCAAGCCACCGCGTCACCGGGCTTCATGTAGGCCTCGGCTCCCCCCTGAGAGACCGTCTCGCTCCCGGATCGCGTGATGAGGACGGCCACGTATTCGCCGTCCGTGGCCGAAAGCTCCGCGCGACCCCGACTTCCGGCGCACGGACCACACTCGCAGTCGAGTAGCGCAAGGTCGTCGATCCACTGCCGCCGCACCCAGGCCCTGTAATTCGGGTACTGTCGCTCCCCGGGTACCCGAACCGACCACTGTAGATGCGTCTCGGAGAGCAACTCTTCCCACAGATCCGGCCGGTCAACTCCCGGCGCCTCATCTAGGCACCAGTACTCACCCTTCATATCGGTCACCTTTCCCCTTCCGTTCGAGAACGCTTCGAACGGTATATGGCAAAGTCTAGTTACCCAGATCACCCCAGTCAATGACCGCCGATCTCTAACCGCCGGCAACCTGCGTTGCTCCCGCTCCTTATCGCAGGGTCCAGCGGGTTGCAATACGGTTGCAGTAAATCGGCTTCGGTACAAGTTCGGAGCCTTCTTCCTACTCCGCATTTTACCTGCAAATCGTGAGAAAAGAAGAGAGCCGACGAGCGGACTCGAACCGCTGACCTGCTCATTACGAGTGATAAGTAAGGTGTTTCCGGGCATTGCACGGGATTGCAAATACCGCATATCTAAGCCTAATTCTCTTCTCAGCCTTGCACGCCATTGCACGCCATTGCGCCGTCAGTGGTGTCAGAGTGGTGTCAACTGGTGTCAGTCTTCTTGCGTTCCTTCTTCTTCCGGCAGGAAGGACTGCCGGCGCAGCACTCCTGCGTGGCACGCCGGACGGGAAAGGGAAGGCCGCACCCCGCGCAGAGCTTCCAGCGTCGCGCATCGGCCACGTCCTGTGCGAGTTGGAACCACAGGGCAGCTTTCAGGTCGGAGGGCACCCACACCAGCACGGGACGGCCAAACTCGCTAAGCGGGCGCTTGTGGCCGAGGTCCATCCCGAATCGAAGGTCTCCCCCACCCTTTAACTTACCGGAGAGAAGTTGCTCCAGGGCGCTTACGCCAACGGATAGGAGCGTCTCACCGTCTAACTCTTCATCAGCCTCGACCACGTGAAGAGCGTTGAGGTTCGTGTCTCCGAAGCGGACGTAAGTATCCGCGAACCGGCCCGGTGGTCCGGCTGGAGGGCTCATGCGCTCCGTAGTGACGCGGGACCGTATCGTAGCGTACCGCCCGCCGTTGACCGCCTCAAACAGGGTTAGGGCGTCATACGCTTGCCGGGACTCCTCCAAGAACATCGCCATCGGCAACGGGTCGCCCGGTCTCGCGCCGATGGCGACGATACCGTGCTCCCGAAGCGGAAGCATGACTTCCGGGGCGGTGAACAGACCGTATTTTCCTACCCAGCGGAGGATTTTATTCTCCGAGGGCGCGCCCACGGCCCACGGCCGGGCGAACGAGCCGAAGAGATCCCTGTCCTGGAGCGCGGTGCGCGTCGTCCCCTGGAACGGCCCTACCGGACGGATCTCACCTTCAATGATCTCGTAGGCTTCCGCCAGCGGCCACGAGAACCAGTCCGCGGCGTCGGTGTACGCTAACCTGTTTTCCGAAAATGTCACGTGATGTCACGCGAAATAGCCATATCTGGCGTGCATATTACCTCACCTTACTGGATACTTCCAGTTATGGACAGCGCAACACAAGGAGGCGACATGGCGGAACAGGCAACGACACCAGCCAGAGACCGGACCTGGCTGAACGTGCGGCAGGCGGCGGATTATGCAGGCGTTGACGCAGTGACCATTTGGCGAGCACGGCGGCGCGGAGAGTTGCGGGCGGGCGGTGCCGGCACCGCCGTGCGGATTCACCGCGATGAGTTGGACCGCTGGCTTGCGGCCGGCGGTGATTCGGCGAGGTAGCTGACCGGATGGACGCCGACGCCACATCGGAGAAGACCCGAGAGGAGCTGAAGGCGGCGCTCGTCGCCGACCCCGAGACCGGCATGCCGGATTACTTCAAGTTGCAGGCGCGATGCGTGCGAGCCTTCGGGCCAGAGGCCGGCGTCTTCCTACGTCAGTTGGTTTTCAGGACCGGGCAGAGCCACCTCGAAAGCGGATGGCTTTGGAAGACCGAGCAGGAGATGTTCGAGGAGACGGGGTTGACGCGCACTCAGCAACGTAAGGCTCGAAAGATCCTCGTCACTGTTGGCGCGGTTGAAGAGGAGCGCCGCGGCGTCCCACGCCGGATGCACTACCGCGTTGACTTCCCGAAGGTTAGGAAGCTCCTGGACTCCGGTCGCTCCGTCCTTAACCAATGGAAGGTCGGCATGAAGTTCGACAAGGAGACGCGAAAGCTCTACCGACCGGAGTCGGAAAACGAAACCTTAAACCCGAGGTACAGTGAGGTCCCTATTACCAACCCGGCCAGTGAGGTCCCTAATACCGACCCGGCCAGTGAGGTCGATAGTACCGACCCGACTATTCAGAGAGAACGTCACGAGAGAACGTCAGAGAAGACCCCAAAGAGTTCCGACTGCAGTCGGCGGCTGACTCGAAATCTCGCAGCCGAGAGTGCTGTAATCAAGGATGAAAATTCTTCCAACGCCGATGAAGTGACCTTAGGCAACAACGGCATTCCCGCGGCTGATCCCGCACGGCCGCGAGAGGCTGAAGAAGAGGGTGTAGGCGACGCCCCCGTCCGCATCGCTGACCCGCCCCGGCTATCGGGGCGTCTCGTGAGTGACCTCTTGCGGCTCATGTGGCCGCCCGAAGGCGACAGAGCCAACCCCGTCAGCGACTTGGCGACCCGCTACCTCGAAGGCCGTCCCGACGCAGGTGGCGAGCCGATCACCCCGGAACGTATCGCGGCCGAAGTTCGCATCACGTTGGGCGGCTCCGAGCCCATCGAGTCGTATGTTGTCCAGGTCGAGAGGGTCCTAGAAGCGATGTCCCGCGAGGAGGTGGCTGTATGAGCCTGGTCAAACTCACCGCCGTGAACCCTAAACCATCGGTCGAGGGTACGCAGGCGACCGGTCGCGGCGGAAGTCTGGCGGACCGGGGGGAGGTGGTGCGCTGATGTCCCGATGTAGCGGCATAACGCGCTCCGGCGGGCGCTGTACACATACCGCTAAGGGTCCGTCAGGCTTCTGCCACCTGCATGATCCCGACCGCGCAGCCGAACGAAAGCGCAACGCCTCGAAGGCCGGCCGGGCCAGGCCGAGTCGGGAGGTCGTGGGCGTCAAGGACCGTCTCCTGGAGCTTGCCGAGCAGGTAGTCGGCGGCACTGTCCTGCCCGGTCGCGCCGCAGTCGCCTCGCAGTTGTACAACGCGGCGCTACGGGCGATGACTCTTGAACGAGACGTTCGAGACCAGGAAGATTTGTTAGCACGCCTGGAGATCCTGGAGCACCTCGACGCCGAGAGGAGCACAGGATGAGCCCACGAACCCACGGAAACGACCCCAAGAGCCGCATAGAGGCGCTTGAGGCGGCTTCCCGTTACGACGGCGGGGCGGAGGCCGTGCGAGAGGCGGCCCGGCGGTATCTCCTGAAAGAAGACAATCTGGAACGCCGGGCCATATGGGAGGCGTTGCTAGTTGCTTCTGATGAGGAGGTTTGCGCGTACAGTGCCCAGCGGGAGATGCTCAACGAAAGAGGGGGACATCCCGACGCGAGCCGCGATCCCGGCTACTTCGAGTTGATGGAGACGCTCCTCGCGCGGGTCTCCCCCTCGGAAGCCGCGGGCTGGAGGCGGCTACGAGACCTCTACCTGGCTGGGCTCCGGTCCCAGAGCCACCGCACTTTTCCGCCGGATAGCAAGCACGTAGCGATGTTCCACGTCCGCCACGAACCCACCGACGAGGAGACGGCGAGTCTCCGCCACCTTTGGGACCGGCGGAACGCCGCGTGGACCAGGAGGCAGGAGGTTTTAGCGGGGATGATTCAGAGCCGGGAGCAAGCCTTGCTCGCCGGCGAGCAGCCCGTCACCGACCAACAAGAGGCCCAGGCGATGATCCGGGCGGCCTTCGAGGAGGTGGAGCAGGAGGCGGGTTGGTCCGACTCCCTGGATGATCTGCCGGCGGATTGTCCATGCTGGCGCTGCCTCAAGCAAAGGGGGCGGATATGACCTAGCCCCGACGATAAGCAGACGAACCGTAGACCAACTGATTAGAGAGGAAAGACTATGAAGAACCTTAGCGGCATCGACCTGGGCGACGCGAGCGACGTGGATCAGGCGTTTGCCCGCCTACAGGACCGCCTCAAGAGGGCTGAAGGGTTGCTTGCCCGCGCCCTGGCCGACGACCTTAGCGCCGGCGGAGCTACTGGAGCTACCCCGGTGGATCTGGCGAGCGCCGCCCGCAACGCCGCCGCGATCCGCACCATGTCCCCGGCGCAAAAGACCGCCGCGATTCAGGCCCGCGTTTCGCAGGTCGGAGAGGCCCAAACCCGCGCCGAGATGGTGGCGATGACCAGAGCTTCGCAACAAGAGTACGAGGGAGTTTTGCACCAGTCCGGCATCGATCCGGTAGCCCGACGATGAGCACCTTCGAGCAGGCAAAAAACGCGGTTGAGGGCCTATGGCGCGAGGAGTTGGCGGCGCTCGAAGACGAACGCGATAAGGCCGGTCTCCGCGCCTCCGAGGCGTGGACCATCGCCCAGGATCATCAGGGCCGGGCGGCTGTACTCTCCCAGCAGTTGGAGACCGCAAGGGGCGAACTGGTCGAGTTGCCGGGCAAGATGGGCGTTGCGTTGCTGGCGGACGACCAGGGCGAGATCGTCGCCCTACAGGGCCATTACGCCGCGCTGACGGCCACCACCGCGGAGTTGGACCAGGCGTTGGAAGAGACCCACGCCGCCATAGGCGCGGCCACCCTCGACATGACCGCCGCCGAAGAGTCCGCCCGTCGTCTCGCTGTTTCCGAGAACGAAGCAAAACAGCGGCTTTGGGATGAATTCGAGAGCCTGGAGTCGAGCCTGTTTCTGCATTTCGCTCGGAGCATCGGCGCGGATCGGTTGCCGCAGCTGGTCGGCCACGAACGGGAAGCATACAGCGCCGCCCTCCGCCAGCAAGCGCAGCGGTTGGGTAAGCCCGAGCCGGGCGGTATCGTCATCGCGCGCCCATCCCCGCGCGAAGTCCCGGAACCGATCACCGTCCGCCCGTCGCAGCTTGCTCCGCATCGGGGGTAGTGAGCCGCCGCCCCTGGCTTATAATCGAGGGTAGGACAGCGCCACCACGGGCGTGATTCCTTACCGGGAGAGCCGCGAGCATCCGGCTCTCCCCTTTTCGTGCTCTCACCCGGTCCTATGGGCGGGGTACTTCGGTAACTGTTGCCGAAGTAAAGCTGTTTTACTTCGACCAAAACCGAACAGATCGGGTTTGATCGCTAAAGAAGCCGCGAGAGAAGCGACACACCGATCCGGCAACGGTAACAGTTACCGTTGCCAAAGCTGATCTGTTCACCTTTGCCACGACCTCCCGAACTGTTCGGGAGGTCCATCTGTTCCGTTATTTGGACGAACAATCCTTTCGCTTTAACCGGCGCATGGATAAAGATACAGGCAGGTTCTTGAGCGTATTGGGTTCGATAGACGGACGTCGCTTGACCTACGAAAACCTCACCGGCAAAGACTAATCCTGCTGCCGTCGAGCTTTATCATGCTCATACGCTTCGGCTCGCTCGTCTGCCTCTCCTTTGGGAACGGATACTAGTCTGCGGGCCAAGTCCTCAAATGGGTCGTGGGGAGAATCGCCCACAACAAAGAACGCACTTGTACTTGATACCGGCTTTTGGGGCTGTTTCTTGTTTGCCATCCTTTTACGCTCCCGTTGCGAGAAAAGTGTCGTGTCCATGAGCGAACGCCACGATCAAATTGTCGAATACCGCCTCTCTTCCAAGTAGTCCTGGCACCACGTTAGGATAGAACCAGACTGGAATAGGAAGCCAACGTCCACATAAATCCATCATGAGTACTGCACGACGTGCGATAACCTTTCCCCCGATGCCGTTAACCTCAATGGTTGGCAGTTGATCGAGAATAATACCCAGGAATGCAGCGTACACCTCATCAATCATAGTCGTGTCCGCGCCGGAATCAACAAGCAGGGTTGTGCGCACCGGCTGTCCTAGCAGTATGCCCGCCGGACTCCTTGCGGCTATTTCTAGCTCAATTTGAGGTCGCCGGTTTGGAGCGGAAGCATAGCTCGCTCCGTGCGAGAAAGGAACGGATATTGAGCTAGGTAGCGGATGTAGGTTCAAACGGCGAGGTTGGTTCCAGGTGGGTCGACAAAGACAACCATAGGCGTCCTGAGGTCAGGATGACGCTTCAATAGGTCCGTAGGACTATGAGCGTGATCGATTACTTCAAAATCGTCGCTCAGAAGCACCCACTGGCCCTCGTACTGTCGCGCCGCCCTTGTGCCCAACCATTCGATCAGACCGGTAGGCTCAGCCTCGAAACGTGGTAGGACTGAAGTGTGCTCCCGTTGGGGCGTTCCACTTACCCGACCGAACGGCTGCATCGTAGTACTTGAACCGCGCCGCGCGTCGAAATTTCTGCTCGTTTCTGTCATCGTGACTTAACCTCCTATATGGGGCGGTAGCTGAATCTCGCCAAACTGCTGTTCCCATTGTCGGACATTCTGTTGGAGAATTACCGAGAATGCCTTCGCGTGTTGCGGAGACATGATGACCCGCTGAGACGGCCCGACTGACACTGAGGGCGGTTGATTTTCTTGCTCTGGAACGCTCAGCACCAACTGAGAGAATTCGATGGTAACGTCCCACGTCGAAAGCAAAATCTGAGCGTTATTAGCATACAAGGTTGGCCCACTAACACCACCGGACCCTAAAGAGAATTGTAAGCCCCCTGATCCTTGCTCAGTCATGCGTAGTCCGTCCCTTTTTCGATAACCCTACGAACGTCATTCTATACTCATCAATCTACGCCACGCTTCACACGTTGAAGCGCAAGTTTAGGTGAATCAAGTATATTATTGCCAAACTTTTCGTAACCGCATCAAACTAGCCGAGGTCCTAGAGCCGTACCCGGAGACCGCCGTGAAGGTGGACCGGGGGCGACCGGTCGCGCACCCTCAACCTCGGGTTCAGTCTACCCCGATCACAGGCTTTGACGTACTGATTACAGTACGCTATAATTCAGGTATGGAGAGACGGTACATCCGCAAGAGTGTCAGCCGGGGGTCGCCTAGCTACCAGCTAGGGCATTACGAGATGATCGGGAAGCCGGGCACGCGGCGGAGCGCGTTCGTCGTGGACGTTCACCTCGGAGAGCACCCGACGCCGGAGAGTGCGCTAGAAGCATGGCCGGCGGAGATCGCGCGGTTGCGGGCAGTCGGCCGCGACCGGCGGGCCGAGAACCTGACGAGCAAGCTGGAGAAGCTGCAACAACTAACGAAGGGAGAAGACGATGCCCGCTAAAGGCGACGGGATCACGAAGCGTAAGGACGGCCGCTACATGGCCCGCTACACGGTCCACACACCGGACGGTCCCAAGCGCAAGCTGATCTATGGCCGCAAGTACAAGGACGTGGAAAAGAAGCTCGCCGAGGCGCGGGGCGACGCGGCCCGCGGTATCGTCTTCGACGCGAAGAGCGTCACCGTCGGCGAGTTCCTGGCCCGGTGGCTGGAGGACGTGGTGAAGCCGGGCAAGTCGCACCGTACCTACTCGACCCACCGCCAGCAGGTCCGGTCTCACATCGTCCCGGCTATCGGGCGGGTGAAGCTCGAAGCTCTCCGCAAGGCGCACGTCGATAGGCTCTACGCCGATCTCCTCCAGGCAAAGCCACAGGGCGCGGGGCTCGCACCTTCCAGCGTGTGCCGGGTACACGCCGTCCTGCACGCTGCTCTCGAAGAGGCTGTCAGGGGAGATCTCATCCCCCGCAACCCCGCCGCCCACGCCAACAAGCCGAAGGTCCGTCAGGAAGAGATAGAACCCCTCGACGCGGATCAGGCGCGGACGTTCCTCGACGCTGCACGCGGCGATAAATTCGAGGCGCTATACGTCCTCTGTCTCATGGCCGGGCTCCGGCAGGGTGAGGCACTTGGCTTGAAGTGGTCGGACATAGACCTCGACAAAGGTACGCTACGCGTCAACCGTCAGCTACAGCGCACGCGCCGGGACGAAGGTACGCCCGGAGAGCTCGTCTTCTCCGAGCCGAAGAACGCATCACGTCGTACCGTGGGGCTCCCTCAGCGGGCCGTCAGCGCCCTCCGTAGCCACCGCACGCGCCAGCTAGAGGAGAAGCTAAGGGCGGGCGCTGTGTGGCAGGATAACGGGCTCGTGTTCGCCAACGTCGCGGGCGGCCCGCTTGACGCGCAGAACATCGTGAACCGCTTCTTCAAGCCCTTGCTAGTGCGGGCGGGTCTCCCGGCTATCCGCTTCCACGATCTCCGGCATAGCTGTCTGTCCCTGCTCGCCCAACGCGGCGAGCCGATAAGGGATCTCCAGGCGCTCGCCGGACACGCCACGGCGGCGTTCACACTCCAGAGGTACACGCATCACTACGATGCTTCGGCGAGACGCACCGCCGACGCCATGGGAGACATCCTCTCCGAGGAGCCCTAAGGGAGCCCTAAGCTCGCAGTGGTGTCAGAGTGGTGTCAAAAGAGCCCCGGAGATGATCCGGGGCTTTTCCTTATCCCGAGTATTTGGCTTACCTAAGCCGATTGCAGAGAGCCGACGATAGGATTCGAACCTACGACCTGCTCATTACGAGTGAGCTGCTCTACCTGCTGAGCTACGTCGGCCTGTTTCGCGCGCGGATTATACCGCAGGGTCAGGGAGCTTTCATGTGAACTAGGCTTGATCGGGGTCGCAGACGGGGGTACGCTGTAGCTCCTTGTTTGTAGTCGTGGGGACTACGAGGAGAGGAGGAGTATGGAGAGCTTGAAGGGCTCTGTCGAGCGTGGTGGGCCGGATCGGGAGGCGATGATCCGGGCTCTGGATAACTGCTATGACCCGTGTTGCCGGGAGCGCAGGATCAGTGTCGTGGATATGGGTCTGATCGAGTCTATAGACATCCAAAGCCGCGCCGTGAGAATTGAGATGGTCCTCACCACCGGATGGTGTCCATTCGCCTCCCGGCTGCTGGAGATGGTCGAGGAAGAAGTAGGCGCACTGCCCGAAGTGGAGAGCGTGGCGGTCGAGGTGGTATGGGACCCGACGTGGACGCCGGAGAGGATGAGTGAAGGCGCGAGAGAGAAGCTACGGCTACCGCTGGAACAACTCGCGCCACTACGCGAGGCGCGTTTACGCGAGGCGCGGCTGAGAGGAGAGAGCGCATGATAAAGGACGACGTACTGGTCTTCGACTGTGTGGCCCACCCGTTCAACTTCGACCCGTCCAACGCTATCGGGAATGCGGGTGAGATGTTCCGCCAGCATCTTTTTGCGTTTCACAACGTCCTCACGCCGGAGAACGAGCCCAAGCTCTCGGCTGAGGAGTTCCTCAAGGAATGGAGCACCGCGGAGATCTCGCGCATGGTCTTCGATGAGTCCGACACGGATATGCTGGTCGCCATGCCTCTGCCGCTCACGGACCTCTTCCACGACGGTCTCTCGCCCTGGGAGAGATGCGTCGAGCTGACGCGGGAGAACCCGGATAGGACGGTCTTCTGGGGGACCGTCAACCCGCTGGAGGGTAAGCGGGCGTTGGAGCAGATGGAGATACAGGTCAAGGAGTACGGGGCGAAGGCGTTCAAGTTCTACAACGTCCGCTACGACTATGGGGAGCCCTTCCCCTGGCGCATGGACGACCCGAAGATCGCGTTCCCGATCTACGAAAAGGCGATGGAGCTAGGTATCAACCTCATTGGAGTCCACAAGGGCGTACCGCTCGGGCCGCAACCAATAGAGGCGACCCAGACCTGGGACATGGACGGCGCGGCGGCGAACTTCCCGGACATCAACTTCGTCATCTTCCACGTCGGGCTGCCGTTTATCGACGAGACATGTTGGCAACTGGTGCGCTACCCGAACCTGTACGCCTCCATCGCGGCCACCATCAACTTCGTCGCTCGTTCGCCCAGGCAGTTCGCCGAGTGGATCGGGAAGCTAATGTTCTGGTGCGGGGAAGACAAGATTATCTACGGCTCCGAAGCCCCCATATGGCACCCCAAGTGGGCGCTGGACGCTTTCTGGAACTTCGAGATCCCGCAGGATATGGTGGACGGATACGGCTACCCACAGCTAACCGAGCAGGCAAAGCGAAAGATACTCGGCGAGAACCTGCTCCGGCTCTCCGGCATGGACGTCGCAGAGACCCGCCGCAAGCTCGCCAACGGCCACTAAAGGCAGAAGGTGGCGCGCCCTGGTCAAAGGCGCGCCACGCTTTCCTATTGGATGATCTCCCCCACCTTCATCGTGCCGCGTTCGATCAACTCTATGCGGTAGCCATCCGGGTCCACGACGAACGCGATGCGGTAGTCGTGCCCCTCGACGGTCATGGTCTTGGGCGCCAGCGCGACCTCGACGCCGCCTTTTTCCAGGTTCGCAACCGTCTTTTCCAAATCGTCTACCGTGAAGGCTACGTGCGAGTAGCCATTGCCCACGTCGTAGGACTCAGTCTGGTTGTGGTTATGCGTAAGCTCCAGCATCGGCTGCGAAGCATCGGCCTCCATCGCGAAGAAATAGTTCGCCGCCGTATCGAAGTGCATCTCTCCGACGAGCTTCATGCCCATCTTGTTGACGTAGAAGTCTATGCTCTTCTCGGGGTCTACTATCCGGTAGCAAGTGTGGATGTACCTGGCGGTCATTATCAGGCTCCTTTCGCGTTTTTGACGCTCACTAGTATACGGATTTCATCCTCGGCTGGAGCAGCGTAACGTATCAGCCATCCGCATCCCATAGGGTTACCCGAGGTCAATTACGTTTATCTCCTGGGACAGGCGACGCGAACGCTCCATGATCCAACTAGCGCGCACGTACCCGGAAAGCTCATGATATACATGTTCGTGGGGAGCTTTGATCGCCCCACAACATCTACGTTGATGGAGAACGGTGATCCTTCTGGGCGCTGTCTCCGGCAGATGCGTAAACCGTCTCTGGACGCCCGCTCTCAGCGGACGCGCCCCGAAAGGACCTCACGATGGAGCTTGGTCTATATACCTTCGCCGACGTCGGATCTGGGATCGACCCCGCGCAACGCCTGCGCAACCTCATCGAGGAGATCGAACTGGCGGATCAGGTCGGCCTCGACGTCTTCGGTGTCGGTGAGCACCACCGCCCCGACTACGCCATCTCGTCGCCGGCCGTGGCACTCGCCGCTGCCGCCACGCGCACAAAGGACATCCGCCTGAGCAGCGCGGTTACGGTGTTGAGCTCTGACGACCCAGTCCGCGTCTTTCAAGACTTCGCCACGCTCGACCTGCTGTCGGGCGGGCGCGCGGAGATCATGGCCGGACGCGGCTCGTTCATAGAGTCGTTCCCGCTGTTCGGCTATGACCTCGACGACTACGATGATCTGTTTTCCGAGAAGCTAGAGTTGCTGCTAAAACTGCGCGAGTCCGAGCGCGTTACGTGGTCGGGAAGGCACCGGGCGCCGCTCGACGACGCCGGTGTCTACCCGCGCCCGCTCCAGGTCCCGCTGCCGGTCTGGATCGCCGTCGGAGGGACGCCGCAATCGGTGGTGCGCGCCGCGCTGCTCGGTCTACCGCTGGCTATTGCGATCATCGGCGGTCGGCCCGAAAGCTTCGCGCCTCTCGCCGGGCTTTATCGCGATGCCGCGAGTCAGGCGGGCCACGATCCGTCGCGGCTGCCGATCAGCATCAACTCCCACACCTACGTGGCCGAGACGTCCCAACAGGCTGGCGACGAGTACTTCCCAGCCTACGCCGCGATGATGAACCGGATCGGCCGTGAACGAGGCTGGGGTCCGATGGGCCGCAGGCAGTTCGAGATGGGGCGCTCGCCGCGCGGCGCGCTCGTCGTCGGCAGCCCGGAGGAGGTGACGGAGAAGATCCTCTTCGAGCACGAGCTCTTCGACCACCAGCGCTTCATGGCGCAGATCAGTGTCGGCGCAATGCCTCACGAAAAGGTGATGCGGGCGATAGAGCGGTTCGGTACCGAGGTCGCCCCCGCCATCCGCAAGGAGATCGCACGCCGTTCATCCGCAAGCGCCGAGGGGCCGCCAGCCATCTAACCTCAACATGCATCTCTGAACACGGCTTTGGCGGTCTTCTCTCACCGGACGCGGCGCCCGTTTCACACAGTGTAAGAACCTGAACAACTCTTGCCCCGGAAAATCCGCCACCTTATAATTCCCGCAAAGGGAATCCGACGCTCGCCGGGGTAAGGAGGCAATAGAAGACACTCTGCACAACTTTTGGCTACGAACTTGCAATTTTCAGCGCGAATAGAGGGGAAGGCTAGGGGTGGCGGTGTGACCGTCACCTGGCTCAACTGGGGTAGGAAAGGAAATCTCTTGTACGAGAAAGACAGCGAAAAGTATTTCGTGGTGGACGAACATATGCACTTCTGGGACGCGAGCCCGGAGAACACCACGAACAAGTACGGCGAAGGTTTTATCAAGTGCTTCTACGACTACCACGCGAACCTCAGCCCCGACGAGTACACGTGGACCTTCGAGAAGTACCGCAAGTACACCGAAGAAGACATCATGCACGACCTCTTCGAGGTGGGACATGTGGACAAGGCTATCCTCCAGTCAACCTACCTCACGGACTTCTACGACAACGGGTTCAACACCATCGAGCGCAACCACACGCTCGTGGATAAGTACCCGGACAAGTTCCTCTCCAACTTCGGCTTCGACCCACGCAACGAGGAGAAGGGCCTGGAGATACTGGAGCGCGACTTCGAGAAGTACGGCTCCAAGGGCGTCAAGCTCTACACCGCCGAGTGGAAGGGCGAGTCTCACGGCTGGAAGCTCGACGATCCGTGGTCGCTCAAGCACCTGGAGAAGTGTCAGGAACTCGGGATAAAGAACATCCACGTCCACAAGGGACCGACGATCTGGCCGCTGAACCGCGACGCGTTCGACGTGGCGGACGTGGACCGAACCGCGACGCTGTTCCCGGACCTCAACTTCGTCGTCGAGCACGTCGGGCTGCCGAGGCTGGAGGACTTCTGCTGGATCGGGACGCAAGAGCCAAACGTGTACGGCGGGCTTGCGGTGGCGATGCCATTCATCCACGCCAAGCCGCGCTACTTCGCCCAGATCATCGGCGAGCTTCTGTATTGGATCGGTGAAGATCGACTCATGTTCGCCAGCGACTACGCGATCTGGCAGCCGAAGTGGCTGGTGGAGAAATTCGTGGACTTCCAATATCCCGAAGACCCGGAGTTTGACGACTACGCCGAGATCACGACGGAGATCAAACGCAAGATCCTCGGCCTCAACGCGGCCAGGCTCTACGACATAGAGGTCCCCGAGGAGATGCAACTCGCCACCGCTGGCAGCGCCACCGGACAGATCGCCGCCGACCCGGCCAACCCGGCCTGATGCCGACCCGCGAAGCGGTCCTGGACGCCCTCTCCGGCGTCCGGGACCCCGAATTGGACGAACCTATAACCGACCTGGACTTCGTCTCCGGCCTGGAGATCGAGGACGGGGCCGCTTTCGTACGCCTGCGTCTGCCAACCTACTTCTGCGCCCCGAACTTCGCCTACCTGATGGTAGCGGACGCGAAGGCCGCCGTGCTATCGGTGGCGGGGATCGAGCAGGCGAGCGTCGTTCTCGACGATCATTACGCCTCGGACGAGATCAACACCGGAGTCAACGAGCATCGCGGCTTCGACGGCGCTTTCCCCGCACAGGCCGATGGCGACGACCTCGAGGAGCTACGCACCACGTTCCGCCGCAAGTCTTTCGTAAGCCGTCAGGAGCAACTATGCCGGGCGCTGCTCTCAGACGAATTTACGACGCTGGACCTGTCCGACATGTCCCTCGAAGACGTGCCGCCGTCGCGGGACTTCGAGACCTACTTGGAGCGGCGGGCGGAGCTTGGTCTGGATATCGGGCCGGACGCGCCGCTCATCGTAGACCCGGACGGCAATAGAGTCCCGGAAGAAGCGGTAGTCCAGCATCTGCGGTTCGCCCGGACGGTCCGGGTGAGCATCGAGGGTAACGCGAGCCTGTGCCGGGGACTGCTCGCCACACGTTATGGAATTCAGGATAAGAAGGAGGCGACAGCATGAAAGCAGCGAGGCTGCACGAGTACGACGCGAGTATACCGTCGGAGAGCTTGAAGCTCGAAGAGATCGAGGAGCCGAAGGCGGACGGCCCCTTCGACGTCATCGTCAAGATCGGCGCGGCGGGCCTGTGCCGCACCGACATACACATCATCGAGGGGCAATGGGCGCCCATCCAGGACGCTGAGGGCAACCTCCTGCCCTACGTCCTGGGACACGAGAACTGCGGCTGGGTCGAGGAAGTCGGCTCGGCCGTAACTAATGTAGCGGTCGGGGACACGGTGATCCTGCATCCCCTGATCACCTGCGGCCTGTGCCGCTACTGTCGCGCCGGACGCGACATGCAGTGCGAGAACGGCGCGTTCCCCGGCATCTCCCAGGATGGCGGCTTCGCCCAACTCCTCAAGACCAGCGCCCGGGCGTGCGTGAAGCTCGACCCGATCCTGCAGCCCAAAGACATCGCGGCCCTCGCCGACGCGGGCCTGACCGCCCACCACGCCGTCAGGAAGTCCGTGCCGGAGCTGTACGCCGGCACTAACGCCGTCGTCATCGGAGCCGGAGGGCTTGGACACATCGGCATCCAGTGCCTCAAAGCGATGACGCCAGCGAACGTAATCGTCGTTGACCCAAACGAGGAAGCCCTAGCGCTCGCGAAGGAATGGGGCGCGGACGATACGGTCAAGGTCGAAGACGGCTACGTGGACACGGTGATCGAGATGACCAACGGAGGCGCGGAGGTCGTCTTCGACTACGTCGGCGAGCGCGGCGCCGAGGACGACGCCTGGAACATGACCCGCCCGGCCGGCTCTCACTACGTAATCGGCTACGGCGGCACGGTCGAAGTACCGACCATAGACATTATCTCCACCGAGCGTAGCGTCATCGGGAACCTCGTCGGCACCTACAACGACCTGGCGGAGCTGATGAACCTGACGGCTCGCGGCCTGGTCACGCTGCACACTTCGACCTACCCGCTAGACGCCGTCAACGACGCGATACAGGACCTCAACTCCGGTAACCTGAGAGGACGCGGCATCCTTATCCCCGAAGGAGCTTAACTCTCCGAACGCGACAAAGTCTCACCAAACAAAGGCCCGGGCGTGAAGCTCGGGCCTTTGCATTCGACGGGCGGCGCATCGCTACCCGCTATCCGCCCCAATATTCGGTGAGCGAGGGGATTCCCGGTACGCCAGCGGCTTCTCTGACGGCACGCAATATTGCCTCTTGCATAACGTATGCTCCCCACGCGCCCACCACGTCGGGTGCGGCGGATAGCTCGCCGACGGATGCGGCGAAAACCACGTCGCCGTCAATGGTCGTGTGTACGGGGTAGATGGCGCGGGCCAGACCGTCGTGGGCCATCTGGGCGACTTTATTGACCTGTGGTTTGGATAGCCGGGCGTTTGTGGCGATAATTCCGAGAGTCGTGTTCTCGCCCCATTGCAAACGGGCGGCGGCTTCCGGCAGCAGCTCCACGGTGTCTCCCAGCGTGC
Source organism: Rubrobacterales bacterium (assembly GCA_038198445.1). Lineage (GTDB taxonomy): Bacteria > Actinomycetota > Rubrobacteria > Rubrobacterales > Rubrobacteraceae > JACDDK01. Next base: position 22,117 of record JBBPZZ010000085.1, read on the forward strand.
CGTCGTCTTGCCTGGGACCGGCCATTATCTTGCCGGACGATGCGTCGCGCACGTCTCCGAAAGCGTTGACGGCGGCGAGCGCCGCGACGAAGAGGCCGCCGTCTAGCTGGACGGAGGCGCTGCCGACTCCGCCTTTCATCGCGTGCTCCATGCCCAGGACCTTGCCCACGGTCGCTCCCGTACCGGCGCCCACGCTGCCCTGGGCGAAGTGTCCGCTAACGGCTGAAGCGGCGGCCTGGTAGCCCATGTCGGCGTCGGGGCGTGTATCGGGGGAGCCCGCGACCAGATCGAAGAGTACGGCGGCGGAGACCAACGGTATCCTGGCGACCCCTATGTCGAGTCCGACGCCTTTCTCTTCGAGGAACCGGACCACGCCGTCCGCGGCGGCGAGTCCAAAAGCGCTGCCGCCTGTCAGGAGGAGCGCGTGCGTTGCGCGAACCGCGCCTATGGGTCCGAGGCGATCCGTCTCGCGCGTGCCGGGCGAAGACCCCCGCACGTCCACGCCCACTATAGCGGGCTTCTCGAAGATAACGGCCGTGCAGCCGGTCAGCCCGACGGGATCGCCGGCATGGCCCACGAGGACACCTGGAACGTCGCACAGGTTATTCAGCACTCGGCGCTCCGCCGTCTATGAGTCCGGCTCTTGAGAAGAGTCTATAGCCCAGTCGTCCGGATCGGCGGGCATGATGCCGGGGTTGTCTCGTGCGAGGCGGCCGAGTGGCACGAGCTCCTGATCGCTACGTTTCGGTCCGAACTTCACGAAGACCGAGTCCTTGACCATGGAGTAGTCGACGACCTTACCCTCCCGTTCGTCGAGCTTTACGACCGAGTTCTTGAAGGGAGCGCGTTCCTTGAACTCCTTGTAGCTGTCGTGCTCGTAGCGCATGCAGCACTTCACTTCGCCGCAGCAACCCATGATCTTCTCGTTTGGCGTAACACCTTGTTGTTTGGCGAGCCGCACGTTGACCGGACCTATGCTCCGCGCCCCGCTCCACGTGGCGCAGCACAACGGCAACCCGCACGTATCGCACCCACCCGAATCACCGGAACGCTCGATGAACGTGAAGCTCCGCAGCTCGACCCTGGCGTCGTAGGCGCGTTCGAGCCCTTCCCTCACGGGAGTCAGGTCGAGGTTTTTCTGTCCGGTCTGGTATTTGACTTCGATGTACGAACCATCCAGGGAGACATCGCACCCGATGAACTCGACATCCCCAATCCGGTGGTCGCGGGCGAGCTTCCAGGCTTCTTTCCGGATCTCCCGCCCAAGCTCCCGGCGTGCGTCGCCTTCGCGCTCATCTTCCTCCGTCACGACCCTGAGCAGGCTGTGAGGTTCGACATACGCCTCACGGCGGCGGGGCGTTAGGGCGACGCGGCCTATGAATTCTCCCACCTCCGTATCCACGACGACCTTGTACCCAACACGGAGGTCAAGATCCCGGGCGTAGCAGAGCTTTGGCACGCTCCATCCGGGGATGCGGACGTCTACTAGCCGCGGGAGTATTCGAGTATTCTCCGCCGTATCCGTAATAACGCCACCTCCAGGATCGCCTCTGGAGACACATTATACGCAAGGGCGGCGCTTGCTTCCCCAACCTGCGTCGCGGCCCCACCCCAATCCGCGCCCGGCCACTCCTCGACGTGACGCCGTATCTCCGGCATCCGTTCCACGTTCGCCGCCAGTTCCTCCGCCCCCGCCTGTACGACCGCCGCGTCCCGGTAAGCGAGCGCCAGGAGATCCAAAGCCTCCCGTACCGCGCCGTCCCGAGCCGCCCGCCCCGCGCGCTTCCCCCCCTCTTTCGCCCGCCGGTCCGGCTCGTCGAACTGTTCAAGAAACGCAGTCTCCCGCGCCGCGCCAACCGCCTCGGCGCGTCCCACGATCCCGGCGGCCATCTCGTGGCGCTCCTCGAAGTCCGCCGACAGAGAGAACCCAGCCTGGAAGACAGCCTCTCTTAGCTCCTTCATCTCCGGCTCCTCCGCGTACCGGATCGAGAGCCCCACGCTCCCCCGCCCGAGTGCCGCCGCGAGCGCCGGCTCCTCCGCCCCCCGCTTTTCAAGTAATCCTGCTACTTCGCCGGTAGACACCGGGCTGAACCGAACCGTCCGGGCGCGTGAGACTATCGTGGGCAACACGCCCTCGCGCGAGCCCGCGAGCAGGATGAACACCGCCTCTCCCTCCGGCTCTTCCAGCGTCTTTAACAAGGCGTTGGCCGCCTGCACGTTCAGCGTGTCCGCTTCCAGAATGAAGACTCGCCGCGTACCCTCGAACGGCCGGCTCGCCGCCTGCCGCACTACCTCCCGCGCCTGGCCGATAGTCGTAAACGCTCCCTCAGGGCGGATCTCCAGCAGATCCGGATGCAGTCCCCGTAATGCGCGATCCGCCGCCTGATCTCCGCCAGAGACAAGACTGGCCCCGAAACGCCGGGCAACAGTCCTCTTACCGACTCCGGCCGGCCCGTGAAACAGGTAGGTGTGGGCGACATCGCCCGTTTCGAAACTTTTCTCCAACAACCGCAGGGAGATCTCATTGCCCAGTATTCCATCGAAGATTCCCATGTCCCGGATGAGTATAGCCCTACCGCTCGAAGACCCGGCGCACGGCCTCCGCCAGATCCTCCGAAGAACGGGAGGCATCAAGGACCTCTATCCGCTCCGGCTCGCGGCGAACAATCTCCTCGAACCCTTCTTCGACCCTCCGCATGAACTCCGCGCCGATGGATTCAATCCTATCCAGCGGCGCCGCAAGTTCCCTGGCTCGCCGCTCCCTTTCTTCAGATCCGAGCCGCAGGTAGAAAGTCGTATCCGGGAGGACCGTCCCGACAGCGTAAGCGTTCAACTCTCGTACAGTCTCCACGCCGAGTCCCCTACCGCATCCCTGATACGCGATGCTCGAATCCAGGTAGCGCTCACAGAGGACGTTCTCTCCCCGCTCCAATCGCGGCAGGATCTCTCGCCGCACGTGGTCCGCACGCGCCGCCGCATACAGGTACGCCTCGGTCCAGGCGTCCATGTCCAGGGACGGATCGAGCAACACCGCCCGGATACGCTCCGCCGCTGGAGTACCGCCGGGCTCCCGGGTGAAATGCGCTGGCGTTTGCGTATTTTCGAGAAGCGGTTTGAGGTGGCGAACCAGGGTGGACTTTCCCGAGAAGTCCAGCCCCTCGACGGTTACGAAGATACCCCGTGGCGAGGTGGGCCTCTATCTAGGCCGCTGCGCGGCGGAGGGCGTGGCGCTCGGCCGCGGAGACGTGCGCCTCGAACAGGTTGCGGTGCTCTGAGCCGGCGTCACGCATCGCCTCGGCGTGCCACTGCACCCCCATGAGCCACCGCTCCGAGAAGTCGCGGGACTCGACCGCCTCTATAACCCCGTCGGAGGAGCGGGCCGATACAACCAGGCTATCCGCGAGGTCTTTGATCGCCTGGTGATGGTAAGAGTTGACCTTGACGCTGCCCTTCTCCGTGACCTCGCCAACCCAGGAATCGCGCTTTATCTCGATCTCGTGTGTCGGCTGCCACTTCGGCGTAGCCTGCCGGTGCTTGAGAATATCCCGTCCAAGCTGCGAGGGAAGGTCCTGATACAGCGTCCCACCGAGACCGACGTTCAGCAACTGCAAACCCCGGCATATTCCGAAGATCGGGATTCCGTACCGCAGCGCCTCTTCGAGTAGCGCCATCTCGAAGGCGTCCCGCTCGGGAAGGGTCACGCTGAGTTCGGGGATCGGCTGCTCGCCATAGTAACTCGGGTCCAGGTCGCTCCCACCACTGAGGAGCAGCCCGTCCAGACTTCCAATAACGGCTTCCGCGGCCCGCCGCTCACCGACCGCCGGCAACACCACCGGCACTCCTCCAGCATTAACTACACCCTCCACGTAGTCCAGGTCCGCCCTCACGTAGCGGCCCAGAGGCCGCTCGGCGACAGAGTCCACGTCTTCCTTCAAGGTTGCGGTTATACCGATTATTGGGGCCAAATCATCTCATCCTTTAACAAAAACTTCTTCAAACTTAATTATAGGGTCGCAGAATAACATACGATTGCCGCGATAGTCCAGATCAGGAGGTATCCAAAAATACGGGCGCTCTGCGATATGCGGGGCGATGTTGGATCTTCGAGGAGGTCGAGGTCCAGGCGCTCTTCTAGGTGGTGGACTTCTCCAACTGCTGGCCGCTCTCTTTCGATGACCGTTCACCCCCCTCTGAGTCGACGCCGTTGGCGTCGTTTGCGGCTTCTTTTTTCTCCTGCTTCTTCGGACACTCCATGTTGATGCAGGTTATCCAGGGACGCTTGCCTCCAAGCACCTTTATCTCCGGGGACCCACAGGCGTCACACTGAGTACCGAGCGGTATTATGTCACCCCTCTGGGGCAGAGGATAGGTCACCGTACACTCCGGATATCCCGAACAGCCCACGAAACGCTTACGGCTCTTGCGGCTGCGGCGGATGATGAGGTCGTCTCCGCTCACCGGACACTTCCCAAGCGTCTCGTCCACCCGGATGCCGCTCCAGACGATGTCCGCGAACTGCTCCTCGGAACTCTCCAGGTGCTCGTACACGCGGCGCAGGATGTCGCGGGACTCGTCGACCACGGAGTCCTTACTGATCCTGCCCTCCGAAATGGCGTCCATGCTCTTCTCAAGCTCCGCCGTCATCTCGTGCGAGGCTATCTCCGAGGCGAAGTCCTTGAGCGCCCTCGCCACGCCCACGCCCTTCTCCGTCGGCACGAGCGGGTCGTCGTGGACGTAGCCCCGGTCGTAGAGGTTCTGGATGATGTTCGGGCGCGTCGCCTTCGTCCCAAGCCCCAGGTCCTCCATGACGTTGAGGAGCCGTCCCGCGCCGTAGCGCCCCGGCGGCTGCGTCTCTTTCGCAAGAATCTCCGCACTAACCACGTCGACTACGTCACCCTCATTGAGATTCGGTATCTCCTCGTCGGCGCGGCGGCTGTACGGGTAGACGCCGAGCCAGCCCTCTTCCGTAACAACTGTACCGCCGGTAACGAGCGGCTCGCCGCCGGAGTCGAAGCGCAGCGTCGTGCGGAGCGTCTTGGCCGGGCCGGAGAGCGTCGCCAGGAAGCGCCGGACGACTAGCTGGTAGATCTTCCACTGGTCGTCGCGCAACGCCTTCTTCGAGGCGTAGCCGGTCGGGTAGATCGGCGGGTGGTCCGTAGTCTCTTTCTTCCCGCGGGTCGGCGAGAGCTTCTCGCCCTGAAGCAGCTTCTCCGCGTACTGTCCCGCCCCCTCGACGTGCTTGAGGTAGCCGAGTATCTCGCGCAGGTCCAGCGAGCGCGGATAAACGGTATTGTCCGTCCGAGGGTAGGAGATATAGCCGTCGGTGTACAGGTCCTCCGCCAGACGGGCGGCTCGGGAAGGGTTGATCCCTAGGTTCGCCGCCGCCGTCAGGAAGCCGGTCGTGTTGAACGGCGTCGGGGGCTGCCGGCTCGCGGACTTCTGTTTGACCTCCGTGACCGTGGCGATCTCGGAGAGGTTGTCGTACGCCTTGCGGACAGCCTCTTCTTCCTTGAAACGGTCCGTGGCGTGACGGACGGTGAACGGCTCGCCGTTCTTCAGGTTCGCTTCGAGCTCCCAGTAGGGCTCGGGGATGAAAGCCCGCCGCTCTAGTTCGCGCTCGGTGATCAGCACGAGGGTCGGAGACTGGACACGTCCGACGGAGAGGAATGCGCTGCCGTAGCGCTTCGTGGCGCGCGAGACCCATCGGGTCAGGGTGGCGCCCCAGATCAGGTCTATGTCCTGACGCGCCTCGCCCGCCGCCGCGAGGTCACGGGAGACCTCGTCCAACTCGTCGAAGGCGCGTGTGATCTCACCCTGCGTAAGCGCCGAGAAGCGCGAACGCTCGACGTGGTCCATCAACTTCGGGTTCGCCTCGAACGCGAGAGACAGGGCCTCCACCCCGATCAACTCCCCCTCACGATCGTAGTCCGTGGCGATGACTACCTTATCCGCCTTCTTCGACAATGCCTTAACCGCCTCCGCGACACCCTTCACGGAGACGGACTTTAAGATCTCCGCGTCTATGAGCGCCGAAGGCTCGACCTTCTGCCAGTTCGAGTACTCCTCTGGATACTCGGGGTTCAGTACGTGTCCCTTGAGTCCGACGGAGACGCACTCCTCACCCTTCCAGGTGAAGGTGTGATGCGGAACAGAGCGGTGCTTGCCGTCCTTCACCGGACCTTCGGCGAGGAACTGGGATATTTTCTTGGCTGTGTTTGCTTTCTCAGAGATTATTAATCGCATATTGATCCTGGTTATAACACAATGCGCTATCTTGTTGCAGCTTACGCAAGCGGTGGCGTTTCTGGATCAACGCCGCACTATCTCTCGGGTTTAGAGACGACGCTGGTGGGCTTTGTCTCCGGCACATCAGTCGCCACATCCCCGATGAGGGCACGGACGATCAGCAGGCCCGCGACACCAATAAGGGTGGCAAACCAGAGGGTTGCGAGACGGATCAGAATCGTCAGAGCCACGGCGAACCCGCGCGGCAGATCCCCCAGGGCCACGAACATTCCCGTAAGCCCCGCCTCCGCCGCCCCGATGCCGCCAGGGAGCATACTCCCCACCCCGACCAGCGAGCTAACCGCGAATATGAACACCACCATCAGGAACGGCAGGTCCGCCCCCATCCCGACAGTACAGAGATAGACCGCCGTGCATTCCAGTCCCCACGAGAGGAACGAAATTACAGTCCCAACGATCAGCGCACGGGATGACAGCAGTTCGTTAGAGGCGCCGTGGAAGTCCTCTATGTGCGGCGCCAGACGGTTCAACAGCGGCAGCTTCGATAGAATTTTCTCGGCTACTAGTGAGAGCCGCCGCGAGCGGAGAACGGCTATTCCCACGACGGTAACGGCCAGGAACAGCGCCAGCACGCCGAACCCGAAGCTGAAGGCCAGGGCTCCCAGCATCCCCCACGCGACCATCCCGGTACCGTCCGTGGCGCGCTCGGCGACGACCGTGGGGGCGGTGCGGGCTATAGGGGCGCCGGAGACCTGGCGGACGAAGACGCTCTTCAGAACCTCGCCGAGTTTGCCCGGCGAGATCGCCATGGATAGTCCCGAGGCGAAGATGGCGGCGTTGATGCCCGCCGGCACGGAGACTTTGAGGACGCGCAGGTAGTAGGTCCAGCGCAGGAACCGTCCCACGTAGGAGAGGGCGACGAGGCCCAGAATGACCGGCGTAAGCGACCAGTGAAAGCTATCCAGAGCGTTTCTAAGGTCGTCCAAACCGGAGAAGATGGCGAGGACGACGTATACGACTATGCCCAGGCCGAGGGCCAGGATCAGGTTTCTCTTCAACCGTTCCATCGGGATTAAAGGACGTAGATGACCGTCATCACCACGGCGAGCCACAGGATGAGGGTGATCTGTAACGGCCTATCTCTTAAAAGCAAAGTATCCGGGTTGCCGCCGCCGTCGCGGTGAACCAGCAACATATAGCGGAAGACGCCGTAGATCACGAATGGAATGCTCGACATCATGAAGACGTTCTTGTACACGGTAAAGGTGTAGAGGGTGTAGGCGATGATGGTCGCGGAGATCATTATGTTCATCAGTTCGTCGAGCATCGGGACCGAGTAGTCCTTGAGGTTCCTCCGGTAGATCTGGGCTCCCTCTCCCAGAGACGCAAGCTCGTGGCGGCGCTTGGAGAAGCCAAGAAAAAGCGTAAGAAGCCCGGTACACACTATTAGCCAGGGAGATATAGGGCTGCCCACCGCCGCGACACCCGCGAGCGCCCGGATCACGAACCCCGCCGAGATGCTCATTACGTCCAGTATCACCTGATGCTTGAGCACCGTCGTGTATATAGCCTGCAAGACGATATACGCAACCCCCGCAAGCCCCACCCCGAAGTGTACCCAGAACCCGAGTGACAGACCCACGGCGGCCAGGCAAGCAGCGAAGATAAGCGCGGAACGCCTGGAAACATCTCCGCTGGCAACCGGCCGGAGCCTCTTCAGAGGATGCTTGCGGTCTTCCTCGATGTCCAGAACGTCGTTCGCCGCGTAGGTGGCGCTCGAAAGCAGACAGAACGCGATGAACGCCAGAAAAGCCGACATCAAGGAGGATAGCTGAAGCGCCTCCTCCGAGAACACGACCCCGGCCAGCACGAACCCGTTCTTGGTCCACTGCTTCGGTCGGGAGAGCCGGAGGAAGGACTCCGCGAATCCCATAGAACCGCCTGCTTCCACGACAGACGTTTCTATCACAAACCGCCGGCAAAATCTTTAATGTACGATAAACGATGGACGCTTCACGGATTTATTCCTGAGGCGTTGCTAAAAATACGGCCATGAAACCAGCGAGGAGAGACGCGATGAACAGCATCGGGCAAGAGTCACCGTGAGCGCCTCGAACCCCGGACGCCCGTTCCTGGCGGAGTGGTTCTGGCTCGCACGGCCTTTCAGCCTGACCGCCGCCGCCGTGCCGGTGTTGTTCGGGACGGCGCTCGCCCTGAAGGACGGCGCTTTTGCATTGGGGCCTTTCCTGGCGATGCTCCTGGGAAGCCTGCTGATACAGGCCGCGACCAATATGTTCAACGAGTTCTACGACGAGAAGCGCGGCCTGGACACGGCCACCGCCGTCGGCATCGCCGGGTCCATAGTGCAAGGTCGTCTCCAAGCGAGATCCGTCCTGATCGGCGCCCTCTTGTGCTATACGCTCGCGCTGTTCTGCGGCATCTACCTGGTAGCGGTTGGCGGTTGGCCGATTCTAATCCTCGGCTGTCTATCGGCGCTCGGCGGCTACCTCTACTCGGCCGGTCCGCGCCCGATTGCCTACACGGCGGCCAGTGAGGCGGCCGTTTTCCTCTTTATGGGCGTACTCATCGTAGTCATCGCTTACGCGGTGCAGGCCAAAGTTTTTTTCCTGTATGTGCCGCTTGCGGCGCTGCCGATCGGAGGCCCGGTCGCGGCGATACTGCTCGCCAACAATATCCGGGACATGGACTCCGACCGCAAGGGTGGGCGCCGGACCATCCCCATAGTCTTCGGGCGCTCCGGCGCCATATTCATCTACCGGACATTGCTTCTCGAAGCGTACGTCTCGGTCGCGGCCCTAATCTCCTTCGGCACGGTTCCGTTGGCGTGTGGATTGGTCGTGTTTAGCATTCCGCTGACTATCCGGCTCTGGCGTGGGATCTCCGCGACGACCATCCCGGCGCGGCTGGATCCCGTGGTCAAACGGACGGCGGGGCTGCATCTGGTCCTAGGCCTCCTGTACACGATGGGGATTCTGGTGGGATGGTTGATCTAAGCCCCCGGAGAGTCGGGTGAACGACCCGGTAAGGGCGAGTTATCTCGTCTCCGGAGTGCCGCGCGAAAAAATCTTCTCCGCCCTCCTCGACGTACGACGCTTCTCGGAATGGTCTCTTGGTCTACGCCGGATACGCCTGCTGCACGGCGCAACGGAGATGAGCCCTGGCGTCGAAATGGAATTCGTCCTAAGCGCCGCCGGTCTTACTCATTCGGTAGAAAGCGTCGTCACGGCGGTCGAGGCTCCGAGCCGCATAGAGTGGCGATACACGTCAGGAGCCGTGGGAAGCGGAGGCTGGACACTCGAAGAGGCCGGACCAAGTACCCTGGTGATGGCGCTCTTCACGGATTACGAAGTCGAGCCCGCATGGCTGAACAGGATCTCGCACAAACCGTTCTTCCGAAAGGTGGCCGAAGACCTGCTCCGGCGTTCGATGCGCCGCTTCATCCAACGCCTTACGGAACCGTAAAGGATCTGGCTTCGGGCGCCGGCATCCGTTACCATCGCGCCATACCAAACCGAGTTACGCGAAACGGAGGTCTACCGTTGGCTACGATTTTCACGCGCATCATCGAAGGCGAGCTTCCGGCCCACTTCGTCTGGAAAGACGAGCGGTGCGTCGCCTTTTTGTCCATAAATCCGCTGAGAGCCGGACACACGCTCGTAGTCCCGAGGGAAGAAGTGGACCATTGGCTCGACCTCGACCCGGAGCTGACGACCCACCTTATGGAAGTATCGAGGTCCATCGGAGAAGCTATACAGCAGGCGTATGAACCGGAGAAAGTGGGCTTTATCCTGGCCGGTCTGGAGGTCCCACACGTCCACATCCACCTGACGCCGATAGACAGCCTCGACGACATCAATTTCGAGAACGCGGAGAAGGACCCCGACCAAGATGAATTAGCAAACGCCGCACGCAAGCTCCGGGGAAAACTAGCGAATCTCGGCTTTGAAAACGCCGCCAGCTAGAGCGGGACGACCGGGCTAGAGGTCCCGGTCTATATCGTCGTCCTCCTCATCTTCGGGCTCCTCATCGTCCGGATCGAGCTCGTGTACCACCACCTCGGAGACCGGGTTCACGCGGCTAACGACGATGACGCTGATCTCGTACATGACGAACAACGGCACGGCCATGAGCAGCATGGTAAATACGTCCGGGGTCGGAGTAAGGACAGCGGCTAGAACGGCGTTTGCGACGATTGCGTGCCGACGATACTTCCTCAAGAACCGCGCGTCCACGAGTTCCATCTTGGCCGCCACGTACATCGCCGCCGGGAACTCGAAGACTATCCCGAAAGCCAATAGAAACCTCGATACGAACGACAAATAATTTGCCGAGGTAATAATCGGGTCGTAACGGTCTCCGCCCCACCTTAGCAGTATATCCATGCTCACCGGCAATACGGCGAAGTACCCGAAAGCCACGCCCGCGAGGAACAACGCGGAGGTCAGCCCGATCAAGAAGTAAGTCTGCGTACGGCCCATCTCTCCAACCGCGGGCGCAACGAACGCCCAGAGCTGGTAGAGAAGCACGGGAATAGTAACCAGGAAGGCGGCATAGAGCGCCAGTTTCAGGTCATTCAGGAATGGCTCGGCCACGGAGGTTACCTTGAGTTGTCCATGCAATACATCGCCAGCAGGAGCCGTAAGCACGTCGAAGATCTGAATCCTGAAGAACCACGCTACGATGGCCGCCACGACGAACGCGACCCCGACCTTGATTATCCTGGAGCGCAGCTCGTCCAGGTGCTCGATCAGGGTCATCTGCGCGTCGCTGAGCGAACCGCGCGGACGGGTGGGTAATCTAAGCCGGCCAGCCATTTAGCTGTTCAGAGACCTGATAAGTAAGTAGGACTAGTGCTGTTTCTGTTCGGCCTTGTCGGCCTCAACGGAAGCGTCTTCCTGGAGACGAGAGTCCTGCGTCCCGCCGTTCTTGCTCTCAGCGGCGGCCAGCTCCTCTTCCTTCTTTTGCTCGTCAGCCTTCTCGACCTCGGGCTCATCGCGAGTGCCCTTCTTGAACTCGCGGACGCCGCTGCCGAGTCCCTTGGCAAGCTCCGGGATGCGCTTCGCGCCGAAGAGCAGCAAAATTATCACCAGAACAACGATTAATTCAGTACCACCAGGTATTGGCATCCTTCTTCTCCTATCGAGTCATCCGTAAGACCTGCTGCACATTATACGACCTAACCGGCCCGCGCGGATCACGAACCGAAAATTTTATTGGGTAGCCCCAGTTGTCTCCTCGCCCTTGAGCAGAGCCGATATGCGGTCCTTTACCGCTTTGGCGTACTGTCCATTGGGTTCGAGGTCCAGATAACCGTTCCAGTACTTTATGGCCTGGCCTGGCTGTCCGGCCTGATCGTAGGATTGTCCCGCCAGGTAGTAGGCGTCGGCGTTTTTCGGGTCTTGTTTCGTTGCCTCCGCCAACGTGTCTCCGGCCTTCTTGTAAAGTTCTTTCTGCTTGTTCTGCGGCGCGGACTGGGCCTGCTGACCGTAGACCTGGCCCAATATTAATGGTATCTGGGCGTCTTTTGGGACGTCCTTACGGCCTTTCTCCAGTACGCGTGCAGCATCATCCAGGCGGTTCTGCTGGACGTAGAGAACCGCGAGGCGTTTGACCGCCTCGGCGTCCTTCGGATTCTTCTTCACCTGCTTCTCGGCGCTGTTGACCTCTTCCTGCGGGCTTATGGTCTGGCCGCCCTGCTGCTGATTATTGTTGCCCGAGATCAAATCGAAAACGTTGTAGCTGAGTCCGCTGCTCCCTACGCCGGCGAAGATAAACGAGAGCAAGAACACCGCGGCGAGGAAAAACGCGACGAACTTCACCCAGAAACCGAGCTTGTCGCGATTCATCATCATGGCGGGTTGGTTCCTCCGGATCCTAGACTTCGAGCCGATTGTATATCAGCTTGCCGCCCACGACAGTCGCCGCGACCCCGCCGCCAGCCGCCGCTTCGAGCACTTCTAGCTCCGGGTCCCGCCCGCCTGACGATACTTCGACTACGGCGATGTCCGCCCATTTTCCGGCCTCTAAACTTCCGGTCTCGCCTTCGATGCCGAGCGCCCGCGCGCCTTCGAGCGTAGCCATCCGCAAGCCAGTAGCGCCGTCGAAACCGTGCAGCTTCACCGCGAAGAGCGTCTCCTCGAACAGGTTCATGCTCGGACTGCTCCACAGGCCGTCGGTCCCCATCCCTACGCGCACGCCTCGCTCCATCATGCGCGGCACGGGCGACACTTCGCAACCGAGATAATCGTTCGACCGGGGACAGTGCGCCGCCGCTACTCCCGTGCGCGCCAGTATCTCGATGTCGTCCCCCGACACGCCGGTCGCCACGTGGGCGGCTATAGTCTGGGGGGCGAGAAGCTCGATACTCTCGGCGTAACGAATCGGCGAGAGCCCTCTCCCTCCCCAGTCGTTCTGCCCAAAGATGTCGGAGAGCCCGCCGGTTCCGTCCCGGACGAACTCGACCTCTTCCGGGCTCTCGGAGAGATGTATGGCGAGCCTGTCACCGATCTCCCGCGTCCTCCGGGCGGCGAACCGGCCCGAATCAGGGTCTACCGTGTAAGTCGAGTGAACGCTCACCTGCGCGTCTACCCGATCCGGCAGCCCCTCGCGCATGGCCCGCACCCTCTCGATGATGGCCGCCACCCTCTCCTCCGGCCCCAATCCAGGGAAATCGCCGGGGAAGAACTCCGCGTAGACAGTACCAGCCATTCCAGACTCGGCGAGCTGCGGCAGGCACTCGCCATAGGGCGAGGACTCCGCCATAAAGGTTGTCCCGGCTTCTACAGCCTCGCGGGCGGAGTCGCGGGCGGCTTCGGGCGTCCAGGCCTCCTTCTCGGGGAGGCGTTCGATCAGTTTGGAGAGCCATCCGGCGAACGTGCCGCCCTCCGGCTTGTCTTTGAGTCTGAAACCCAGGTGGGCGTGGGCGTTGACCGCGCCAGGGACTATCGAGCAACCCGGAAACTGGTGGACCTCCGCGTCCGGGTTGTCGCGCTGAATCTCCTCCAGCTTTCCCACGGCGCCGATTCGTCCGTCCCGGACGAGGATCGCTCCGTCATTGATGGGCGGTCCAAAAACGGGAAAAACTCTATCGGCGGCGAAGATCCTGGACGAATTTTCAGGCATTTCTTCCAACTACCTCGGCGGCGATAGCCTCTAGCAAGGCACGCTCCGGACGATCGGGCAGAAGCTCCAGTCCTTCGATAGCCGCGTCTATCTCACCCCGAGCCCATACCTCGGTCTTCTCCACGGCATCCGTGGCGAGAACGGCCTGTATACCGGCTTCCAGAAGGTCCGGCGCAGGGTCCGAAGCCTCCAACACGCGCCAGATGGTGTCGGAATCGCCGTCCTGCAGCGCGAAGATAACGGGCAGAGTCACCGTGCCTTCGGCGAGGTCCGTCCCTATGCCCTTACCCATCAAGCCTGGCTTGCCGACGAGGTCCATCACGTCGTCGGACATCTGGAACGCTATCCCGAGTGCGTTGCCGTAGGTCGCAAGGGCGTCTATCTGCCGCAGCGAAAGACCGCCCAGGGTACCGCCCGCGACGCACGCCGCCTTGAAGAGCCCGGCGGTCTTCTTCCTGATGTGCTCCAGGTACGCCTCCAGCTCGACCGTCGCCCCGCTCGCCCGGTACTGCTCCAGCTCCCCCGCCGCGAGTCCCTCGGCCGCCTCGGAGAAGGCCCGCACTAACCTGGGGTCACCGATCTCCGCCAGGTCCGCGAAAGACTCCGCGAAGAGGTAATCGCCCGTGGCGATAGCGATCTCCCGCCCATAAGCGCCGACGGTCGTCGGCTGTCCGCGCCGAGTCTCGGCCCGGTCCACGATGTCGTCGTGGATGAGCGTCGCCGTATGCAAGACCTCGATTGCCGTCGAAGCCTTGAGCAACGACTCCCGCTCCGGCTCGCCCAACCCGGCGCTCAATACGAGCAAGAGCGGCCTCAGCCGCTTGCCTTCCGAGGTCAATGTCTCTAGCGCTGGTTGAACGAGTGTCGCCGGGGCGCGCTTGCCCACCACGACCAGCCGGTCTTCGACCTCCCGCCAGACATCGAACGTCCCCTCCGGAAGAGCCGAACTAAGATCCAGGGCGCCCTCTTCGAAGCTCCGCACGCTATCCGGTTCCACGGTGGAGGGTGATGATGCCGCCCGCGAGTCTGCTCCATGTAACATTTTGTAATCCATTACGCTCTATTATGACAGCTAACTCATTTGGCGCCACGAACTCTTTCACTGATTCGGGCAGATAAGCGTACGCTCGCGCATCTCCCGCGAGCTTTCCGCCGAGTTTCGGCACGATCCTATCGAACCACAACCCGTAGAATGCTGAAGCCAACCTCCCCCGCGGCCGGGCTATTTCCAGGCAGACCACGATACCACCCGGCCTCACGACCCTGGACATCTCCGAAAACAACGCGTCGAGGTCGGGGATGTTACGCGCCCCGTAGGCTATGGTAACGGCGTCGAAGGCATCGGACTCGACTTCTTCCAGGTTCGTCGCGTCGCCGAGCCGGTACTCGACGTTCGGGACGGGCTTCTTCTCCGCGGCCTTGAGCATCTCCTTGGAGAAATCGACGCCCAGCACGTAGCCCCGCGGGCCGGCGCGCCTGGCGAGGTCCCGCGTCAGGCTTCCGGTGCCGCAAGCCAGGTCCAGCGCCCGTCCGCCGGGTTTCAGGCCGGTCGCTTTCAGGACTTCGTGGTTCCAGATCCTGTGCAGACCGGCGGTCATGACGGTGTTCATGAACTCGTAGCGGACGGCGATACGGTCGAACATCTCGCGTACGAGGTCCGCCCGCTCCATCCCGGTTGGAAGTTGCGTAGCGTTCTCTTTACGCGCGCCTTTCATCGGCCACCTCTCCGGCGGCCACCCGGACCCGCTCGCGCGAACGCTCTACGTCCTCGCCCGAGATTATCCTCAGGAGTTCGGCCAGATGCGGCGTCCAGAACTCCAGCGACACCTCGCCGCCCGATGAGATCTCACCCGCCCCGTCCCGGATCATGCGGCTCGCCACCGCCACGAACTCCGGCTCATCCAACCGCGCTATGGTCTCGACGGCCCAGGCGTATGCGTTGTCCCCAACCAGAACGTCGTCGTCGCTCGCTCCGTCGTCCGCGCCGTAGTGCGACTCGAACCCCTGCTGAAGATATTCGAGCGCCTCCGCCACGACCTCGCCCCGCGCATCTTCTTCCGGCAGACCGGCCACCGCTCCCAAGAAAACCTCCTTGAGCGATAGCTCCGGCGTGCGGCGGCTTAAGCGGTCCATCTAGTTCCGGTCCGCTTTCGAGAACCACTCACCGGCTGCCTCGCAAGTCCTCTCCAGGTCCTCCCCGGAGTGTACGGCGGAGATAAATCCCGCCTCGTACTGGCTCGGCGCAAGATAGATACCGCGCCGGAGCATGTGCCAGAAGAAGTCCTTGAACGCCTCCGTATCCGAGGAAGCTGCCGACGCGAAGTCCGCGACCGGACCTTCCGTGAAGAATATGCTGACCATCGAGCCGACCTGGTTGATGGTAAACGGCACGCCGCCCGTGGAAGCCGCGTCACTCATGCCGGTTCGCCACCGCTCGCCCAACTCCTCCAGATGCTCGTAGAAACCTAGCTCGCCAGTGGCCTTCAACGTCATCAGGCCGGCGGCCATCGCCAGGGGATTACCCGAGAGCGTCCCCGCCTGGTAGACAGGCCCGGAGGGAGCGATCCTCTCCATGATCTCGCGCTTGCCACCGTATGCCCCAACCGGTAGGCCGCCGCCGATGATCTTGCCGAGGCACGTCAGGTCCGGCACGACCCCGAAACGCTCCTGAGCCCCGCCACGGGCGAGCCGGAAACCCGTCATCACCTCGTCGAAGATGAGGAGCGTGCCGTATTCGGCCGTTATCTCCCGCAGACCTTCGAGGTAGCCTCCGGCGGGCGGCACGCAACCCATGTTACCGGCCACGGGCTCGACGATGACCGCCGCGAACTCTTCGCCCCGCTCCTCGAACAACTCCCGCACCGCTTCGAGGTCGTTGTAGGGCAGGACGGCGGTGTCCTTGGCAGCGCCTTTCGTTACGCCGGGACTATCCGGCAACCCCAAGGTCGCTACGCCGGAGCCGGCGGAGACGAGCAGGGCGTCGCCGTGACCGTGGTAGTTGCCGTCGAACTTCAGTATCCTCTCCCGCCCCGTGTATCCGCGGGCGAGCCGTATCGCGCTCATCGTGGCCTCCGTGCCGGAGTTGGTCATCCTGACCATCTCTACGGACGGCACGGCCTCGCAGACCAACTCGGCAAGCTCTACTTCGAGTTCGGTGGGCGCGCCGAAGCTGGTCCCCTTGCGGGCGACGCGCTCTATCTCCCCGATCACCGCGGGATGCGCGTGTCCGAGGACGAGTGGCCCATAGCTCATCACGTAGTCGATGTAAGCATTCCCGTCCACGTCGAAAATGCGCGAACCCTCGCCCCGATCCATGAACAAAGGGTCGCCGCCGACCGAGCGGAACGCCCTCACCGGACTGTTCACGCCGCCGGGCAGACGTTCTACCGCCCGCTCCATTAACCGGGCCGAGCGGTCCATCGACAGCGTTGTTCTTGCGCCTGCGTCGCTGCGTTGCAAGGGTACGTACTCCCTTCGGGAAAGGTCACGGAAAGTTTACTGCAATAATTGTTCGATATTCGTGTCCGCTCGCCCTCGCTACGTTTCTTAGCCGGACTGGCTGACAAGCTCAGCGAGTATCTCGACTATCTGATGATGGTTTTGAATTGTCGTCTCGGGGCCGAGGCGATAGCCATTGAGCCACTTGGGGTTGGCGACTTCGACACCTGGTAAATTTGATACGCGGTCAACGTAATCCTCCATCGCCCGGCGTACATCTTCTTGGGTTTCATCGTACCCGAGTGTGAGGTCGGTCAAGCCCATCCAGCCGGAGATACCGGGAGGGAAGAGCCACGCAATGGATAACGGTTTCGGACGGTCCAGAGAAGTCATCCGGATCGAGGTTCCGGCTGTCCCCCACGAAAATTGCAAGCCTAGGCCGTGGCATACGTCCAAAAGATCTCGGAGTGTTTCGCGGTATGCTTCGTCCTCGATGCTCTCCAGAAACCGAACTTCGTTCGTGCGCGTTCGTAGAGTCTCGCTCGTGCGCGTCCGTTGAGTCGAGCCGGAACCACGACTTTCAGGTTTCAATACAGTCCGTGACTCGAACGCCGAAAGGTTCTCCGCGGAGAATCGCACCAATTCGACGGCATAAAATCTGGCGCCGCGCATCGTGGAGTTCAAATATTCGACGGTTCGCTCCATCGTGTCTCCGAATGTCTGAGCAACAACGACGTAGTGAAACTCACCGCTCTCTAGTTGCTGTGAGAGCCGCTCACGAAGCGATGCTATTTCCTCCTCCGACAAGTCGGGCCAGATTTCGAGGGCCGCGTCCATGATCGAAGCCTTTCCTCGAAGCCGCGCCTCCTGGCAATGGTCGCTGGAAAGAAGCGCCTGGCTACTGTACTCTCGAACTCCTCGTACGACATCCGCCAGAGATCGGAGCCGTAATCCAAAAGTTGAGCCAGTACATGACGAAAGTCTGAATTTTGAGGCCCGGTTTTGAACTCGATAAGGAGAAGTTCTCCATCCCGAGAAACACCGATGAGGTCAACCGACCCCGACGGAAGCGTTGTCTCACGTCCGACGACCATCAGCGGGCCAGTCATTCCAAACTCGTCCACCGGCAAGAGATCCGGCGTGTCCTTCACGATTTCTTGAAGCTGAAATTCATCGTCGGCAAGTACCTCCGTCAAAACGGGACGACTTCCATCCTCCCGCCAGACCATCACCTTACGAGTCACAAATCTTCCCCCACCGACTATTCAATCAACCAACTCGCCACGTCCGGAGCATGGTAGCTGATAATGATCCCCGCTCCCGCCCGCTTGACGCCGGTCAGAGCCTCAAGCACGGCCCGCTCCTCGTCGAGCCAACCGTTCCGCGCGGCGGCCTTTACCATCGAGTACTCGCCGCTGACGTTGTACGCCGCGACCGGCAGGTTCGTCATCTCGCGCACCCGGCGCACCACGTCCAGGTACGGCAGGGCTGGTTTCACCATGACGATGTCCGCACCTTCCTCTATGTCCAACTCGGTCTCCAGGAGAGCTTCGCGGGCGTTGGCCGGGTCCATCTGGTAGCTGCGGCGGTCACCGAACTGCGGCGCGCTCTCGGCGGCTTCGCGGAAAGGGCCGTAGAAAGCGGAGGCGTACTTGGCGGCGTAAGCCAGGATCGGGGTATTCTCGAACCCTTCGCGGTCCAGGTCCGCCCGGAGCGCGGCCACGTGTCCGTCCATCATGTCCGAAGGCGCGACGATGTCCGCGCCGGCCTCGGCCTGCGAGGAGGCGGTCCGGGCCAGAAGCTCCAGGCTAACGTCGTTCAGGACCTCGCCGGTGTTCTTCTCGACCACGCCGCAATGGCCGTGGCTCATGTACTCGCACAGGCACACGTCCGTGACGACGAGCAACTCTGGCATGGCGTCCTTTATGGCCCGCGTGGCGAGCTGCACGATGCCCTCGGGGTCGTAGGCTCCCGTGGCGGCCTCGTCCTTCTCGTCCGGGATGCCGAACAGGAGGACGCCGGGTATTCCGAGGTCGTATGCGCGCTTCGCCTCGGCGACGGCGTGGTTAATAGAGAGCTGGAAGATGCCGGGCATGGAGGAGATAGGGTTCTTGACGTCCTCCCCGGCGATCACGAAAATAGGGTATATGAAGTCGGTCGGGGAGAGTTGCGTCTCGCGCACCAACCCTCTGAGGTTTGCGGTGCGACGGGTCCTGCGAAGTCTCTGATCCGGAAATGCCATTCTCATTCACCTTTCTCTACCGATTGGGCGGCGAGGAGATCCACCACCGCCTCAACGAGTCCCAGTATAGTGTACTCTGCCGCCTCAGCGTCTACCCGGATTCCATAACCACGCGCGGTGTCCGCGGTTATCGGACCGATGCAGGCGACCTTCGTCTCCGCGAGCATTGTTCCGGCCTCTTCGCCGAAAGTCCGGGCGAGGTTCTCGACAGTAGAACTGGCTGTGAAGGTGACGCAATCTATCCCGCCCGCCGAGAGCCGCTCCGCGAGTGCGTTCTTTCCTACCGAAGATGGGACGGATTCATAGGCCGGTGGAACGACCACTTCAGCGCCGGCCTCGCGGAGCTTGTCCGGCAAGACTTCCCGCGCCACCTTTGCCCGTGGAATTAGGATTCGTTGTCCAGAGAGCGAATCACTTTCCAGAGCTTCGATCAATGCCTCCGCCCGGTACTCTTGCGGGATCACGTCGACCCGCAACCCCACCTCTTCGATCTTCTGCGCCGTCGCCGGACCGATAGCCGCTATCCTCGCGTCGCGCGGCACGGAGCGAAGGTCCAGCCCGTGATGCCGGATCCGCTCCAGGAAAGCCTCGACACCGTTCACGCTGGTGAAGACTAGCCAGTCGAAGGAGTCTAGCTCCCGGATCGCCGCGTCCAGCGGCCCAAAGTCCTCCGGTGGCCGTATCTCGATGGTCGGAAACTCGTGGACCTCCGCGCCGAGCGCTTCGAGCTTCACGGAGAGTTCACCGGCCTGGGCGCGCGCCCGCGTAACCACAACGCGCCTTCCGAAGAGCGGACGCCGTTCATACCAATCGAGTCCGGCATCGCGTAACGAGACCACGTCGCCGACGACGGTGATCGCCGGCGGCTTCAGGTTCGCCTCAGCAACTTTCTCAGCAATGTCGCGCAGGGTCCCGGTAACGGTACGCTGCTCCGGGATGGTGCCCCATCGGACGCAGGCGACCGGCGTATCCGGGCTCTTCCCGGCGGAGATCAGCTCGGAGGAGATCTCCTTGAGCCTGCCGATTCCCATGTAGAGAACGAGCGTGTCCGCGCCGTTGGCTACCTTGCTCCAGTCTACGTCCGAGCGGCCCTTCGTCGGGTCTTCGTGTCCGGTGATGAAAGCCACGCTCGTCGAAATTCCCCGATGCGTAACCGGGATTCCGGCGTAAGCCGGGGCCGCCACGCCGCTCGTCACGCCGGGGACGGTCTCGAAGGGGATGCCGGCGTCTATAAGGTCCAGCGCCTCCTCTCCGCCGCGCCCGAAGATGTATGGGTCGCCGCCCTTCAGGCGGACCACCGTCTTGCCGGCGCGGCCAAGATCCACGAGGAGGGCATTGATCTCCTCCTGCGCCATCGAGGGGTTTCCGGGCTTTTTGCCGACGTAGATCAACTCAGCGCCGGGCTTCGCGTGCGCGAGCAGACTCTCCGGAGCAAGCCGGTCGTAGACGATAGCATCGGCTCCCTGGATAAGGCGAAGTCCCTTGATGGTAAAGAGGCCGGGGTCTCCGGGACCGGATCCAACCAGATACACCGTCAACTCCTGACCTCCCGGATCTCACCGAGCACCACCGCAGCGCCCTGTTCTAGAAGGTCCCGCGCCAGCCGCTCCCCGACTACTTCCGGCTCCACGCCTTCGGTCTCGCCCCGGTACACGAGCGCTCCGTCCGGGGAGGCAACAACGCCCCGCAGCCGGACCGTCTTATCCTCGACCGAGCCGAGCGCGCCGACCGGAACCCGGCATCCACCCTCCAGAGTCCGCAACATGGCGCGTTCGGCGAGGACGGCCCTCTCCGTCGTCGCGTGGTTCAAAGCCTCGCGGATGCGGCCGTTCAGCGGGTGATCTTCGAGCGTGGCGGCGGCGAGGGCGCCCTGGCCGACGGCGGGTAGCATGACTTCCGGCGGGATCACCGTGTACGGCACGTCCAGCCCAATCCGCTCGAGTCCGGCGCGGGCGAGGACGAGAGCGTCCGCCGCTCCTCCGCGTACCTTACGGATGCGGGTGTCTATGTTGCCCCGGATCTCGACGATCCGCAGGTCCGGGCGGCGGTGGAGTAGCTGGGCGCGGCGGCGAAGGCTTGACGTTGCGACCACCGCTCCATCGGGCAGCCCGTCAACCTCGTAACGGCTGTCGGAGATCAGGGCGTCCGAAGGGTCGTGCCGTTCAGTGATCGCCGCGAGCGCAATCCCCGACGGAGTCTCGGTCGGCACATCTTTGAGGGAGTGGATCGCCAGGTCTATCTCTCCGGTAAGTAGAGCTTCGTCTAGCTGCCGGGTGAAAACGTCCCGCTGATCTATAACGGAGAGCGGCACGTCGGGATGGTGCTCGCTGGTAGTCTTTATGACGCGCACTTCGACCTCAAGATCCGCTCCGCGCAGCTTGTCGGCGCAAAGTTCGGCTTGAGCAAGGGCGAGCCTGGAGCCTCGCGTCCCGAGAATCACGGGTTCTCCGGCGCTCGTGAGGATCGGGGTACTGAGCGGTGCAGCTCTACGTTTAAGTCTTCGAGGGCGAGCAACCGGCGCCGGACCTCGATGCCGTCTACGGGATTTCCCGCTTCGGCGAGCGCTTTTAGCTCGGAGATTGGCCCGTGCAGCAGCTTGTTGACGAGCGAGTGGCTCATGCGCTCGACGGTCTCGGCCTCCTCAGGGGAGAGGTCCATCCTTTTGAGCGCGCGGGATAGCTCGTGACGCCGGATGTCCTCCGCGCCGCTCCTCAACTCCTGGATAAACGGTACGACGTGCAGCGTACTGATCCAACTCATGTAATCGAGGACAGCCGGACCGATCATGGCCTCGCCCTTCTCGGCGGCCAGCCCCCGGTCGTCGGCGTTGTGGTCCGCGACCGACCGCAGATCGTCTATGTCGTAGACGTAAACCTGGTCGAGCGTCTGCACCGCGGGATCCACGTCTCGCGGCACCGCTATGTCTATGAAGAACAACGGCTCCGTACGTCCCTGAAGCGCACCGGCGACGACCTCACTACCAATAACCCAATCCCCCGAGCCCGTGGAGCTAACCACCACATCGACCTCCGGCAACTCACCGGCGATAACCTCGAACGGGACTGCCCGGCCTCCGACCCGATCCGCCAGAAGGCGCGCCCGCTCGGCGGTACGGTTGGCGATCCGGACGTCCTCGACCCCGCGCGCCCGGAGGTGTTTGACTACGAGCTCGCTCATGTCCCCCGCGCCCACGACCAGAGCCCGGCGCCCGTTGAGCGTCCCGAAGACCTCCTCGGCGAGCTTCACCGCTACGTGTGGCACGGAGATGGAGCTATCCCCGATTCCGGTCTCCGTCCTCACCTTCTTCCCTACCCGAAGCGACGTGTGGAAGAGCCGGTTGAGGACCGACCCGGCGCACCTCTCCTCGGTCGCCAACCGGTAAGCCTCGCGAACCTGGCCCAGTATCTCGGACTCCCCGACGACCATTGAGTCCAGAGAGCTCGCCACCCGATAAACGTGCCGCGCGGCCTCGGCGTCCGTCAACCAGTAGGTATCACGTTCCAAAGTTTCGCGGTCCACGCCGCGATCTTTCGCGATGGCATCGAGCATCGGGGAGCGGGCGCTATCATCCTCGACGACGGCGTAGAGCTCGGTCCGGTTACACGTCGAGAGCAACACGGCCTCCGAGGCCACACCCTCTTCCACAAGCCCGCGCAGGAAGCCCCGGATCGCGCACGGCGGGAAAGCGACCCGCTCGCGTACCTCGACCGGCGCCGAGCGGTGGTTCATCCCCGCAACCGCGATAAGCACCGGCTCACCTCCTCTTCCAGCCTCTCATTCGTCTTCTCGCCACTCTTCCGGGCCTTGTCGAACTCCTCGACCAATCCCAACCACTCCGGCCCGAAAGCGTCCTCCAGCTCACTTCGAACCCTACGCGCCAGCGTCGGCGAGGCCCCGCCAGTCGAGACCGCGACCTGAAGTCTTCCGCGCCGGAGCGTCGAAGGCAGGGCGAAGTCACCCTCCGGCGGATTGTCCGCAACGTTTATCGGGATGCCGCGCTCTTTAGCCTCCCGCGCTACCGCCGCATTGACTTCCCGCGAATCCGTGGCGGTGAACGCAAGATATGCTCCTGTCAGGTCGCCCGGTTCGTAGGGCCTGCGCCGCACTTCGAAGGCCATGCTCTCAAGCTCCGGTTTGACCTCGGGAGAGATCACCACTACCTCCGCCTGAGACTGCAAGAGCTTGCGCGCCTTGCGATTGGCGACCGCGCCGCCTCCGACTACCACGCAGCGCTTACCGGATAGGTCGAGAAATATGGGATAAAGAACAGCGTTTTCGCCCTCGATCTCTCTCTCCTAAGAACGGTCCGGGGCCACAAATTAGTCCAAAAGTCTAGCATAGCCCGTTCGCCAATATCATTGCCTGACAAAGTGTTGCATGAACCGTTCCCCAGGGCCGTGTAAGCCTTCACGAAGCCAGATCTTCTTTTGTCTTTTCTAGAACTCTCAAGCCTCCTATCTCCATCTCTTTATCCACGGCCTTGCACATATCGTAGACCGTCAAGGCGGCGACGCTGGCCGCCGTCAGGGCTTCCATCTCCACGCCGGTACGGTCGCTGGCGCGGGCGATAGCCACGATCTGGATGCGGTCTTCCTCCACACCAAACTCAACGTCCACGGAGGTCAGGTTCAAGCCGTGACAGAGCGGGATCAAATCGGGAGTGCGTTTGGCCGCCATGACACCAGCGATCCTGGCGGTGTTGAGGGCGTCGCCCTTCGGCAACGCTTTCTCCAGGAGAAGAGCCACCGTCTCAGGAGACATTTTTATGTACCCACCGGCTCTGGCCGTTCTTCGGATCGCCGCCTTCGCCCCTACGTCGACCATTCGCGCTGAACCCTCTTGGTCCAGGTGTGAAAACTCCGCCATCTAAGACACCTCCAACTCTGCTCTGACCAGGCGATGATCGCTCCGGCTCTTCTTCATGGAGTATCCCATTTCCTGAAATCTACCCTGGTAAAGCACGTAGTCTATACGGCGTCCGCTGTTGTGCGTCGGCTCTTCGGATCCAGCCATTTTCAGACCAGTCGTCAGGAGCAGATCCAAGAGAAATAAGTCTCCCGGCGTGGCGTTGAGGTCGCCAGCTAATAGCGTATCGCCTTCACCCACCAATTCCGGCAGCAAGGAAAGGCACCGGTCACGCAGCCACGGTTCGTAGGGCAGGTGGGTGTTCATAACCCGCATCTCATGCCCGCCCCACAGTATTCGCGCAACCTGCGCCGCGCGCGGTGAGAGACCGTCCGGCCAGCCATGTCGCCGCCCAGGATACAGGGCACGAACCCGCCGCATCGACCATTCTTTGGGGATCAAACCTAGACACGAGTTCAGTTGCGCCGCGCGGCGCTCGATAAATCGGGCATCTTCGGGAAGCATGGTTACCAGGAACTCCCATCCAAACATCACGGGCGAGATGTAGGCCCGTCTTCCGAAGCGCTTCTTGATCTCCCACGCTCGTGAGATACTGACTTCCTGAAGAAAGATCAACGTCCGATCTTCACGGAGCAGCCCATCCAGAGCTTCGTCGCGGCCCTTGCGCTCTCGATAGGTGTTGTAGGTGGCGACCTTTAGCCTCATCTAAACATCGTACATCAGGAGCGGAATGCGGGGGAATCGAACCGCCACGGCCGCAAGACGGCCGCAAACCGGTTTTGAAGACCGGCCGGGCCACCAGGCCCACGCATTCCAGGGTTCAGGCTCCGCACGTATTCTAGTCTATCGATCAGCGGTAGCGGCGGGTCAGGACGCGGGCATCTCCGACGCGGTGGGTAACTCCCGCGCGATCCGAGTACTCCAGCCACGCCTGGGCGTACTTGCGGCTCGTACCCAGCCGGTCGCGCAGACCCGCAAGCGTAACCTCCCCTTCCTCGCGGCAGACGGTTCTTATGTGATCCAGAACCGTCTCGGCACTATCGCGCGCACCAAAAAGCGCTCCGCCGAGGTCCACGGCCTCGCTGCGTTTCAACAGCAGGCGCAGCGCCGCCACGGATTCCGTAGCGGGCGGTTCCATACCCGCTGCCCGCAGCTCATCCAGCAACTCCCGCGCCTCGCGTTCGAGTTCGGGAGGGACTTCGTCCGCGCCGGCGGCACTCACGCCGGCGCCGGTGATCCGGACCTCCTCTTTCGCCATGTCGGCGAGTAGCGCGTCCGCTAGCCGGGCCGAGAGACCCGTGGCGGTTCGGGCCTCGGCGACGCTCAACACCGGGCTCTCGGGCCGTTCATCCAGGCGGATCCCAAGAGAGTTCAGGAGCCGCTCCCTTGCCGACGCGGCCTCGCTGGCGAGGGCGTAGAAGTCTCCGATCTCCTCTACTTCCGGCACGCTTCGGGCCGCGGTTCGCGCTTCTTCGGGTGTGCCGGATACGAGCAGAGAGATCTCCTCGGCGGTCATGCCTTCCCGGGGAGCGCGGGCCAGGGAGAGCGCGATGATTCGTGCGGAATCCTTACTCTCCAGAGCTTCGAGCCAAGAAGGGTCCGGGGCGTGACCCGCCGGAGCGGCGTCGAGTATCGTCCCTCCGCCGATGGTAATTTGAGGTCCCATCGAGCGCAGTACAAACCTGTCGCCGGAGAGCGCTACCAACGGCTCGTCCAGCTTCAGCCGGGCAAACGCGCTCTCACCGGACGATAACTCCTCGCGCTCCATCAAGCGGACCCGCGCGTTCGTCGAACGCGTCCCGTGATGAAGTCGCACCCGGATACCCTGGCGAAGTGGACGCGCGTTCTCCAGAATGCGGATACGCGCATCGACCTCCCGGGTCTCCAGAGCAGGCCAGGAGAGCAACACGTCACCCGGCTCGATCTGATACGGTTCGACTCCCGCGAGATCCAGGGCCGTCCTCGCCCCGGCATACGCCACCTCCGCCGGATGGCCGTGGTTCTGGATGCCGCGCACCCTGGGACGATGCCCGCCGGCGGTAAATAAAGTATCTCCGGAACGTATCTCACCCGACCACAACGTCCCCGTGACCACCACCCCGATCCCTTTCAGCACGAAAGACCGGTCCACCGGGAGCCGCGCCAACGCGCCGGAGCTGCCGTTCGGCGTCAGCGGCGCGAGACCGTCGATCGCCGTCAAGAGCGTGTCCACACCATCGCCGGTCACGCCGCTGACGCGCAAGATTGGGACTTCGATCCCGACGGATTCGAGTAACTCCGCCACGTCAAGCTCGGCAAGATCGACCATCTCCTCGTCCACGGCGTCGATCTTGGTGAGCGCCACTACGCCTCGATCGACGCCGAGTACACGCAGCACGTCGAGGTGTTCTCTGGTCTGGGGCATTACGCCGTCGTCGGCGGCGACTACGAGCAGGAAGGCGTCCACGCCGGTGGATCCCGCGACCATGTTCTTTACGAACCGCTCGTGTCCCGGCACGTCTACCAGACTCGCCCTACGTCCACCCGGCAGGTCAAGCTCCGCATAGCCCGGCACGATGGAGATGCCCCGCCGATGTTCCTCCTCCAGCCGGTCCGTGTCCGTGCCGGTCATGTAGCGCACCAACGTGGTCTTGCCGTGGTCCACATGCCCCGCAGTACCTATGGTGAGCGCTATCGGACGGTCATCCACGGGCGCTCCTCACGGCTTCCACTACGGCCTCCTCATCCTCCGGCAAGAGCGTCCGCACGTCTAGCCACAGCCAACCGTCATGCACCCGGCCCACCACCGGCAACTCCGAGGCCCGGAGCCTACCGGCCAGAGTCTCGGCGTCGCCGTATCTCAGGCGCACGGCAAACGACGGTATTTCGTACATGGGAAGCGTACCGCCGCCACTGCGGGCCACGGAGGGCGCGATATCCACTTCCACATCGGGCGCGGCGGGCGCTAGTTTCTCCGCGAGTTGCCGGGCCCGCGCCTCCATTTCGGAAGCGGGAGCATGGAGCATCTTCAGGGTCGGCAGCTCTTCGAGAGCGGTTCCTTCCAGATAGGCTCCGAGGGTTGCTTCGAGCGCGGCGAGGCAGAGCTTGTCAGCGCGCAAAGCACGGGCGAGCGGGTGGCGGCGCATCGCGGAGACCCAACGGGACCCCCCAACCGCTATCCCGGCCTGGGGACCGCCGAGTAGCTTGTCCCCGGAGAAGATAGTGAGCGCCGCTCCATCCCGCACCGCGCTCCGCACCAGCGGTTCGCCACTAACTGGAAGCAATGCTCCGCTCCCGACATCGGCTATTACCGGTAGATTTAGAGTCGACAATTCCCCGACCTCGACCGACTCGACGAAACCCTGTATCTCGAAGTTGCTCGGATGGACCCACAGGATGGCGCGGGTGTTCTGGTTTATCGCCCGCTCATAGTCCGAGAGCCTTGTTCGATTGGTGGTACCTACCTCCCGAAGCCGGGTCCCGGAGAGCTCCAGCACCTCCGGTATGCGGAAGCCGCCCCCGATCTCGATTAGCTGGCCCCGCGAGACGATCACCTCCGGAACCTCACCCCGATACTCCATCTCCGATACTACCGCCGATAGTGCGAGCAGCGTAGCCCCGGCGCAGTTGTTGACGACCAGCGCGTCTTCGGCGCCCGTCAACTCACGAAGCAACGGCACCGCATGGTCGTAGCGCGAGCCTCTGCCTCCGGTCGCAAGGTCGTATTCGAGGTTCGAGTAATGCCTCGCGGCCCCCGCGGCCGCCTGTATCGCGCGCTCCGAGAGAACGGACCGACCGAGGTTCGTGTGGAGGATGACTCCGGTACCGTTTATTATACGGCGCGGACCCCTGGCGGCGAGCAACCTGGACGCCGTCTCCAGCACGGCTTCCTCGGCAATGTCCGCGTCCTCACCGACTAGTATCTGGCGCCGCGTCAGGTTCAGCGACTCGCGAATCGCGGATGTCGTGGTTACCGTTCCATAACGCTCCACAAGCGGCGCGGCCAGCCAGTTCCGCAGCACCGCGTCCACGGCGGGAAGGCTCCTCAAGCGTTCTTTTCTCACTTCTTCCAACACTCCGTTCAGTATAACGCGGGGGCAGGCTCGTCCGTCTATATCGGGGACTCCTATGCTAAACTTGCGCCGTAGATCCAAGGTTACCGGAGGATGGTGTTTTCCATTGCGCGAGGGCTCTACGAGGTTTGTGATCGGCATTGCGCTTGGCGCGGCTGGCGGCTTTGCCATCGGGACGGTCGCCGCGACGCCGGCTGCGCGCTCCGCGAGCCAATCGGCGCTCGGCGGCGTGGGAATCTCCGCACAATTCATTGGGAAGACCGCTGTCAGTGCCACTCGCGGGCTTGGTAGGGCTCTCGAATCCGGCTATACGCGTATCCGGGGGCGGGAAGCGTACCTCGAACACGAGATAGAAGAACTGCGGGAGCAGATCACACGCCTCGAACAGCGCATGGATTGATCCAGTTCTCCCGCTTCTAACGTGGCCCGAAGAGACGCCGGACCCACCCCGGCAGCCCTGAATCTCCCCTCTCTGTAGCCTGCTTGTAATCGTCTAGATCTTCCGGATGCACCGGCGTCCCGGACTCGCCGAGTAATGCCCGCGCATCCCGCAGCCGCGCTTCCGGCGCATCTTGGGAGAAGCTGGCCTCGACTAGATAGTTTCCGTTCCACCGTACCCGGTAGACCCGCAAACCCACGAGCTCTTGCTGGGAGAACCCGCGGTCCAACTCCGAGGCGGCCCGGCGCGCTTCTTCTTCCAGGCCGAACTCGTAGCCTAGAGCGCGGTGGCTTCCCCGTACATCTTCGGCCATCTCAGGACGCATCCATCCTCGTCATCCAGAGACCGGGGTCCCGGACCTCCGCGAGAGTGGGCAAATTCTCAGGGCTCTCCCATATCCGGTTCAGTCCTTCCATACCCTCACGGCGGACCACGGCATCGGCGAAGCGCTCGCCGAGCCGGTACTGCTCCAGCTTCATATCCAACCCGGTCAAGCGGAAGATCGCTGTTTCGAGCGGCGGACGGTGCGCCCGGCTCCTCGCCATCCTGGCGCTGAGGTAGTCGTAGTTCGGCACCAGGCCGCGTCCGACGTGGTGCATGACGTAGTCCGAGTACCCTTCGATGACGGACATGGCCGCCTGCATCCGGTCGAACGCGTCGCGTTGGGGCCGGCTCATCATCAGCTCGACGGAGCGCCCGCCGGTGGAGAGGTTTTGTGATACGCGTCGCAGGGTTTCACGCACGCCTAGCCTTTCGGCCAGCGGCGCCATGAGGCTCTCCAGAAGTTCTCCCAGATGCTCGCGCAGCCACGGATAGCCCTCGAACTGCAGGGCATGGGTCATCTCGTGCAGAACGATCCACAACCGCAACCCATCCACCGGCACGCCGATCCTGCCCGCCGCAGATACGATGTTTCCATCCAGGAAAAAGACCTTACCCGGCTCTCCGGCCCTCTCGCGCACCACGAGCGGCCCCGTATCGTACTGGCCGAGGACCCGCGCCGAGAGAAACCCCAACAGCAATCCGACCTGGGCCGTAAGGGTCACACCGCCAACGGCCCAGGTAATGCTGTCGGCCCCTGAGGAAGCGCGTTTGAGCACCGGTTCCATCAGCGCTCCGAAGCCTTCGATGTTGAAGTCGATCCACTCCGCCCGATCCGCCACCTTGAGTTGCCGATTGTCCGAAGCTCTCCCCGGCAACTCGATACCGGTGAACGCGGAGAGCGGGTCGAGAGTTCGCTCGACTGCTTTTGGATAATCGAAGTCCCCGGCGGAACTCTGCTCCGTACGCGAGGCGAGTGTAACGGCTATCGCGCGTACCGCGCTCCAGGAGATCAACGCCCAGCCCTCTCGAAGAGAAGATTCATGAAGTTGAGTATATACGCTAAATCCATTGTCTCTACGCGGTCGGCGCGTTATATTTAGCGCATGTTTGGTATCGGCGGCTCGGAGATGGTAATTATAGGCCTGCTAGTCCTCGTCATTTTCGGACCCAATAAGCTCCCGCAGATGGCCCGCGACCTGGGTAAATTCGTCACCGAAGCCCGTCGCTCCATAGACGAGTTCAAGGAAGAGCTCACCGCCGAACACGACGACAAGGAAGACGACGAGAAGGATCGCGACCTCTAACTACTCTTCTTCGCGCTCCCTATTTTCCGGGATGTAGAGCGCGCGTCTAAGAGGATTCTCGTGATGGCTCCAGCCGCCGGGACTGACGTTCTCCGTGCTCTCCAGGAACATTGCGGCGCGGGCGTCCAGGTTATCTATGAGGTTCACCAGCAACGCTTCGAGGGTCTTCGGCTGTATGGGCGAGCCGTACTCGATCTCCCCCTGATGCGCGAGCAGGATGTGCGAGATTTGCAGCCTTAGCTCCTCCGGGAACCCCGGCATCGTGGCGATGTAAGAAGCGACTGTCCGCTCACCCAGGACTACATGCCCTTCCAGCCGGCCCTCCGTGGTGTAAGCGAACCCGCCTCCGCCCCACGAGAGTTCCCGGACCTTCCCCACGTCATGAAACACAACACCAAAGATCAACAGGTCGCGGTTGACGGGATAGGTCTCGGCCACGATGCGCGCCATCCTCAAGCACTGGACGGAATGCTCCAGTAGACCACCGATGCGCGCGTGATGCATACCCTTGGCCGCCGGAGCCGAGCAAAAAGCGTCCCACAACTCATCGTCGGCGACCATGCGCCCGAACAAGTCGCGCAGGTTCTCATCCTCCAGGTTTCGCCCGGCGAGCTCGATCTCGGCGGCGAGGGCCAGCCGGTCTTTCTCCGTGGCGGGCAGGTAATCTTCTTCAGAGACCTCCTCCTGGTTCAAGACCTGAAGCCGCTCTATCTTGACCTGGAGTGTCCCGCGGTACTCGTGGGAATGTCCTTCGACGCGTACATAAGAAGGATCGGGGAGCCCCTGCAAGAGGTCATGCGGCAACCCCCACATCCGGGCGTCCACGGACCCCGTGCGGTCGACCAGCTTTAGCGATAAGTAAGGGGCTCCGCGAGTATCCTTACGGACGTTACAGTCGGCGGCAAGGAAAGTCGAGCGCAGGTTCATACCAGGCTGCAGGTCCCGCGCCCAGACTTTCTCCGTATTCAGAAGGATGCCCTTCTAGCCGGAAGCCTCTGCGGGAGTTATCCCTTTACGGCTCCGGCGGTAAGACCCGAAACGATCCTGCGCTGGAAGATCAGGACGAGTATCACAAGCGGTATCGTCACGACCACCGCGGCCGCGGCCTGAGCCCCGTAGTCAACCGTGTAGACGGTGGCGAAGTTCGGGATCGCGACCGTGACCGGCTGGGTGTTCGCGTCGAACAGGAACGTGGCCGCGAACAGAAACTCGTTCCACGCGAAGATAAACGTCAGGATCGCCGTAGTGAACACCCCCGGTGCCGCCAGCGGCACTATAACCTTTCGGAACGCCTGTATCGTCGTCGCCCCGTCGACCTTCGCCGCCTCCTCCAGGTCCTTCGGAAGCTCCTTGAAGAACGCCACGAGTATCCAGATAGTCAGCGGCAGCGCGAAGACGGTGTCGGTAATGATCACTGACCAGTAGGTGTTTATAAGACCGGTCTTGCTGAACAGCACGAAGAGCGGGGCGATGATCGCCACCGCCGGGAAGAAGCTGAGAGCCAGGATCGTGGTCATCACCGCGCTCTTGAAACGGAACCTTAGCCTCGCTATCGCGTAGGCAGCTATAGCGCCGAAGAACAGGCATATGACGGTCGTCACACCCGCGATGATGGCACTGTTCAAGAGCGCCTTCCGGAAGTCCGGGTTGCTGAAAATCGTGCCGTAGTTATCCGAGACGGGAGGTGCGATCAGTGTCGTTGCCGGTGACTGGAAGAGGTCGCTCTTGGTAACGATGCTCATCTTGAAGACCCACAAAAGCGGGAACAGGCTCACCAGGACGAACAGGATGAGGAACACGTAGAAGAGGATCGTGTTCAGGTTGGTTTTGGACCCTCCGGTTGCTGTTGCGCTAGCCATTCTCTAATCCTCCGTCGAGGTCTGCATACCCAGACCATAGATAAAGAACAACGCGAGCAGGAACGCCGTTACGAAGATGAAGACCGCCGCCGCGTTGCCTTCCGCGAACTGTAGCTGACTGATCCTTACGCCCTTGTATACGAAAGTGCTAAGGGACTCTAGCTGCCGGTTGCTCATCACCCAGAACAGGTCGAAGGCCCGGTAAGAGTCCATCGTCCTGAACAGGACCGCCACCAGAATCGTCGGCTTTAGGAGCGGCATCGTTATCTGGAAGAAGCGCTGGATGACGTTCGCCCCATCGACCCTCGCGGCCTCGTAGATGTCGCCGGGAATAGTCTGCAGACCCGCCAGCAAAAGGAGCGCCATGAACGGCGTCGTCTTCCAAACGTCAACCAGGATAGTCGCGATCAGGAGCAGCGTCCTGTCGGAGAGTATTGGCTCGCTGATAATGCCTAGGTTGTTCGCGATGGTGTTGATAACACCGACCTGATCCTGGAACATCAGCCGCCACATGGCCGCCGAGATAACCGTCGGGAACGCCCACGGCACCAGGACCGCCGCGCGCACCAGCCCTCTTCCCCGGAAAGCCCGGTTGATCGCTAACGCTATGCCGAGCCCGATTATGAACTCCAGGAACACACTTACTACGGTAAACACGACGGTATTGAATAGCCCATCGAGGAAGTCAGAGTTCTTGAAAAGCTCAGTATAATTCTCAAGGCCGTTGAAGGACCCGGTCTGCGTTAGCGTTGCTTGGTGAAAGCTCAACCAGACTGAACTGAGTACTGGGTAGAAGGCTATTATCAGGATAATCAGCAGGGCCGGCAGGACCATGTAGTAGGCTGTGCGCCGCTCGGGGTTACCGAACTCCTCCTTGAACCATCCCCTCTTTTTCTCTCTCGATACAGTCGTCACGACTCACCTCTCCTTCGAAGCCCCCGGCGGAGAGATCCCCGCCGGGAGTCTACTTGAGTTACGATGCCTGGTCGGCGATCTGCTGCAGTTCTTTCTGAAGCGTTTTCACCGCGCTCTGTGGAGAGACATCGCCCTTGAACTCCTTGTTGAACTCTTCGGCCATCTTGAGCGACATGTCCGAATAAGCGGGAGAGATAGGCCTTGGGACCGTATTTGCCAGAGCCTCACCGGCCAGTTTGATTACCGGCACCGCGTCCAGTATCTGCTTGTCCTTGTAGAGTTCCTTGAGCGTCGGCAGGAACGAACCGTTGAGGGCGCGGAACTTCTGCTGCTCGGGCGCGGTGGCGAACTTGACGAACTCGTAAGCCGTGTCTTGCTTCCCGGAGTCCGAGGCGGCGTTTATGTAAAAGTTCCAGCCGCCCAGCCCGCTGACGCTACCCGCCGAGCCCGCTGGCAGCGGGGCGACGCCCACCTGGTTCGTCTTGATCTTGGACTGCTTCGGATCAGCGGCCAGCGCGTACATGTACGGCCAATTGCGGCAGAACACGCAGTCTCCATTGAGGAAAGTCGTCTGGGATTCAGTCTCCGTGTAGTTCGTCACGGCGAGCGGCGCTACTTGGTCCTGGATAAAGCTTCGCGGCTGCGCCAGACCTTTTGCGGACTCGGGAGAGTCTATAACGACCTTGCTTTCGTCTTTCGGGTCCAGCACCTTCCCGCCATAGCTGTTGATGTACTCCAGGCCATTGACGACGCCGCCCTCGTACTGAGAACCCTGGAAGACAAAGCCATACTTCAGGTTCTCGGCCTTCTGGACCTTATCCGACATCTGGCTCAGTTCGTCCCAGGTCTTGGGTGGCTGTTTGAAGCCATTCTTCTCCAGCAAGTCTTTCCGGTAATAAAGCATCCCCGCGTCCGTGAACCACGGTATGCCGTAGAGCTTGCCCTGGTAGGTGTTCGAGTTGATCGGTCCTTCGAGGAACTTGCTCCGCTCGGAATCCGACAGGCGGTCCGAGAGGTCGGCGATCCAGCCATTGGCCGCGAACTGGGCCGGCCAGATTACGTCTCCACCGATCAAGTCTATATCGCCGCCGCCGGCCTGGAACTGGGTCCGTACCTTGTCGAAGTACTGGCCCGTATCCGCCGGCATCTCCCGGTACTTAACCGTGTATTTGCCCTTGTTCTGCTTGTTGAACTTGTCCACGAGCTTCTTCAGGCTGCCGGAGGTGTCAGGACCGAAGGAGAAGATAATTTGTCCAGAGCCACCCGAACTTCCTCCGCCGCCGCCACAGCCCGCCACGCCCAGCAGCGCCGCCCCCGCCAGACCGGCGCCGCCGATCTTCAAGAAGTCCTTACGGTTGATCCTGCGCCCAGACGGCTTCTCCGGGCTCTGTCCCTGCTTCTCCGTCATTCTCGTCTTCCCTTCTAACTAGACACTATTAGCGTAGTTCGGGACCGAACGCGGGATGATTCCACATCCGATCCTTCAAGCTCCTTACAATATGGCCTGCTCCGTCTCCGGGTCGAAGAGCCGGACCTTGCTGGAATCGATAACCAGCTTCATCCGGTTTCCAAGCTTCGCCTGGCTCGCCGCCGAGATGCGGGCGGTCATCATCTCTCCCCCGGTAACCGCACCCGAAGTCCCGGAGGCGCCACCGCTTGCCTCACTCGCCGCGGAATCGTCGGTCGCGTCCGCGACGCCATCGAGATGCACGGTCTGATCCTTGTCAATCTCGAAGTAGAGGTACTTCTCAGACCCCATGCTCTCTATGACCTGCGGCTCGACCTCAATGGTGTTGGAGCCATCCTCCCCGGCCATGGCCGCGGCTTCCTCCATGCTGGCGTCCTCGATGTGCTCCGGGCGGACTCCGACGATGACATCCTTGCCAGTGTGCTCGCCGATATCGTGACCCCTGCGCTCTCTGGACTCTCCCGCGGCTTCGCGCGAGATCGAGAGACGGGTCCCGCCGAATTTGACTGCGTATCCGCCGTTGTCCTGCTCAAGGCGCGCCCGGATGAAGTTCATCGACGGAGACCCTATGAAGCCCGCCACGAAGATGTTGTTCGGGTTCTCGTACATCACCTGCGGGGAGTCGATCTGCTGGACCTTCCCGTCCTTGAGGACCACGATCCTGTCGGCCATCGTCAGCGCCTCGGTCTGGTCGTGGGTAACGTAAATAGTCGTGGTGCCTATGCGGTTGTGGAGCTTGGAGATCGACGTACGCATCTCCACCCTCAGCTTCGCGTCGAGGTTGGACAACGGCTCGTCCATAAGGAACGCCTTCGGCTCGCGCACTATAGCCCGCCCGAGGGCGACCCGCTGCCTCTGACCACCCGAAAGCGCTTTCGGCTTCCGGTCCAGGAACCGCTCGATGGAGAGTATTTTGGCCGCCTCGTCAACGCGGCGGCCGATCTCGGACTTGTCCATCTTGCGTAGCTTTAGGGCGAAGCCCATGTTCTCCCGCACGTTCATGTGCGGATAGAGCGCGTAGTTCTGGAAGACCATCGCGATGTCGCGCTCCCGGGGAGGAAGGTCGTTGACCACGTTGTCCCCTATAAAGACCTTGCCGCCAGATATGTCTTCGAGACCGGCGATCATCCGCAGAGCCGTCGACTTGCCGCACCCCGAAGGCCCAACGAAGACTATGAATTCTCCATCCGTGATATCGAGGTTCATCTTCTCGACAGCCACCACGTCTTCACCGTAGATCTTGGTTACGTCCTCGAGCGTTACCTCGGCCATCCCGCCGCCTCCTATTCATCCGGGCTCGTTGACACCCGCTAGTTCCCATATTTCCCATTCTCGGGAAATCGACCACCCCTATGGCCTACGGCATTCTACCCTAACTTGAGGCTTCACACTCCATCATCTACTAGGTCCATGCAGGGAGTATTTTTTCTTTACTTTTATTACGCGCTCGACGGAGGCTTGGACCTGTTTTTTGGATATCTCTCCAGACTCGACGGCCGCTACTACGGCGTCGTAGGCATCGGCCTGCTCTTGCGGCGGACTGGAGATTATGAGCATATCCGCCCCCGCCTTTACGGCCTCCACCGCAGCCTTCGCCGGAGGGCCGCCGCCGTTGGCCCCTTTCATAGCCAGGTCGTCGGTGATGACCACCCCCTTGAAACCGAGATCATCGCGCAACATCCCTACAGCCTTCGGAGAGAGGCTTGCGGGCTTATCGGGGTCAATCGCCGGATAGACCAGATGCCCCACCATCACCATCGGCACCCCGGCATCAACGGCGGCCTTGAACGGCGGCAAGTCGTAGGACTTGACGGTAGCGGCGTCGTGATTGATCACGGGCAGACTGATGTGCGAGTCGGTTGCGGCCGGACCGTGGTTGGGGAAGTGCTTGGCCGACGAGACGACCCCCGCCTCCTTGAAGCCATCGACCGCCGCCGCGCCCATCTCTCCGACCAGCTTCGGGTCCTCCCCGAAAGACCGTGTCCCGATGGCCGCCCCGAAACCGGTATCCACGTCGGGCGCGAAGTCCGTGTTGACGCCCGCCCGCAAGAGTTCGGTACCCATCTTATCGGCGACGAAGCGGGCCTCTTTCGGGTCTCCGCGACCGCCTATAGTAGCGGCGGTGGGTTCGGCGGCGACCCAGGGCGCGTGGGAGACCTCTCCGCCCTCCTGGTCCACGCCAATAAGCAGCGGTATCTTCGGCTCCGCCTTCATCGAGAGTTTCTGAAGCGAATCCGTTAGTTTTTTCGTCTGCCCCTCGCTCTCCATGTTGTTTGCGAATAGCAGCACGCCCCCGATGTTCCGCTCCCGGATCATCTTCTCTATGTAGTAGTCCGGCTTCGTCCCGGCCATGCTCACCACGAACATCTGCCCCACCATGTCCCGGACGCTCATGTCCTGCACCGTAGCCCCCTTCGCCTTCTTCGCGGTATTCGACGTCTTCTCGTGCGGCTTGCCCGCATTGCCCGCGTTCTTGCCCGCGGTGTTACCTGAGCATCCGGCTACCACGATAGCGAGTATGGACAATAGGGCTACCGCGCGAAAAATGCGCGATATCTGGGTTTCCTCGTGGCTCAAAATCTCCCTTCGAGCATCCGCGCCGCCAGTTTACCGCTGAGAGAAGCCCGAAGCTCGGGTATCCTTCAGACAGCGTGATCGAGCTATTCTACGAGTCCGGCACCCTCATAGCCAGCGGCCTCCCCCCAAACGAGCCTCCGCCGGAGCCTTTCGTATGGGACGGACGCACCCGCCAGTGGCGCGCCCCCGCGAGCGCCTACCGCGACGTATCGCTGAAGTTGCGCGAAATGGGCACGCCGTATAAGGACAAGGCGGCGGCCTTCGAGAAGATCTCTCTTGAGTCTCGCGTGGCGATGGAGCCGAGGCCGTACCAGCGCGAGGCCCTGGCCGCCTGGCGCCGCGCGGAGCTTCGAGGCGTGGTGGTGCTGCCGACCGGGGCCGGGAAGACGGCCGTCGCGGTCAGCGCCATCGAGCGCGCCGGGAGGAGTACGCTGGTGGTCGTGCCTACCCTCGCGTTGCTCAAGCAATGGTACTCGGTGTTGTCGGATGCTTTTGGGGGGACGTTGGAGGTTGGTCTGCTAGGCGGCGGGTACCACGAGATCACGGCGCTCACCGTCACCACCTACGACTCGGCCTACATCCACGCCGAACGCTATGGCGACCGCTTCGCGCTCGTGGTCTACGATGAGGTCCACCATCTGCCCGCACCGAAGAACGCGGTCATCCCGAAGATGCTCCTCGCGCCATACTCTCTGGGGCTCACGGCGACCCCCGAGCGCCCCGACGGCGGACACGAGCTTCTGCCGGAGCTGACCGGGCCGGTGGTCTATCGGCGCTCGCCGGAGGATCTCGCGGGCACGTATCTCGCCCCCTACGAGTTGATCCGTCTCCCCATAGAGCTGACCGCCCACGAGCGCCACGAATACGCCCTGGCTGACGCCGTCTACCGGGACTTCCTGAAGAAACACCACATGCAGATACGCTCCCCGGAGGACTGGCAACGTTTCATCCTGGTCGCATCGACCAGCCACTCGGGGGGCCGAGATGCGCTCCTGGCGGCGAGGCGGCGGCGTGAGATCCAGGCCGGGGCAATGCGAAAGGGCGTAACGCTTGAGAACCTGCTTCGCCAGCACTGGGAGGACCGGTGCATCGTCTTCACCAAGAGCGTGGAGGAAGTGTACGCGATGTCGGAGCGTTTCTTGATCCCCGGCATCACCTACGAGACGCCCGCGCGCGAGCGGAAAGAGATCCTGGACCGCTTCCGTGAGGGCCGCTACCGGACCATCAGCGCCTCGGACGTCCTGAACGAGGGCGTTGACGTGCCGGACGCGAACGTCGCCATCATCCTCGCCGGGAGCGCTTCCCACCGCGAGTACGTCCAGCGGCTGGGCCGCATCCTGCGTCCGAAGGGCGGCAAACGCGCCACCCTCTACGAGTTGATCACCGCCGCGACCGGCGAGGAGGCCGCCTCCCGCCGCCGGCGCGGTATGGTCCGGGAGACCTCCGTCTAGTGCTGCGCGGCGAACACGTAATGGCCCGCCTCGCCCGCGGCAGGCTCGTCCCCCACCGGCTCTCGCCGGAGGACCGTCGGACGGTAGATGTCGCGGCGGAGTTATGCGACGTCTACGAGGCGCATCTGGGCAGCCCAAGCTCCGGGCTCGAAGAGCAACTCCTTGCCAGAGAAGAGGAGCTCGGGCCGCGCCTGGACGCTCGCCGGGGGTTCAAGATCGTGCGCGCCCTCTCGAAGCTCCTCGAAGAGCGGGCCTCCTGGACGCCTCCGACCACAGCCGACCCTTACACGATCCGCACGCGCCTGTTCGAATTGGCCTCCGCCTTGCCGGAGTTCCCATCATCCGAACCAGGGCTGCTCGATACCACGACGCGCGAGGATATTGTTTCTCAGGTGGCGCGGGAGACGGGCCTCGAAAGCCCGGCCGCGCTCATGTACGCGGATCGGCGTAGCGCCCAGGTCCTCGGCGAGTTCGAGAAGCCTTCTCCGCAAGAGTTGATCCACCGCTACAACGTAGCCCAGGTGCAGGGTGTGCTGTATTCGGCGCGGGAGTTAGTCGTGGATATCGGTCGTGGGGCCGACGCGCGGCTCATCTTCCACTACGTGAAGCTGATGGCTTTGATCTACCGCCTCGAACCTACCGCCAGCGGCTACCGTCTCTACCTCGACGGCCCGCTCTCCATCTTCGGCTCCACCCGCAAATATGGCCTTGCCCTGGCAAAATTCCTCCCCGGCCTCCTGCTGACCGCGCCCTGGAACCTCTCCGCCTCCATCGAATGGAAAGGCCGCGACGCGGTCCTCGAAGTAGATTCGGACTCCGGCCTGAAGAGTCATTACCTGGGTCCAGGAAGAGGCGCCGATTCGGACGACGTGCGACAGGCGTTCGTCCGGGCGTGGAAGCGGGCCAAAGACACCGGAGGCTGGCGCCTCGAACCCGGAACCGGAATCCTGCCATTCCCAGAGCTAAAGACCGCCCTCGTCCCCGACTTCACCCTGACGAACGCCGAAGGAGATCAGGTACACCTGGAAGTCCTCGGCTTCTGGTCGGAGCGTCACCTTATAGACCGGACGGCCATGATCCGGGAGGCGTCCGGACGCGGGTACCGCGTGCTGGTGGCCGCCTCCGGAAACCTGGGCGCCTCGTCAGCCG
This sequence comes from Rubrobacterales bacterium, assembly GCA_038198445.1. Taxonomy (GTDB): domain Bacteria; phylum Actinomycetota; class Rubrobacteria; order Rubrobacterales; family Rubrobacteraceae; genus JACDDK01. The sequence goes on from JBBPZZ010000085.1 coordinate 61,590, forward strand.
TCCTCTCCGAAGCCGCGGCCTCCGAAGTAGTTCCTTTCAAGAACCGGCTGGACGTGAAGGCAGTGCTCGCCGCCCTCTAGCGCGCAACCCGTTTGGACGGCGTGGAGAATATAATGTAAGGATGTACCGGAATCTCGCGCCTCTAATCGCTCTAACCGCGGGCTGCACCTTCGCCGCGGCACTCTTCGGCTTCGGTTCGGAGATGTTCGCTTTCAGAAGCTCCTACGGGGGACTCGGCAAGGAGCCTCTGATACTGCTGACAAGACTCGCCGTATACCTGGCTCTCGCCGGTATTCTCGTATTCAAGGGTGAATGGCGAGGCGTGGCGGCGGCCATCGTTATGGTGGTATGCGCCACGACTATCGAGTGGGCGCTCTTCCCGTACGCTTACGACTGGGCGTCCACAAGCGACCCCGCGGGCTATGCGAAGAAGTTCGGGGGAAACGGAGTATCCAGACCAACTTACGGCGCCTGGGCGACCTTCGACATAATTAGCATCAGCCTTGCAGCAGCGTTCACGCAAGGTCTGCGTATGATGGCGCACGTCAATCCTCAGGGTACTCCGGACGAATGACCTCGAACTCCTCATCTTCATCGAAATCTATTAAGTAGACTTCGCCCAGAGCGTTGAAGTCGTAACGCGGCCGGGGCAGTATGCCCTCTATGGAGTCTTCGACTTCGACCTGCGTGACGAGCTTTCCCCGGCCCTTGCACCTCCGGCACACGAAGGGCCGCCAGGCGGAGCCGTCATCACCGCGTCCACCGCAGTTCGGGCACTCCCTGAATCCCTTGTAGCGGATGGTTATAGTTCTCATGCCGAAATACTACCAACACGATAGGAGCGCGCTTGAATCCCACCTTGGGACTCGCCGCAGTCGCCAGAGCCACAATAGCCATAGGCTGAAGGTCACCGGGCCGGCAACCCCTTGCGCCATAGCTTCCGGCCTGCTTGGGGCGTTCATAGTCGGCGCGATCACTCTCGCAGCGGGGCAGGGCGGCCTGGCGCAGACTCTCTCGCTCGTAATATCGTCTCAACTAATAGTAGGACTCGCGATAGACAGGCTCGGCGTCTTCGGTCCGGCGGCGGCCGACATCGGGCTCGTCAAGGTCCTGGGGGTCGTCTTCGTCCTGATCGGGGGCATTCTCATCGTCCGCGGCTAGCGGCCCTCGACAACGCGCCGGGCTCTCTCGTCCAGCCTCGCGCCCCGCTCATTCGCGCCTAACCGGGCATCGGCCCCTCGTGTTCGCCGGTCACGCCGGTCGGCTGCTCGCCCGGGCTCTCGCTCTCGCCGGTCAACACGCCGGCCTTCTGGCTCGAAGGTTGGCTCACCCCGAAGTCGAAGACCAGCCGGGCGCCGACCTTGCCCTCCTCGACGGCCTTGAAATCCTCGTTGACCGTTTCTATGTGCCGGGTCTCATAAAGCACCTTCGTCCTGCCGAGGGCGTGCAACTCGAAGACCTCCTGCAGGTCGACCCGCGTCCCGACTATCGAACCGACAACCTTTATGCCGTTCAGGACCGTCTCGAAGATGGGGAGCTGGACGAAGTTGTCCGCCGGTAGCGCCACGAAGACTATAGTGCCGCCGCGCTTAAGGGACTGCATGCCCTGCTCGAAGGCCCTGGGAGAGACGGCGGTGGCTATAATGGCGTCGGCTCCGCCGAGCTTCTTGATCTCCTCCACCGGGTCTTGGGTCAGCGCATTGACGGTGTAATCCGCGCCGAGGTCCCGGGCCAGCTTGAGCTTGTCCTCCGCAATGTCCACGGCGACGACCGCCGCGCCGGCTATCCGCGCGTACTGCATAGCCAGGTGCCCGAGTCCCCCGATACCGAAGACCGCTACCAGGTCAGACGACCTCGCCCCCGAAACCTTAACGGCCTTATAGGTGGTCACGCCGGCGCATGCCAGGGGCGCGGCCTCGAAAGGGTCCACGGCCTCGGGCACGCGCCCGACGAACTTGGCGAACGCTTTCGCGTACTCGGCGTATCCGCCGTCCAGGAAGTAGCCGGTGTTGAGCTGCTTCTCGCAGAGGGTCTCCCAGCCGGAGGCGCAGTACTCGCAGGCTCCGCAGGCGTATCCGAGCCCAGGGTATCGCCACCCGCTCGCCCTCCTCGACCTCCGTGACCCCGCGTCCCACGGCCTCGACGATCCCGACTCCTTCGTGACCGGGGATCAGGGGTAGTTTAGGCTTTACCGGCCAGTCACCGTGGGCTGCGTGAATATCTGTGTGGCAGAGGCCCGACGTCTCGATCTTGACCACCACCTCGCCCTTCCCCGGTTCGGGCTTCGGCACGTCCTCAATACGTAAAGGCTGCTTGAACTCGTGAACCACCGCAGCTTTCATGGACAGACCTCCTGATCTTCCACCGCCTACTGCCCGGGACCGCGCCCGAAACACGCCTCCGATAATGCCAACTGTAACATAGTCCCGACAGTGCCAACACTATAAATTGGAGACGCGAACGCCCTGACCAATATTGTTTACTTTCCTGAGCAGCATTGACCAAAAACGGACATGACGAGGCCCGGCGCTTTTTTAGGCGCCGGACTCCTGAGAAGCGTGGTTAATCTAGCGCCAGCTCTGCTGGTAGGAGATTTGCTCCTCGGTAAACGTCTCGGGTTCGACGCCCAAAGAGGCGAGCTTGGCGCGGGCGACGAGGTCGTCTATCTCCGCCGGGATCGGCTGGATGCCAGCAGGGATGTCCGCCGCGTGGCTCACGAGGTGATGTGCCGCGAGCGCCTGCACCGCGAAGGTGAGGTCCATGATCTCGACCGGGTGTCCGTCTCCCGCCGCGATGTTTACGAGCCTTCCGCGGGCCAAGACGTGCAGCCTTCTGCCGTCGGAGAGCTGGTACTCGGTGACGTTGCGCCGGGCCTCGCGCGTCTGAACCGCCATCTCCCGCAGACCGGCCAGGTCGAACTCGTGGTCGTAGTGTCCGGCGTTCGCCAGCAGGGCTCCATCCTTCATCAGATTGAAGTGCTCGGTACGAAGCACCTTCAGGTTGCCGGTCCCGGTTATAAAGACGTCTCCCACCTCGGCGGCCTGCATGGAGTTCATGACTTCATAGCCCTCGGAATACGCTTCGAGCAGCTTGACCGGGTCCGGCTCGCAGACGATCACGCGGGCGCCCATGCCGTCGGCGTACTTGGCGAGTCCCCGGCTGACCCAGCCGAAGCCCATTACAACAACGGCCTTGCCGGAGAGGAACAGGTTGGTGTTGGAGAGCAGGGCGACGATGGAGGAGTGACCGGTCCCGTAGCGGTTATCGAAGAGGTGTTTCATCCGGGCGTCGTTGGCGGCGAGCACCGGGAAGGGCAGTATGCCCTCGGCGGTCATCGCCTTGAGCTTGGTGACGCCGGTCGTGGTCTCCTCGGAGGCTCCAATTACGTTGCCAACCAGTTCCGGGTGGTGGTCGATGAGGCGTCCCACCAACTCTGCTCCGTCGTCAACGATCAGGTCCGGCCCGGTCTCTATGGTCTGGTGCAGGTAGCGCTCGAAGTCCTCGTCGCTCGGGTCGTGGGTGGCGTAGACGCGGACGCCGCGCTCGGCAAGTGCCGCGCACACGTCGTCCTGCGTGGAGAGCGGGTTGCTACCGGAGACGGTAACGTCGGCGCCGGCCTCGGAGAGCAGTATCGCCAGGTAGGCGGTCTTCGCTTCCAGGTGGATCGTCATGGCTACCTTGCGCCCGCGTAAGGTACCGTCAGCCAGTTGGTTTTCGGCAATGGAGTTCAGCACCGGGGCATGCTGGGCTACCCAGTCGATCTTCCGATGTCCCTCCGGGGCCAGCGACGGGTCTTTTACGATTGATTCCTGGATCATGGGCTATTCAACTCCTCTAGCAGCGGTTTTCGGCAATGATGAACTTGTGCCGGGCACAGTTTACAAGAGAGACGGGTTCACTGCGTCTGGCCGTGTACGCCAACTGCGAGTAGAATTGCGTTCCGTCAACATGCCTCACAAATACAGGATTAAAGCAGCGTGGTTGAGTTATCTGAGCATCCAGGTCTTCTGGGCGCTCTGCGTTGTGCTGATCCCGGTCGCGCTGAGCTTCTATCCGTCGAGGTTCTGGGCGCTCCCTTTCTGCATCGTCACGGCTTCGGGAGGATTGCATATGACGTTGTTCTGGCGCGAATACAACGCTTTGCTGAGGAAGACGATCAAACTGCTCCCGTTCGAACGTTACGTGATCCGCTATCTGGCCCCGGCTCAACGGGACCAGCGTCATTTCTTGCTATTCGGAGCCGGTTATACGCTGTTCGGCGTGGTGTCCGCGGCCCTGATCGTTCTGGCGCCGGCGCATTGGCCCTGGTAGGACGAAAATCCAGAGTTTCTCAGGGGCGGCGTTCGAGGATCTCCGCCAGGACATCGGGAGAGTCGGTCATGATTGCATCGGCCCCGAGGTCGAGAAGACGGCGCATCTCGGAGGATTCGTTTATCGTCCACACGTCTACCCGCGCCCCACGAGCGTGAGCCGCCTGGATAAAGCGCCTCGTGACGACCAGCGCTCCCCGGTAGCTGTTGGGGACCTGCAAGGCGGTATAGGCTGGATGGACCCAACCTTCCAGAAACAGACTGCTCAATATGTAGAAAGCCCTGATCTCCGTCCTGGAAGCGGCCGTCGGGACTCTGTTGGCCGAAGCCCGCCGGAAGCACGTCATAACCTCGTGATCGGCGGCGGCAACGATAGTCCGACTTTCCGCTCCAGCGTCCTGTATGTGCCGCATCACGGCTTCTTCCATGCCCGACCGTCGCGGCTTGATCTCTACGTTTATCGGAGTTTCGGGGAACTCTTTGTAGACTTCTCCGAACTCTGGTATCCGAAGCCCGAGCCCGCGATAGGGGTGGGTTGCTCCTCCGTCTACACTGAACCGGTACCCGGCGTCCAGAGCTTTTATCTCCGCGAGGGTCATCCCAGCCACGGCCCCCGTTCCATCCGTGGTCCGATCCACGGTATCATCATGAATAACGATCAAATGCCCATCGCGGGTCATGTGAACGTCCAGTTCGAGTGCCCCGGCCCCGAGCTCCAACCCCGTTCTGAAAGCATCCAGGGTATTCTCTGGCACCCTCGCCGAAGCGCCCCGGTGCGCGACGTTGACCGGCCAGCTCCCCTGGACGGGCGACGTCTCATCCGCGCGGCGTGATATTGCAACGGCAACCCCCGCCAGTCCCGCGAGCGCGGCCACAAAGATCCATCTCTTACTCACCATCAAAACTTAGCACACGAACCTTCGAATCTCTGTTGGGCGGATGGCGTCCCGCGCGGCGTTGACCGTTTGAAAGGCGTCCCTTATACTCTGTCGGCTGCCGAGTCGGAGTGGCGGAATTGGTAGACGCGCTAGGTTGAGGGCCTAGTGCCCGATAAGGGCGTGGGGGTTCGAGTCCCCCCTCCGACACATAGTGTGACGTCTTATACTCTTGCCCATATATTGGGGTGTATAATATCTTTGGAGTCGCCTGTTCTCCCCATCCTCCCCGGGCGGCTCCTTTTTCTTGCGTTCTGGCGGTGGTCACCTGGATGGATGTTTTATCTCGCATCCATGAATAACGTCTTCGCCCGGCGTGTAATACACCTCGTCTCTGCCCGTGCCGCACCGGAGAATGTCCCGTGAACCGTCGTTGGTCACGGAGTGCGAGCCCCCGCGCACCGTGTCAGTCTCCCGGACCGCCGTTTACGCGATCCTTTCCATCGCCACCCTTGACCAGATCGTCCCCGTCACCGCCGAAGATACGGTCGTTGCCTCGCTTACCCTTTAGCCCGTCGTTACCCGAGGTGCCGTGTATCGTATCTGCTTTTCGGGTTCCATCGCACACGCTGGCGCCGACCTTGCAGCTTATAGTCGCGGCAAGCGCGACTCCTGCGATCACAAAGACCAATGACGCCATGAACGTGAGCAACAGCGTAAATCGCCTCATCTATTTCTCCTCAACAACCACTCGATTACGAAGGCACGGGTTATTATCTGCCGTGAAGCCGCAAACCTTTAATCCGGGCGCTGCTACTAGCCCAGGAAGATGAGGGCGATGGTGCTCAACCCGAACAGGCCGACCACGATCATGGTAAGCCGGTTCAAGTTCTTCTCCATGATGGTGGTGCCGGAGAAGGTGCTCCCGATACCGCCCCCGAGCGAGGAAGACAGCCCGCCTCCCTTACCGGAGTGCAGGAGGATCATCCCTACAAGGGCAATGCAGAACAGCGTGTGCAAAAAAGCCAATACGTATACCATGCCGCTACTCTACCACACGGAGATAGGCTGCTCCATCAGTCAGTTCGGGAGCCGGCCGCCTCGATCAGGGTTACGAACGATTCGACTTCCAGGCTCGCCCCGCCGACCAGCGCGCCATCCACGTCGTCCTGGCTCATGATCTCCGACACATTTTCCGGTTTGACTGAACCGCCGTACAGGATACGCACCGCTCCGGCGAACTCCTCACCTTTAAGCTCCTTGAGGAGACCGCGTATCTGGCCTATCGCATCCTGGGCGTCCTCCGGCGTCGCCGTATCTCCCGTTCCGATGGCCCAGACCGGCTCGTAGGCGAAAACCAGAGAGTCGCCGTCGGCGTCTTGCAGAAGCTCCATCACGGCGTGGACCTGCCCGGATACCTTCTCCCACATGCCACCGGAGTCGCGTTCCTCCTTGGTCTCGCCCACACAGACCACGGGTAGAATACCGGCATCGACGGCCCTACGCGTCTTTTTGGCGACCGTGTCGTCGGATTCGCCGAAGACCTCACGCCGCTCGGAATGTCCCGTCAACACGGCCTCGACCTCGATGTCCTGCAACATCGGGACGGACACCTCGCCCGTGAACGCGCCGGAGTCCTCATAATAGAAGTTCTGCGCCCCAGCGATCACCCCCGACTCCCCCGCCATACGGGCGACTTCGGAGAGGCAGGTGAGCGGCGCGAAGACCGCGACATCCACTTCCTCCACGTTGGCCGCGCGCGGCAGAAGCGCGGCGGTGTATTGCTGCGCCTCCAAAACGGTCTTGTTCATCTTCCAGTTCGCCGCCATCATCGGACGTCGCGCCATTTAAGGCCTCCTCTTTCTTCTACTTGTCCGGCAGAACGGCCACACCGGGCAGTTCCTTGCCTTCCACATACTCCAGCGACGCCCCGCCGCCGGTCGATATGAAGCTCATCTCTTCTTCCACGCCGAGTTTGTTCACGGCGGCGACCGAGTCTCCGCCGCCCACGACGCTCGTCGCTTCGCTCTCGGCGACCGCGCGGGCGACGCCCTCGGTACCCTTCGCGAAAACGTCCATCTCGAAGACGCCCATCGGGCCGTTCCAGAAGATGGTCTTCGCGTCCGAGATGTGTTCCCGGAAGCGTTCGACGGTTTCCTGGCCTATATCCAGACCCATCCATCCCTCGGGGATGCCGTCCACCTCAACCGTCCGGCTCTCCGCGTCTTCTTCCATCTTCTCCGCCACGACCACGTCCACCGGCAGAGCCAGCTTGCCGCCCGCCTCGTTCATCAGACGTTCGGCCTCGCTTAGATAATCGTCCTCGACCAGAGAGTTGCCCACCTCGTAGCCCTGGGCCTTGAAGAACGTGAAGCACATCGCGCCGCCGATAAGCAGTGTGTCCGCGACGCCGAGAAGAGTCTCTATGACCCCGAGCTTGTCCGAGACCTTCGCCCCGCCCAGGATGGCGACGAACGAACGTTCCGGGGTCTTCAGGACGGAATCCAGGTAGTCCACCTCCTCCGCCAGCAGCAGTCCCGCCGCCGCCGGCAGCAATTCGGCGACGCCGACCGTAGTCGCGTGCGCCCGGTGCGCCGCCCCGAAAGCGTCGTTCACGTAGAGGTCGGCGAGAGAAGCGAGTTGCTTCGCAAACTCAGGGTCGTTCTTCGTCTCGCCCGCGTAAAAGCGGGAGTTCTCTAATAGGACAACGCCTTCTCCGTCCCAGTCGTCCAGAGCCTTCTCGACCTCGGGGCCGACGGACTCGTCGAGCTTGAGGACCGGCTGGTTCAGAAGCTTTCCGAGATGGTCCGCGACTGGGTCCATCCTGTACTTCGGGTCGGGCTCCCCTTTCGGGCGTCCGAGGTGAGAGATCAGAACAGGATGCGCCTCCTCGGACAAGAGGAACTGGATGGTCGGCAGCGCCCGTTGGATCCGGGTGTCGTCCGTGACCTTTCCGTCTTTGATCGGCACGTTGAAATCTACCCGCACCAGAACCCGTTTTCCCCGCACGTCGAGGTCTCTAACTCCCCGCTTATTCATCATACCTCCAAGAGAATTAGAGGTCCGGGAGCATTAGTTCACTCCCGGACCCTGAAAAGCTTTCTAAAGGATTTGCCTACAGCCTCTCGCCCATGTACTCCACGAGGTCCACGGTGCGGTTGGAGTAACCCCACTCGTTGTCGTACCAGCCGAGGATCTTGACGGTCTTGCCACTGGACATGGTGAGCGGCGAGTCGAAGACGCAGCTAGCCGGGTTGCCGACGATGTCGCGGGAGACTATGGGAGCGTCGGAGTATTCGAGGACGCCACTCAGCTCACCATCGGCGGCCTTCTTGAAGGCCTCGTTGATCTCATCGACCGACGCCTCGTTCGTCAGGTTGGCGACGAAGTCGGTTATGGAGCCGTCGGGGATCGGGACGCGCAGCGACATTCCGTCGACCTTACCTTCGAGATCCGGGTAGATCACACCGACCGTCTTGGCCGCACCCGTGGAGCTCGGGATAATGGACTGGGGGGCCGACCGGGCGCGCCGGGGGTCCTTATGCGCAGCGTCGAGCAGGCTCTGGTCGTTGGTGAAAGCGTGGCAGGTGGTCATATAGCCTGACTCGACCCCAAAGTTGTCGATGAGCACCTTCGCCATCGGCACGACGCAGTTGGTGGTGCAACTGGCGTTGGAGACGACGGTGTGGCGGTCGGGGTCGTAGTCCTCGTGGTTGACCTTGTAGACGAAGGTCCCGTCAACGTTCTTGGCCGGGGCGGAGATGACGACCTTCTTCGCGCCGCCTTCGATGTGCTTGCCCGCCGACTCGCCGTCCGTGAAGACGCCACTCGACTCGACCACGATATCCGCGCCGACATCGCCCCAGGGGATCTGGGCGGGGTCGCGCTCGGAGAATGTCTTCACTTCCTGGTCGCCGATGCGGAAGATGTTTCCATCGTAGCTCACGTCCTCGTCCCAGATGCCGTGTACCGAGTCGCGCTTGAATAGAAGCGCCAGGCTCTCAAACGGCATCAGGTCGTTGGCCGCTACAAGCTCGATGCCGCTACCGCGCTGCATCGCGGCCTTCGCAACAAGCATCCCGATCCGGCCGAAGCCGTTGATCCCTATTCGTACAGCCACAGTTTTCTCCTTCTCTAGTCTCTCACTCCAAGTTGTTATTGTGCCCGAAAACCACAGGCATTAACAGCCCCCGCGATGGTAGTCAGCTTTTTGGACGGGATCTCTCCGTCCGGCCACCGATCTCCAGGAGCCGCCGCAGGCGATGATTCGCCGCGCTTTTGCCGAGGTCGCCGAGGCGGGCCAACTCGGCGAGCGAGGCGTCCGGGTTTTCGAGCCGCAGCTCCAACATTTCCCGCAACGCGGGCGGCAGCGCGCGCGGGTCGAGCGCTTCGAGGATTTTTTGCTGGTGGGCGGCGGCGGCGGCGGTCCGTCCGGCGTTGGCCGCATCGAAGTTGGTTACGCGGTTGGCGTTCGCCTTCGCCTCGCCCAAAACGGCCCGCGCCTCGTACTCCAGCACGGCGTCGTGCATACCCATCTGCGAGAGCAGGGTGGTCACGCCGTCGGCGCTCTTAGTGTAGGCGACCCACCGGCCGCGGCGGCGCGTGACCTTCAAGGGAGCCCGCGAGAAACCCGCGATGCGCCGGATGAACTCCTCGTCGCGGTGGACGAACTCCAGGTGATGCCCGCCGCGATTGCCCGGGCGGGTCACGGAACCACATCCCTGAAAGGCCCCACGAAGGTAGGCGGCGCGATCTCCATAGCCTCGGGATGAGCGCGCGGCGCGCAACTCCTCGGCGGCCTGTATCGCCTGGTTTCCTTCCACGCGCACTGCGTACCTCGCGCGGCCGAAGCGGTCTGGCTCCACGGGCGAGAGCCTCGGGTCGAGGCCGAACTCCGAACGCCAGAGCCGCATTACGGAACGGGCGACGGCGGCGCCGGGCGTCAGGAAAGCTATCCCTTCGGCGTCCCACATTCCGGCGGCGTCGAGCAGACCGGCGAGCTCCGGGCGTCGCGTCTGGCGGGAACCGGCGTCCGCGGACGTGCCGGCGGCGAGCTGTCGGCGGACCTCAGAGGCGAACGAGGACAGCCCGGCACACCTCCTCCGCGAGTCTTTGGGGATCGTGCCGAACTCCGGGCCGGCTATCCGCCGAGAGCAATTGCGCCTCCAGCACTCTTACCCCCATCTCGTCCAACGCGTCGAGATCCACCTCGACCCGCGCGGCTTCCTCCGCCTCATAGCGTCTGAGGAGCTCTTCGGGCAGCTCGCCGGAGTGGACCAGCACGTCGGTCACGGTGACTCCCGCGTGACGGGTAAGCGCCCGCAGGTGATCCGAGACGGTAAACCCGCTAGTTTCTCCACCCTGCGTCATGACGTTCGCCACGTAGATAACCGGACCCGCGAAGTCCGCGAGCGCCTCGCGCACCCCGCCCCCGAGCAGCGCGGGGATCGTGCTGGTAAACAGACTTCCGGGACCGAGCACCACCACGTCCGCCTCTTCTATAGCCTCCAGGACACCCGGCGGAGCCTCGGCGTCCGCCGGCTCGACGGCGATCTCCGAGACTTTCTTGCCGACGGTGCCCACGACCGACTCGCCGTGGGTAACCGTGTCATCGGCGTAACGGACGACCAGGGTTAGGCTCTCGGTGGCGGCCGGGAGGACGCGTCCCTTTATCCGCAGGAACCTGGCCGCCTGTTCTACCCCCTCGCAGAATCCGCCAGCCATGTCCGAGAGCGCCGCGATGATGATGTTTCCCACGCTGTGGTCGTTCAGGTCCCCCGGTCCCTCGAAGCGGTAATTGAACACTTCGGCGAGCCTCTGACGCCCGGCGAGCGCCACCAGGCAGTTCCTCACGTCGCCGGGTGGCGCGACACCCAGTTCCTGGCGCAACCGGCCGCTGGAACCTCCATCGTCGGCGACGGTTACGACAGCCGTGAGGTCCCCGACCCGGTCTTTTAATCCCCGTAGCAAAACGGGAAGTCCCGTCCCGCCACCGAACGCGACTACGCGCAAGTCTTCTATCCTCTCCATGAACCTGAGTATACCCGGCTAGCGGGCCAGCAATTCCCGCTGGTGAGGTTCGGTGAAGTCCAGGATCGGACCCTTCGGGACTATCCGGGTCGGGTTGATGGACTCGTGGCTGCGGTAGTAGTGCTTCTTTATGTGGTCCATGTTGACGGTCTCGGCGACGCCGGGCTGCTGGTAGAGGTCCTTTAAGTATCCCCAGAGGTTCGGGTAGTCGACGATGCGGCGTAGGTTGCACTTGAAATGTCCGTGGTAGACGGAGTCGAAGCGGACCAGCGTCGGGAACATGCACCAGTCGGCCTCGGTAATGCGGTCGCCGCACAGGTAACGTCTCTCGCCGAGCGCGCCCTCCCAGTGGTCGAGCGCTTCGAATAGCTCGGTCACGGCTTCCTCGTAGGCCTCCTGCCGGGTGGCGAAGCCCGAACGGTAGACGCCGTTGTTTATGGTGTTGTAGATGGCGTCTATGGTGGCATTGATCTCACCGCGCAGGTCTTCGGGGTAGAAATAAGCGTCCGTCGTGGCGAAGTCCTCGAACTCGGTGTCGAGCATACGGATAATGTCGCGGGACTCATTGTTGACAATAATCTCCGTCTCTTTATCCCAGAGTACCGGCGTGGTGACGCGGCCGGTGTAGTCCGGGTCGGCCTTCTGGTAGACCTCCCGCAGGTACGTCGCGCCGTTTATGGTGTCCGGGATCACGCCGGGCTCGTCCTGGAAGGCCCATCCATCATCGCCCATGTAAGACCCAACAGCCGATAACCCTATGAGGTCTTCGAGTCCTTTGAGCTTCCGCATGATGGCCGTGCGATGCGCCCACGGACAGGCCCAGGCGATGTACAGGTGGTAGCGGCCAGCCTCCGCCTCGAAGCCGCTGGAGCCGTCCGCCGTCACCCAATCGCGGAAGCTGGTTGAAGAGCGGACGAACCTGCCTTTCTCGTTTGCCCACTGATTCTCCGTCTTCCACTTGCCTTCGACCAGCATTCCAGCCACGTTCGGCCTCCAGTTTTCAGGTTTTTCGCACCAGGCAGGCAGCTTTGCCGGCCCGGCTTTTCTGGAAGATTGTAGCGCAGCGGCGGCTAGTCTTTGGCGGCTAGTCTCCGGCGTCGCGGTGACGGACGAAGAGGTCCACGTTCATCTCTCCGGTGAGGGGTGCAAGAGTGCGGCGCAGCTCTTCGACGATAGCCACGGAGCGGTGGCGCCCTCCGGTACAGCCTATGCCGATGGTGAAGTAGGTCTTCCCCTCCGCCGCGTAGCGGGGTATGAGGAAAGAGAGAAGGTCTAGCGTCTTCTCCAGGAACATCTGGCAGTCTTCAGAACCGAGGACGGCGTCGCGCACCGGCCCGTCAAGGCCCGTCAGCGGGCGGAGCGCGGGATCGTAGTGCGGGTTCGGTAGGAAGCGGACGTCGAGAAGCGTGTCCACGTCCATCGGCGCGCCGTGCTTGAACCCGAAGGAGATGAGGCTGACCGTGAGCCGGTTGGTTAGCGACTCGGCCAGCTTCTTGAACCTCAGCCGCACGTCTAACGCGGAGTATCCGGTGGTGTCCACGATGAGGTCCGCCTTCTCGCGCAGGTTCGCCAGGTCCCGCCGCTCTTCCCGGATAGCCTCCAGTACGTCGCCGTTACGCGCCGCCGGGTGCGGCCTGCGGCTCTCCTTATAGCGTCTCACGAGCGAGGAGTCGTCCGACTCTATAAACAGTACCCGGTGCTCCCACCCATTCTCGAGCGCGATGGTCTCCAGGCTCTGCTCCAGCTCCAAACCGAAGTACCTCCGGCCCCGGCTGTCCATCACGACGACCACGTCTTCCGGCCCGCCGGTAGTCTCCATGACGGCTGGGATCATTCGCGGCGGCAAATTGTCGATGCAGAAGTAGCCCGCGTCCTCGAAAGCGTGAAGGGCGTTTGACTTCCCGGCGCCGGAGAGACCCGTGATGACCACGATACGACGTCTCGGCGCAGCCTCCGGAGCCTCGACCCGCGACGACGCCTCGTCACTCACGCGGGGATTCCCCTCTCTCCTGCGGCATAAAGTCCATCTCGCGCTTCGAGCGTAGCATCACCACTTCATGCTTGCAACGGGAAACCGTATATTTAAGGGTTATTTAACCGTTCCGCGCGCGATCGCGATCAGAACCGGCTTCCGTGAGACATTCGAGGGAGCAGATGATGCCCGGCGGGAGCTAGCACCCACGTCGCCAGGCGCCGAGGTTTCGCTTCTTCAAGATGGCGTCGAAGTGCAGAGATCTGGCCTTCGAACAGAAACGCGCGGGTGTCGCGCCCGTATCCGTGTACTCGGCGGCGAACACGGCCTTGTTGGAAGCCGCGAAAGGCCGCATCTTCGAACACCAGCCCTCGTCGAAGCAGTCCTCGGTCATGGCCCAGTCGAAGTACGGGACCAGGGCTTTTGCCTGGCCCTCATCGTTCTTGAGACCGATGGAGAGTCCCCTGGCGTGCGCCTCGCGGGCGAGCCACTTGTTGTAGCGCAACTGGTCGCCGGAGGTTATACGGAAGCCCGTCTTATTCGTGTATCCGTCGATGTTGTCGGGTTCAATGGCGTCGAAGCCCTTGCTCTTGCACATGTTCATCCTGGCGCGCATGATCGGGGCTAGCTGGTTTATGCGCCGGATGTCCAGCCAGCGCTCGCCCGCCCAGCCCTCGTACTTGTTGCCGATCACGGATTTCGGAAACTTCCCGGCGTCGGGCCGCCAGTTCTCCCAACTTCCGGCACTGATGTAGCAGATCGCCTTGCTTCCCTTGCGATGGAGCGTCCCGACGGTTCGCGAGCTGTTGTCGAAACCATCTATGTCATAGGCATCCACGTTGAAAGAAGTGTTCACCTTTCCCGAGAGTTGCCACTGCCAGCTAGTGCCGGGCTCGGGCCTCCAACGCGCCGCGGCGTCCGCGCCAGGCGACCCGGCCAGCAGGACAGCAAGGGATACGAGCAAGGCCGCGACAATGACAACGACGAGGAGATCCCGCCGCCCCACACCCCGAACCGGAGTGTCTCTAGCGGTGGTCTCTGAAACACCGGACTTTCTTTCGAGTCGCACCTGGAAGATCTCCCCCTCTGGCCGTATGGATACGTCGTAAACGTATTGTAGATTCGGCTGGATCAACCTCGCCAGTCTCCACTGGCACGCGAAGAGCCGTCTGCTCTACCTGTGGACCCGCGCGTGTATCTCTCGCGCCACCCGTCCGGGTAGTCCGGGGACGGCCTCCAGTTCCGTCAGTGAGGCGTTGAGAAAAGCCTCGGGGGTTCCAAAGTGGGAGAGTATCTTCTTCTTCCTGGCCGGGCCGACGCCGGGCAGTTCGTCGAGGACGGAGACGGTCATCGCCTTTCCCCGCAGCTTGCGGTGGTAGGTGTTTGCGAAGCGGTGCGCCTCGTCGCGGACGCGCTGGAGGAGGTGCATCTCGGGTGAGTTGCGCGCCAGCAAAACGGGCTCCGGGCGGCCAGGCTCAAAGACCTCTTCGTCACGCTTGGCGAGCGAGCGCAGGGGGATGTCCGGCAGCTCGACGCCGACGCCCATCTCTCCGAAGACCGACGCTACCGCCGAGAGCTGGCCCTTGCCGCCGTCCAGAAGGATGAGATCCGGCGGCGGGAACTTCTCGTCGTTGGCGCCGAGGCGTTCGAGGCGGCGGCGGATGACCTCGGCCATGCTGGCGAAATCGTCGGCCCCCTCGACGGTCTTTATCTTGAACCTCCGGTACTGGCTCTTGGCGGGCCGTCCGCCCTGGAATACGACCATCGAAGCGACGGAGTTCGTCCCCATCGTGTTCGAGATGTCGTAGCACTCTATCCGCATCGGGAGCCGCGGCAGCGCCAACTCCTCCCTCAGCGTATCGAGCGTCGAGGCTACCCTGTTGCGCCTGGCTTCGTCCAGCGCCTTCTCGTGGGCGAGCCCCAGTTCCGCGTTCCGGACCGCGTTCTCCAGGATGCGCCGTTTGTCTCCCCGGCGTGGATGCCGGACTTCGACCCTGGTCCCGCGCATCCCTGAGAGATGCTCGGCGAGCGGGGCGAGGGTCTCATCCGGCGCATCTGTCTGGAGCAAAACCTCACGGGGAACGGCGGCCGTATCGTAATACTGCGGGATGAACTGAAGCGCCACGTCTTCAGCTCTCACTTCGCCGTAGTTATCTAGGAGGAAAGAGTCACGCCCGGCGACCTGTCCGTCGCGCACGGCGAAGACCTGAACGCAGGCTGATTCACCTTCGACGTAAGCCCCGACCGCGTCGAAAGAGTCCTCCGAGGCGAGGGTTGCCTGTTGGCGGTCGCGCACATGGGAGAGAGCGTTGAGTTCGTCCCGGAGCTTGGCGGCGCGTTCGAAGTCCATCTGGCGGGCGGCCTCGCGCATCGCGGTCTCGCGTTCACGGATCAAGGGTGCGACCCTGCCTTCGAGGAAGGAGATCACATCGGAGATAATGAGATCGTACTCCTCCTTCGTCACCGCCCCAACGCACGGCGCCGCCGACCGCCCGATGTGGTAGTTGAGGCACGGCACGCCGCTGCGGCGGCCCGGCTCCGGACCACGGCACTTGCGGAACGGGAAGGTCTTGTTCAACACGTCGAGCGTGGCGTGGACGGAACCCGCGCTCGGAAACGGCCCGAAATAGCGGTGCCGCGTGTCGTGGGCGCTCCTCGTTGCGAAGACCCGTGGGTACTCGTCGCCGGTTGTCACCACGATGTACGGGTAGCTCTTGTCGTCCTTCAGAGAGGCGTTGAAGCGCGGGCGGTGGCGCTTTATGAGGTTCGCCTCCAGGACCAGCGCCTCGGTCTCGGTACGCGTGGCTATGAAATCTATCTGGGCGACCCGCTCCCTAAGCTCGGCTATCTTCGGGCGGCCGTCGCCGGAGCGGGTAAAGTAATTGGCGACCCGGCTACGGATATTCTTCGCCTTGCCGACGTAGATGACCTTCTCGTCCGCGTCCTTAAAGATATAGACGCCGGGAGAGGTCGGAAGGTGGGAGCGATCCGGATAGCCGTTCTGAGACATCGCGTGGATTATACCGCGCAGGCGGCGGAGATTACCGTTCTAGCGAGGCTTCCTGCGCGGTTCCTTACGCCGGATGGTCGCGCCCGGCGGGATCATGTCGTCCCCTCCGGCCCGCGCGTATCCCGAACCCGAAACGTAGCCGCCCAGCGCGGCGGATATGGTGGACATGAGCGCTCCGATCACACCGGATATGTCGAAGTCCGTACCTATTATCAACAGGCCGGCGACCAAAGCCAGCGCCGCACCGACGAGAGCCAGCCCGCGCCGTCGCTCGAAGTCCGCTTTCTTCGAGTAGAGGGCGTATATAACCAGGACCGTCGCCACGAGCGTGAGCGGCACGAAGGCGTAGTAGGCCAGGCTCCCCGCCAGGTTCGGGAAGGCGACGGTTCGGAAAGCCTCGTCGCGCCGGTTCAGGTCCAGGGCCGCCGCGAACCAGTCCAGGGCGAAGAACCCGCTCCAGCCGATCAGGGCTCCTACTCCCGCTCCAACGCGGGTAGCGCGTCGGCGCTCCGCCCGGTAGGTCCGGGTGCCGAGTACGGCTCCCAGGACCATGCCGGGGACGATCAGCACAAGCCCCAGGAACGAGAGCCGCGGCAGGGTATATCCGAAGACCTCTTCCCCGCCAGCGTACCTCAGGGCAAGCCATAACAAGAACGCTACGGCGAGGAAGACCAGAATCCCCATATAAACCCACGTCACGCACCCGAACCCGCGCCGGGAGCTGGGTCGAATCCCTGGCTGCTCCTCGTTCGAAGATCCGTTGCTTCTAGCCGACATGTACCGTCACTTTATGGGCCGTCTTCTCGAAGTGACGCAGGAGCGTGGGAGCAACGTCGGTTATCCTCTGTGGGGCGGGTACCCCGCTCGCCAGCACAAACACGTTCGAGTCGCTGGCGTGCAGGGAGCCGTGATCGCTCGCCACGTGATACCCTCCCGAGACCTCGCCGAACGTATATCCTGGTGTAGCCGAGAGCACAACGTCACCACACCTCGGAGAGCGCAGGCACCCCCACAACCGTTCCAGAGCATCCGGGTATTCGCCGTAACGCAGGAAGTCTTCCGAAACTTCGACTTCAAGGGCGCGGAGATCTCCCTCGATCTCCCAGCTTTGCCCGAACTGGTCTCGCGGGCCTAAGCCGGGCCGGAAACGCAACTCCCGCCCGAGCCTGCGGACCACAACCCAATCGCCTTCCATCCAGGCGGCGAGGTCGACACCCCGGCGTCCGGCAAGGCCCTCGACGACGGATCTCCGGTTCGCGCCAGCGCCGAGGTACAGGAGCGCGGCGCGGCCGTTTGGCACCACGACCACGCTTATTCCCGGCGTGAAACGCGCCTTCACCCCGAAAGAGACCCTCTCGCCGGGGATCTTTCGCAGGTCCACATAACGGCGTTTCGGCAACAGCGGCGAGTGTCCGTGGTCGGAGAGCGCGAGCACTGCGTACTCTTCCAGCACCCGGTCCACCCCGCCTCCCGCATCGAAGATCCGGCCGACGTACCCATCCGCCTTCTCCACCCATCGGCGCTGCGCCACGAGCCCGTGATGGTGGGCGATCGAATCACCCTTGAAGAAGTAGACCAGGTTGAAGGGCGCGACCTGCTCCTTGACGAGCATCGCCCCGATCTGGGCGGCGTACTCGTCGTTGATGCCGACTGACTGGCGGATGCCGCCGTTTGCCTTGCGTCCACTGAGGCCAGTCTTGCGGCTGTAGAACAAGTCTCCCATGAAGTATTCCTTCGGGCCGTCCACGGAAGGCCCCAGGTACCGGCTGCCCTTCAGGTAGCCTTCGACGGTCTTCATCCGAACCGGGTGTTCGTGAGGACCGCGCCGCACCGGGAAGTTGACGCAGGCCCCGTCGAAGCCGCGCTCGTGCAGACTCTCGAAGAGCGTGGCGGCGTGCAGGTCGTCACGGTTCATGCGCCAGACGTTGTTGTGGAAGACCTTTATGGGACCGGTCGCCATTACCGTCTCCGTCATGGCGCCGTAGACCACGACGTGTTTCTCGTCTTTTTCGTACCAGGCGTGGCCGATAATGCCGCTCTTCGCCGGGGCCTCGCCGGTCGCTATCGCCGCCGTCGCGGCGGGCGTAATGCTCGGGAAGACCGAGACCGCATCCCAGACCGCCTCGCCACGTTCGGCTATCGCCCCCAGGTTCGGCGCGGCGCCGGCCTGGATCGCCGCCCGCAGCACGTCAGGGCGCAAGCCATCAAGCACGAGTAGCAGGACAGGTTTGGGAGATGGATTATCATACGGGCTCGTCAAGACCAGTGTATTCTATCCCGTCCGCCCACCGGCGGTCTGGAACGCTCTCACACCAGGAGGTAAGTCTCAAAGGCCTTGTGACAGCGTAGCCTTCTGTGAGGGTAGCTCTATTCTTGTAGAGGCGTCAAGAGAGGCTATTGATCGGCGGCAGCGGGAGCCTGTTGCGGCGCTGGCGCTGACTGGCCGGCGACGCCCGGCGACGCCCCGGAACCGCCGGCGGGCAGTTGTTGAGCCGGAGCCTGCTGAGGCGCCGGGACCCCGGAGTCCTGAGTTGGCGTCTGCGTGTCCGTACCCGACGAGGGTTGTGGTGCGGTCCCGGTGCTCGGGTCCGCTGGCTGGACACCGGAGTCGGAAGGAGCCTGTTGCACCTCCTGCTGCGTATTCGAGTCCTGTCT
The DNA here is from genome assembly GCA_038198445.1 of Rubrobacterales bacterium. GTDB lineage: Bacteria > Actinomycetota > Rubrobacteria > Rubrobacterales > Rubrobacteraceae > JACDDK01. The sequence goes on from JBBPZZ010000085.1 coordinate 80,442, forward strand.
GTTCAAGAGGTTACTCAAGCCATTCGAACCACCCTGCGTCTGCGTGCCGGATGTGTCCTGGGAAGTGCCATCGTAAGTCTTCGCGCCGCCGCCGGAGAACGTCGACTTCGCGCCCGTACCGTCCAGACCAAGCGGATGGACGCCGGGGCTCGCTCCCACGGCGCATTTGGACCACAGTCCGCAAGAGAGATTATTACCGATAAGAGCTTCCGCGCCGGTGATGGCGACCAGACCGATTACGAAGGCCGCGATAGCCGCGACGAAGCCCTTGAGCATGATCGAGCGCCGGCTGAAGGTGGGGAGATGAGAGAACCAGTCGAGAGAGGCCCGTAGCCGGCCCATGAAGTTCTCCCGGAGGTCCGGTCGTCCGGGAATGGTGGGGGCGTCTACACGACCGGCCTTATGCCGGTTCGCCCGTGCCTGTATCTTAGAAGGCATCTTGCTTACGCGGCCCGTTACGCTCTCCAGGTAGGCCTTCAGAACGGCGCCTCCGCCGGTGATGATCATGCTCGTAAGCGCCGCCCCCAATAAGGTCCCGGCGACCCCGAACTTGGAGGTAACGATCGCCGCCGTCGTCGAGGCGAGACCTGCCGCCAGTACCTGATGTCCGCTAACAGCGGGAGTATGTCTTGCTGCTTCACTCATGGTGAAGAGCCTATCAGTGAGCCCTGCGTGTTTCAAAGGAAAATCATGCTCTATCCGGGAATCTATGTAGGAAATTTCACACACCGGCAACTCTGGCGGCGGATAGCTTGACGCGCCTCTACAATTCCTCGGGAGAACAGCGGCTAAAAGACGGAGAGGACTATGGAAGCGCGCGAAGGAAAATTCTCGGGATTATTCGAGGTAATACAAGAGTATGCCCGGGGAGATTACGATCACCAGGACAAGGCCCTCCAGATCATCGCCGGAACCTACGTCTTTATGTTCGAGTCCGAAGACATGCCCGACGCCCGTCCCGTGGTCGATGAGATCCTGACCCAGTACGACTATGTCTTCACCACCATCGAACGCGGCAACCTCGACCCCCTGAGCGTCGACGCCGTGGTGCGCGTAGCCCTGTACAAAGAGGAATACATGGAGTGGGGCATCAAATGCCTCGGCAAGGTCCTCGAAGGTCTCTTCCGCCGCTCA